>JBOHZR010000023.1:0-15637 GCA_050738595.1 Steroidobacteraceae bacterium | reverse complement strand
CACACGAACGCGGCTTGAGTTGCGCCTGCGATATCGACTCTCACAGCGCCTTCTTGTAAGGGCATCCGTTGCCCTGCGCGATGAGCGTGCCGCACTCCGGCATGCCGGTGGGCGAACCCGCACTAGGCGCTCTTGTAGAAAAGCGCCCGGTCTGTTCATCACGACGAAGTGGTGGCAGCCGTCGAAGCGGACAAGAACTTTGTGGGGCGCCGAGATGGCAGCAAAGTACTGTTCAGCGAGCTCTATCGGTGTCCAATGGTCATGAGTGCCCTCGATGAAAAGATCGGCATGTCGACGGCGGCCCGAGCGGGGAGCGGAAGGGCTCGCAAAAACGGCCCCAGCGGACGCGTTGACGCTTGCGCCCGCGGTCGTACGGGGCCGCCGCGGGCATTTTTGTTCGTGCACCGGGATGAGTAATATGCTCCCGCGCCGCTCACGACACTGATTGTGAGCGATGCAGGAATCTTTCGTGCTGGTAGGAAACCCAGGGGAATGGGGTTCAGGGGGAATGGGATAACACATGATTCGACTGGTGGTGATCGCAGAGCACGGTCCGGCCGAACTGGTGACCGCCGAGCTGGTTTTTCGCATCACCGGGGCGGCGGTGTGGGTCCCCGAGCGGGTCAGTCGCGGCAAGCCGCTGGTGCGCTACTCGAGCGGAGTCTGGCAGTACTCCGGCCGGCAGTGGTCGGGAGTGCGCTTCGAAGGACCGTGCCGGCTGCTCTTTGGCTTGCCGCGCGAGGCGCCCAGCATCTCCGATGAGCTCTCGGGGATTTCCATCCACGGCACGACGCTGACGGCGGGTGGACTGCCCTTCGCAATCTACGAAGCCGATCGTGACATGTGGCACGGCGTTGGGACGGACCGTTGGTGGCACGCCTTTCGGATCGAGGACGCCGGAATGAGAAAGGGCAAGGACGCTGCCAAAGACCCGAACACGAGGAACTCATCCGATCCGCCTGCCGACCCGCAATCCCAAACAAAGCGCCCTAGTGACTATCGGGGAGAGCTTCCAATCGCACCTTCAAGGCATTGATCCGCTGCTCGATCTGTTCTCGTTGATCAAGACTCAAATCGGCATTCGTGAGCGCGGCTAGCATCTGGGTGCATGTCTCTTGCGCCTTTTCGCGGTGGTCGGGGACCGCTTTGGCTGGCGCACTGAGTGCGGCGTCAAGGTTCCAGTTGGCCACGGCGAGCTGAATCTCGAACCACTCCACATCAGCAGTCATCAAGCCACCTGAGGCTGTCCTACTTGATCAGGGACAACGCAGGAAACGTTCCGTTCCCTGTCTTCAGTTAGCTACAGAAGATGACGCAGCGCGCCATGATTTGATCAGCACCGCTACAAATCAATAGCGGCGCAAGCACCAGAATTCGCTGACGTGCAATAGAGGCCTGCGCCCACGGGCGCGTAGGAGCGCGCTCGGTTCGTGCGAGCCCCTCCAAACGGCGTTATTCGTGCACATCACGATCGTAGGAATTTACGAGCGCTGCGTATGTGATCCTGCGGCGGCTCTCCCTCAGACACTTCCCCCGCGGACTCATCTCTTGCAGAGGGCGCGGGCCATTTGATGCGGAGAAGTCTAGAGAGAAGAAAAGGAAGGGGCGGGCGGGCTTGCCTTGAATCCCAATCCTAACACGCCGGTCTTGCTGTCAACGACGAGCGCGAGGACGCGTCGCCGCCCAAAGCGGCGGCGATCGTTGACAGCTGCGCTGCGGCGTGACGGGCGATCTTGGGCAATCCCGCCCCAGACCTCGGAGCGCCAGCATGTCGCGCAACGTCTCACTCTATTGCCTTGATGCCACTGGAACACCCGTTCCCGCGAGCCCTCAACAGGTGATCGCCGCGGCACGCGAGCACCTGAGTCGCCGGGTGCGTCGTGGAAGTCCGCTGTCATCCCCTGAGGCCACGACCGACTACTTGACACTGAAGCTCGGCGACCGCGACTTCGAATCATTCTGTTGCCTGTTCTTGGACAGTCGTCTGCGCGTCATCGAGTTCGTCGAACTCTTCCGGGGAACCATCGACGGGGCCGCCGTGCATCCTCGGGAGGTCGTGCGGGAGGCGCTCGCGCCTAACGCGGCCGCCGTAGTCTTTTGTCACGGGCACCCGAGCGGAATCGCCGAGCCCTCTCACGCAGATGAGCTCATCACGCGACGTCTCGTCGATGCACTGCAGCTCGTTCAGACCCGCGTGGTCGATCACATCTTAGGTGGATTATCGTTTGTAACCCGGTGCCGTGATATATCTAAGTTGCGGCACTGCTCAAGCGTAAAAGCATTCTCAGGCAAGAGCTTTTATCGATGGTGACACTTGCGTCAATTTTCCGGCCGCACATGGGCGGTCAGTCGGTGAGCTGCGGCTCGGCTACCGACGATAGCAATCAACCGAGCAAGGCCCCGGAACCTCGCGCGTCAACCCACGCGAGCGTCCTCAGTGGGTCACGTCGCGCACCATGGCGCGCGCGATCTCAGTCTTCTGTTGCTTGCTCACCCGCTCGGTTGAGTAGACCCAGCCATTGCATAAAACCGGGTGATTTTCCTCAGGCGGCGGCGTTCAGGTAATGCAAGAGCTCGGATTGCACGGTGGGATTTGCGCTCATCGTGAGCGTCAGATGCCCGTTGGGCCTGGTCAGCCGTCCGGCGCGCTGGATCAATCGCATCCTGCGGGTGCCCAAGCGCACGAACGACCACCACGGTGCACGCTGCTCGGTGGTGCCGCGCTCGGAGGGCTCGGCCGACATCTGCAATTCGCGATTCAGATTGTGCGCCATGATCGCCGAGAGGAGCCAGGTTTGGTTGGCGGTGCGGCGGTTACAGGGGATGTAGTCCATCTGCGTCTGGGACTTCAACTCCGCGAAGATTCCCTCCTGGGCGCCGCGCCCGTTGTGCAGCACCAACAGCTTGCGCGCCGAAAGCCTCGAGTTGCTGACGATCACCTTAAACTGGTAGCCGTACACGTACGGGGTGAACAGCCCCAGCTGCACCGGCTCCTTACGCTGGATGGGCTCGCGCGTGCGGATGAAGATGAAGCGACGGGACTTTCCCCAGCACTTCGGCTTCCAGTTGCAGGCGAAGAAGCTCGTGTGCCGATCGCAGCGTCGCCAGATCAGGCGCTTCTCGATCTTCACCTTCAACTCGCAGAAACGCTCGAACGGTACCGAGATCGTGTACTGGATGGCCATCGCCTCCAACACACGGACGATCTCATCGCTGAAGAAAGCGCTGTCCATGCGCACCTCGAGGATCGCCTGCGGCAGGATTTGCCGGATTTCACTGAGGCAGGAGAGGATGAAGGCGCGGGCGCCGTTGCTATCATGAACGTTCCCGGGGCGGTGCGACACATCGAGCACCTGCCCGCTCTGCGCCACGGTACAGAAGAGCGGATAGTAGCTCCTCTGGCCCTTCTTCTTCTTGTTGTAGCCGACCGCCGTCCCCTCAGCCATGCGCGTGGTACCCAGCACCGAGCCGTCGAAGTCCAGCGTCAAGCGCGCCGGAGCAAGCTCCTTGAGCCGCTCCAGCACCAGCGAACGCGACAGGGAGCGAAGCTGCCTCACGGCCGTCTTGTCCACCCCATCGAGGGTGCGACTGACGGTTGCCACATCCGGCAGACGCTTCAGCCCCAACACGCGCCGCACCATGGGGTCATCCTGGTAGTAGCGCAGCTCCGCCAGGCGTCGGTAGCCGATCAGAAGATGCACGATCAAGAGCGTGACAATCGAGGCGTGCCCGAAGATGGGGCTCACCTTCAGGTGCTCGAAGCAGCCGCGCAGCCGCTGCCTCAAGCGCAACCGCTCGAACAGGGGCTGAAAGACGATGAGCCCGGCGAAGGAGGTGAGCTGCTGGTCCTCGAAGCGGACCTCGGGCAGCGCGCGGGCTTTCCAATGAACCTCGGACTTGCTAATCTTCATACAGACGGTCGCCTCCCCGGAGTTGATTCGACGTGTAGCAACACGAATCATACCGGAGTTGAGACCGTCTTTTCGTTTCAAACAGTCAATTCACCGTTTCTTCAACTCTCACATTGCGTGAAAGTTGAAGAAGTTCGGAAGAGACGAGCTCAGCCTGGACTTTCCGGCACCGCCGCATCGAGCGCCGGAAAATTACGCAACTGGCGAGTATACTGACCGGACAACCACATCCGGGATGGTTCGCGGCTCGTATTGAGGACATTTATGGCATTCGATTCGACACTCTCCGCAAACCAGCTTCACGACCCAGTCAGCAATGTCCTCAAATGGATTTTGCTGGCCGTGGCCGTCATCACCTTCGGCATGATGGGCTGGGCCACCGTCCTCACTTATGAGCGCGCGCCGCCGCAACCCGAGCGGTTCGTCACCACTAACGGCGAGACCCTGATGACTTCGGCCGATCTCTTCTCAGGCAAGGAGGGATTTCAGAAAGCGGACCTGATGGATTACGGGTCGCTGTACGGCATGGGCTCTTATTACGGCGAGGATTACACCGCCAGCGTTCTGGTGCAGCTTGGCACGCTGACACAGGACGCCATCGCGCGGACGCGCTTCGGCAAGCCTGTCGCTGGTCTTGACGCTGAACAGCAGGCCGCAACGAAAGTCACCATGCAAACGGCGTTGCAGGGGCTTGATCTCACCAAGCCCGTTCTGACCGTTCCCGATCCCGTAGCCTCTGCCATCGTGACGGAGAAGGCCGAGCTCAGCAAAGTGCTGGCAACGGCAGCACCCGATCTCGGCTGGACGCCCGCCTACAGTCTGAACAAGGAACAGGCGGTCGCCACCGCCGACTTCCTGATCTACTCGGCGCTCACCACCGTCGCGCGGCGGCCTGACGTGAACTGGTCATGGACGGAGAACTGGCCCTATGAGCCCTTGGTCGGCAACACGCCGACGACCAACACCTTCCGCTGGACGTGGATCAGCTTCTGCTTCACTTTCTTCTCGTTCGGTGTCGTGCTGTTCATCTATGAATTCTGGCTCAGCGATCCGGACGACGCGCCGATGGACCCTGTACTGGCTAAATTCCGCGCGCTCACGCCCAGCCAGCGTGCGGTCGGGAAATATTTCATCATCGTCGGGCTATTGCTGCTGGTGCAGATCGCCGCGGGCACCATCATGGCGCATTCCTATTACGATCGAACGAATTTCTACGGCATCGACATCAACCGCTGGTTCCCGTTCAATTTCCTGCGCGATGTCCATATACAGGCGCCGATTGTGTGGATCGGGATTTCATGGATCGGCGCCGCACTTTTTCTCGCGCCCGCCATCGCGGGCGGACAGGAGGCGCGCGGCCAGAAGCACCTCGTTGATTTCCTGTTTTGGGTCACGCTGCTGGTCGTCGCCGGTGCGCTTCTCGGCAATTATCTGGGCATCATGGGCTACATTCAGAAAGGCTGGTTCTGGTTCGGCAATCAGGGTCTCTCCTACATTCAGCTCGGACGATTCTGGCAGATAGGATTCTTCGCCGGGCTCGTTCTCTGGAGTATCCTTGTGTTCCGTGCGCTCTGGCCGTCGCGCACGGCTCTCCAGCGGGCGACGCGCCAGTTCTGGTCGGGGAATATCCGGCTTGAGAACCTGATCTGGGCCTCGACCATCAACATCGCTGTCCTCTATGCCTTTGGCATGATCCCGCTCACCGGGATCGAAAAATCGTTCACGCTCACCGATTTCTGGCGTTGGTGGGTCGTGCATCTGTGGGTCGAGCAGTCCTTCGAGTTCTTTGCTGCGGCCATGAGCGCCTATCTGCTGATGGCGGTCGGGCTGGTGTCGCGCAAGCTCGCGGAGCGCGCGACCTATTTCGAGATCATTTTGATCTTTCTCGGCGGCGTCATCGGCACCGGCCACCATCTCTATTGGGCGGGCGGCCCCAGCATGTGGGTGCCGATGGGCAGCATGTTCTCCTTCATCGAGGTGCTGCCGCTGGTTCTGCTGATTATCGAGGCGATCAATCATCATCGCCTGATCCGCAAGCAGCAGGATTTCAAATACCGACTCGCTTATACCTACGTAATCGGCGCCGCCTTCTGGAATTTCGTCGGCGCTGGCGTCTTCGGCGGCGGCACGCTCAATGCCCCTCTGGTCAACTACTATGAACATGGCACGTTCCTGACGCTCAATCACGCGCACACGGCGCTGTTCGGCGCCTTCGGGCTGCTGGCGATCGGGCTCGTGTACTTCTGCTTGCGATATGCGGCGGACGAACGCACGGTCTTCAACGAGAAGCCCGGCCTCTGGGCCTTCTGGCTCTACAACGGCGGGCTCGTGCTCTGGATTCTCCTTAACTTCTTTCCCATCGGCTGGCCGCAGCTCGACGCGGTGTACGAGCACGGTCTAGCCTATGCGCGCAGCAACGAATTCTACAAGACGACCCTGCTCTGGCAGTGGATGCGCCTGCCGGGTGATGTCGTGTTTGCTGCCGGCGCGCTGCTGATGGCGTGGGACTTCTTCATCAAGGCGGGGCCGCTGCTTCCAGCATTCCTGAACGTCAGCCGTCCGGATCAAGGGACGTCGCAACCAGCCGAATGACGAGGGCCGATATTTCGCGGAGCCGGGAGGCGCCCACCAGAGTGACCCCGAACACGAGGCAGAGCCAGCCGAACGCATCGCCGATCCGGTCGTAAAGTGTCGCTCCGCCGGGTCCGGACAGCGGAAGGGCGCCAACGAGGGTCGTGAACCCCGCGGCAGTCGGCGCCTGTGCGATGACCCGCCCGTAGCGATCGTTCAGCGTCGATAGACCACGGCCCGCGCTTCTTGCCATGGGGACGCCATTTTCAACGCTCCTCAGTATTGCGTCACGGGCGTGAAACCAATCATCCGCGGCAGGGCCGAGGTTCGACCAGTCGCCATGCGTACCGATTTCCGACGCGGGCACGGCGAGCAATTTCGGCCGGGTAGCCAGTTCGTCGCGGCGGATCATGCTCGGAGAGTCCATGTCGAGGCAGATCTCGAGCCCGATGCCATCCGGCAGTGCGCGCGGCCCCCGGCCTGGCGCAAAGAAATCCGACTCCGTCATCGGAACGAGGTGCCGCTTCTCGTACGCGATCGGCTGAGCTGTGCCGGGAATGAACGCCAAGGCGACGTTGCGCCTGGCACCGTCAAGCCGGGCGTTGAAACCTCCGATGACGGTCGCACCCGTTGCGTCCGCCGCCGCGCGGAGTTTCGCCCAGGCCTGATCTCGCCAGACGTCGTCGATCCTCGCGATATTCTCTGGCAGCACGACCAGCTGCACGTGGCGGCCCCGAAGGCTCTCGATCTGGGCCGTGTAGGCGTCGATGACTCGCAACGCCGCTGTCTCGATTGCGAACGCTGGCTGGTGCTCGGGGTGGGCAGGAGCCCAATAGCCGTAAGTGTTGCTGTCGATGAGCGCAACACGCAGGGTCGCCGTGGGCGGGTGCGAGATTCGCCAGTAGCCGTATACCGCATTGACGGCGAACAGACCAGCCGCGATCAGCACCGGCGCCGCATTGCGCGTACGCAGGGTCAGGGCGATTCCGGCAGCAACCGACCCGAGCAGAAACGTGACTGCGGAAAATCCGAGGAGTGCTGCGCTCTGGATGAGAGCCGGTGCGCCGACCTGGGTAGTGGCAGGCGACATCATCGATCCTACCGCGGGATCGAACGAGAGGAGCAAGTCCCAGCCCGTCCAGAGCGCCGCGAAGGTAAACATCGCTGCGACCGGTCCAAGCGCACGCTCGATCCGTCGGGCGCCGATTGCGGCGCCCGCGACCAGCAGCGACGGACCGAGAATGTCGAGCGCCAGTGTCGAAGCCGGAAAGACGCCACCATAGGCCCGCGCGAGGCTGGTCAATCCGAGTGCAAACGCGGCCCAGGTGGCAAGGAACGCCTTCCAGGGCTTCGTCTGCGCGAAAACAAGCCACAGGACCGGAATGGGTGCCAGCCACGCGAGCCACCACGAGTTGCCGAGTCCGAACGAGAAGTAGCAGCCGGCGGCGGTAAGAAGGACACACGCGATCTCAATCATCGTCTCCCCCCGAGGAGAGCTCTATCGTCCGCCCGGCTTGCCGCCGCCTCGTCCTTCTGCAGAAAGGACTTCATGGAGCGCCGCATGGCGCTCCGATAGAGATTGCGGAACTCCTGCTCGTCTCCGGCGATGCGGCCCGCGCGGTAGAGTGTGACCAGACCCTGGGAGAGTGCGGCGTTTGTCATCATGATCTCGATCGGCGAGGAGGCATCGAGCAGCCCCTGCGCCACCGCTTCCTCGATGATCCTGAGCTGCACGTTGCCGGCCGGTGAGCGTCCCGCGACGAAGTCGTCGGGATAGCGTCGCGCCTTGCGCGAATGCAGCAGAAAGGCCGCCTCGAAACGGCGCGGCTTCTCGAGCGCGAAATCGAGAAATGCCTCCCCGATTCGCTCGAGCTGGGCGAGCCCCTTCCCCTGAGGCAGGCTCGCTACGAGCGCGGACCACTCCTTGAGCGCATCGAGCACCAGCGCATCGACCAGCGTCTCTTTGCTGTCGAAATGCCGATATATCGCCATCGGGGTAATGCCCACCTGCGCCGCGATTTCGCGCAGCGATAGCCCCTCAAGACCGTGACGATCGAAAACCTTGCGGGCGGCGGCGAGGATTCTGTCTCGCGTCCTCACGTATACAGTGTATACATCAGGCGCGCGGCCGGCAAAGAGTTCTGTTCCGGCTCGCGGCCTGGGATGTGCGCTAGGGCGGACCGACGGTCTTGGCGATCACAGACAAGGAATTACGTGCGTTCCTACCGGCCGGGCACCGGTTGCCGGCGGCGCGAACACGGCCCGTCGCGGCTTCACCGCACCGAGTTCGTTCAGCCTACGGGGCGCCTGCACCGGCTACTCGGCCTTCCGTGGCGTGGTTGTCGCGCGCGGCGAGCATGGCCAGCAAGCCAACCCCGTAGCCGATCAGTATTGCCCATAGCCCGCCCGTGCCGCCGGCCCCGCCCGTGCTGGCGAGTATCCACCCGAAGATCAATGGGAGAAAGAAGACGCCGGTGTTAACGGCCATGGTCCACATACCGGCCGCCACGCCGACGTTGGCGGGCGTCACGCCCGGCAGACTCTCCAGCAGAGCGAGGCCGGTGGCCCAAGGCGCCTCGAAGAAGAAGCCCAGGGCCACGGCGAAGACCAGCAGCGATGCCGCGGTCCAGCTTGGCACGATCATGTAGATGATCCAAATCACGAGCGTGATCGAGCACAGCATGACGCTGATTCTCTTCTTGCCGATGCGGCCGGCCAGTGCCGGCAGCACCGCCAAGCCGATGCCCATCGCGATCGCATAGATGCCGACGACGGAGCCCGCCAGCGCCGGCGGCAAGTGACGGGCGACCGTCATCTGCCCGGGCAAATATTGCATCGCACAGACGCTGATGCCGGAGATGAAGACCGCGTAAATGAGCATCAGCCATGACGAACCGGTTTGCATGACCTTCTTGAACTCGTGACCGAAGGCGGCGCGTTCCGCCGTGCCAGGCTCCGCTTTGTCTCGCGCGAAGATCGCCCAGATGATGGTGACGGCCACCATGACGATGCTCCAGACAGTGAATACACCTCTCGCGCCGATCGACCCGAAAAGATTTGCCGTCACGAGCACTCCGAGTCCTGCTCCGACGAAGTACGAGCCCGCGCCTATGCCGATGTAGGTATGGCCCTTTTCGTGGCCGAACCACTGGATCATCGTCGACGGCAGGCAGGCCGTCAGGATGCAAAGGCCGTAACCGGCGATGACCGTCAGAATGGCTTGACCGACGAATGAGGCCGCGAACAGCGGGCGCAGCCCAAAGCCTAAGGACCCGAGCACGCCGGATAGCATCATCATCTTGCGCACGCCGATCGTATCGACCCAGCGGCCGGTGACGACTGCGAGAACGACGGCCACCAGCCCGGGCAACGACAAAAGCAGTCCGACCCAGCGAACACTGATGCTCAAGGGCGGTTGTCCCCAGTACTCGTTCAGCAGCGGCGCTTGAGCGAACCAGCACGTCCATAGCCCTAACGCCATCAGTACGTAGACTGTCAACATGACCCAGCGGTAACCGCTGAGCTCTCCGGCTTGACGAGTAGACATGGTGCGCACTCCTTAGAATCACTTTACACGAAGCCGGAACGCGGAGTCTTCGATTCCGCCCGACCCGAGGCACGCCCCAAGCAGTGATATCAGGACCCCTTCGACAACGATGGGCGTAGCGATCGAAGGCATGCCAAAGCCGATCGCTCTCAGCGTGCCGATCTCTCGGCGGCGGGCATCGACCGCGGCGTAGCAGCTGTTAACGGCAGCCCCTTGCGATGACCCAGTCGGGATGGGAGTGGGTGGACCTGGGAAACCGATCGTCGCGCAACCGCGGCATTTTTTGATTTTACCACGCTGATGCACCCAGCCCGGCCGATCCGCCTGCGAAGCGCGATCGGTCATCTCCGGACGATCGCCAACGGCAGCCAGCTGACCACGCAGCAGCCGTTCGTGCCGTTCCGCGCGGCTGTTCGACTTCTTCGGCTCGTTATGACGATCGCGGTTGGTAGCTCAGACGCGGATCGAAGGAGAAGGGGCGCGCGGTGCGCCGATTTCCAGCCGAGCAAAGTCCGGGTGGCGGGGATTCAGCAGATAGTTAAACTCGCCGTCCACGACGATACTCGGTACTCGCAGTACGACAGAGCGCGATTCTGCGACCCAGCGTGAGCCAAGCTCCCGGGCGGATGGCGGAGCGGGTCGTTGGCGCCAATCCTCCGGAAGGGAATCTGCGATCTCGATGAACGGGTCATCGATCCTCCAGCGCGTGACGATCCAGTCGTCCGGTCTGCGCAAGGCGCAGAACGTCCTCGCGGTCGCGTTCCGCGTTTCGCTCGAGCTTGGTGAGTGCCAGATCGATCGCATCCAGCGCAAATAGCCTCAACCGCTTCCAGGGAGCCGAGGGAAACATACGGGCCAATCGGTCCGCATAGCCTGACGGAGGCGTCGCGACTCCGACGCGTTGCACGTAGAGGCGGTACCGGCGATGGAGCGGGGACCCGAGCCCCGCGATGGCTTCGAGGTCATCTTCCGGTGACTGCGTAGTCGCCGCGAGAAAGTCGATATCCGCCGTCTCACGGCCGATTCCGTAGTGTTGCGCGACGACGAAGCCGCCCAGACAGCGGAGCTCGACGCACCCTTTGAGCGCCGCATCGAGGTCCCTGAGGAAGGAGCGCCAGGGCTCCGCGGGCTCTGCGACGGCGACGTCAATCTTCTCACGCGGCATACGACAGCTGATCTGCGGTCAGTCCGCTGAGTAAGTTCCAGTGCCGCGCAACGGGCGAGCGGCTGTCCTCGAGCCAGCGCCGTTCAGCTGCCGGCATGGAGTCGCGACATAGCGTGTCTTCGCGGGCCAGGCGTGCCCGCTCCAGCTGCGCTTCGACGGAAGACAGTGGCACCAGGGCGCCGCGAAACCGCGACTGAGTCGTGGCGACGCCCTTCGCAAGGGCAACCACGAAGCCAAGACGATTCTGAACATCGTGCAGCTTTGCCTGACGCACCAGCCACGACCAATCCATGTCCGGGTAGGTGAGTAGGACCCACGGCAGCGCCTCGGCCAGCCGCACCTGCAGGTCCTTCTGCACGAGGCTCCCGAGCACGACGGCCGCCGGGTTCGCCTTGAGGGATCGCAGGTGTGCGAATCCGGGATACCCTAGGCCGGCAAGCTGGCGCGCCAACCGCTGCGGATCCGCACCCTCCAGGGTCGTTTCCGGCATAGGCAGAGCGGTAGCCGGAAGGCGGTAGAGAGTGGCGGCCGCGCGGGCGAGCTCCGCCGTCACGGGGCGCTCCCCCTTCTCGAGCTGCGAGAGGTAGGGTTGCGACACACCCAGGCGCCGCGCGGCCTGAACCTGCGTCAGCCCTGCTTCCAGTCGTCCCGCTTTAAGTTGCTCACCCATCACGGCTCGATAATATTGCAACTATTGCAATATTGCAAGGTACAGGGACCATGGAGCCGAGTGCATCAAACAGCCGCCGAAAGGCTATCCCGCCCCGCCCCGCCCCGCCCCGCCGAAGGTCGATTTGTTCATCAACTTCTCGACCATGGATCTCCAGCGCAACATTGAGATGGAATTCGACCCCACACGCAACCGGTTCGAGAGCGCCGCACCGGGCTGGAGCAAGCAACCTTCGATTCTTCGCGCGAACAGCTCAAGCGTAAAGCTGGAGTTTTTCAAATACTGGCACCAGCGAGTGGTCAGCTTGGGCTTCCCGTACAACGAGGTCATGCCGCTCGTCTACAACGAACAGGGGCTCGGCATTTACCGCATGGTGTTCTTCGCGCGGCACGCCCTTCCCAACCGCATCTGGGGAGAGATCGGACGGAACCACAATCCGACGTTGGAGCTGCCGTTCTGAGCGCTGCCCACGGAGAGGGTCCCCCGAGCCGCTTCCGCGGCTACCGGGCCCGTACCGGGCCGGTGCTCGTCGCGGTGGGCTAATCGAGGCGATGAGGAAGCGAAAAGCCCTCAGAAGTCCTTGTTTTCGTTGGTGGGCCATGAAGGACTTGAACCTTCAACCAACGGATTAAGAGTCCGCTGCTCTACCAATTGAGCTAATGGCCCGCTCGTGAAAATCGACCCGCCCCGCCGCGCGGGGTTGGGGTGGCCGATCGGACTCCATCGGCCACGGCGAAATCCAATATTTTACCGTGACTTACGTGAGCCGCGACACCGACCTGCGGAGCAAATAGTGTAACAGAGGTTGGCGGACCGAGAGAATCAGGCTGAACTTAACCGTAGCGGGACATCGGCATTTGAGAATCCAGGCTCGCGCCGGGTCTGGCGGTCGACGCACGCTTGGTCGCGCAACCTCCTTGCGCAACTGCGCACGCTCTGCGTGTGTGGGTCGGCGCGAAACATCCGTTGGACGACCGACTCGTCACGCCCGACGGTCAGCACGATCGGTCAACGGCATCGCGGCATACCCACGGGGACGAGCGCTGGCGCGGGAGAGACGCTTGGAGATGCCGGTGATCACAATGAGAATCATTGCCGCCTCATATGCCACGATCCGCCAATTCTGTGCATGTCGCCGGCGACCGAAACGCATCCCAGGAAAGCGGCCGGCCCACTGAGAACACGCGCGGTACAATGAGGAGTTCACCGGGCCGGCAGCCGCCGGCACGGGCAAGCAATCGTCTGCATCTTGCCGCGTGGCGCTGGATCGGCTCATCCAGGCGGGCCGGATGCTTGCCGATCGAGGCAGGCGGGGAGTCAATCGATGGCACAAAAGCGATTCCGGCGTCCTCGTATGCGGGCGCTGCTGCTCGGCACGCTATCCGTAGCGTTGCTGTACCAAGCGACACCAGTGCGTAATGCACGAGCTGACAACGCAAGCACGCCGGGTGTCAGTCCCCCGCCTCCGGGCCATCCCGCCGCCGCCCAGCCAGACTATCGCCCGAGCTTCGGGGATCTGATGACGATGGCCGTGCAGCCGCGGCACATCAAGCTCGGGGTGGCAGGCCGCGCGGCCAACTGGGCATATGCCGCCTATGAGGTCAACGAGCTGCGCAATGCATTCGCACGCATCGCACGTACGATTCCGCTTTACAACGGCGCCGATACTCAGGCGTTGTTCGTCGCCATGACGCGCGCTTCTCTCGACTCGGTCACTGCCGCGATCAAGGATCGTAATGCCGGCGAATTTCATCGGGCCTATGCGCAGCTGACCGCAGCGTGCAACGCCTGCCATGTGAGCCAACGCCACGCATTCGTCGTCATCACGGTGCCGCTTACCAGTCCGTATGCCGATCAGGACCTTCGGGCTCGCGCCCGATGAGGGTCGCATCATCGCTGCCGGCGCTACTGGGGACGCTAGCGCTTCTCCGGATCGGACAGGCGGTGGCGCAGACCGATGAGATCCAGGTGTACGACGCGGAGATCACTCCGGTCGGACAGTGGAATCTCACTTGGCACAACAACTTCACCCCGAACGGACGCACGATGCCCGATTTCCCCGGCGGCGTGGTGCCCAACCACACCGAAAATGGGGTGCCCGAGTGGGCCTACGGCGTCACCGACTGGTTCGAGGCCGGCGCCTACGTGCCGATCTACAGCTTCACCAATACCGGGCAAGTGCTGTTCGAGGGGGTGAAACTGCGAGCGCTGTTCGTCGTGCCGGATGCGGCGGACCGCGAGTTCTTCTACGGGGTGAACTTCGAGTATAGCTACAACATGCCGACCTGGGATCCTCATCGATTCAGCGGCGAGATACGCCCCATCATCGGCACGCACCAGGGTCGCTGGGATTTCATCATCAATCCTGTGCTGGATACCGAGTTCGACGGCCTTCACAACTTGACCTTCGAGCCGGAGGCGCGTGTCGCCTACAACTTCTCGAAGAAGTTTGCGCTGGCTGCGGAGTATTACGCCGACTTCGGTCGACTGCCTGCGTTCCTGGACCCGCCCGAGCAATCACAGACACTGTTCGCGGTGGTGGACCTTGGCACCAGCTCCCACGGCATCGAATTCGGTGTGGGACACGGGTTCACACCGGGAACGGATACGACGGTCATCAAGCTGATGCTGATGCAGGATTTCTAGATGTCGAACGCGTCACGCCGCGATCAATTCCGAACCGGCGCCGTGGAATCACTGCTCGGCGGCGCCCAGTCCGCTAATCGGACGCTCGGTACCGTAACGCTAGTTCGGAAGTGTGCGACAGGATCGTAGACGGTCACATCAATGCGAGCGTGCTCTATTGCCGCACTGTCGACAGGATAATGCGCGAGCCCTGATAGATCGTGGAAAGGAATGGACAGGTGCGAGCGCTCGACCGCATCCTCCAGTCCGCCACGGCGAAACGGCCCGTACTGTGGATTGCAAAGACGCAACTCGGGATTGCGTTGGTTTGTCCGCGGATCCTCGAGCACCACACGAGCGCAAGACGGAACCCCGACGTCCGTGAGGCAACCCAGCTCGACCTCATCGCCATCGCCGTCGATGCGGGTGGCGCAGGAGCCCATCTCAGGCAGGGTTTTCACGTCATCCGTCGCATTGATCATTCGACTCGAACGAGCAACGAATCGACTGAGTGCATACGTAACTTCCACACGTACGGGCTCATCCTTTATTCGTTCGTAAAGTCCAATCGGCAAATTCAGCTCCTCCTCCTCGTTCAGGACATTCTTGCCCCCGGCTGAGCTTGCCCACACCTCCAATTGATTGGTGAAGCACACAACACCCTGCGCAACGCCGCTGATTCCACGCGCGCATACCCCGGCGCCCTCATAGAGTACCCTCCCGGTCATCGACACGAGCCGGACATCGATCCGATCCGCAACCAGTATGTCGCCCGGATGCATATCGGAAATGGTGAGCGGCAGCCCGACCCTCTCAATCTGTCTGCCAGCGGTCGCCATTATTGCGGCCACGCGTGCGGTATTCGCCGGCGTTGTGAGAGGTCCGAATCCCCTTGCGAGCGTCCGTTCTTGCCCGCTCCTTCCCCCTTGTTGGGACGGATCGAAGCTCAGCCTAATAGCATCGCTGTTCGACGAACCCCACAGAGATTCTTGAATCGCGAAAGTGACGGTCCTCGGGAGAAGAGAGGTGGCCTGACGTTTTCGGACACGGCGATAAGTGGACGGACTGCTGTACATTCCCACAGAGGAAGGAGCAGTACCGATGCGAAGACCGAGACGAAACCATTCCCCCGCGTTCAAGGCTCGAGT
>JBOHZR010000022.1:0-7574 GCA_050738595.1 Steroidobacteraceae bacterium | reverse complement strand
GCGGAGCGAGGATGGCGCCCCGGCCCCGGCCCCGGCCCCGGCCGGCGCTGCGGCCGGCGCTGCGGCCTCGGCCCGGGCACAATGGCCGCTGTACGAGGTGTTCATCCGCGCGCGCTCGGGACTTGAGCACAAGCACGTCGGCAGCGTTCACGCCGTCGATGCGCGCATGGCGATCGAGCACGCGCGCGATGTGTACACGCGCCGCCAGGAAGGGATCAGCATCTGGGTCGTGCGGTCGGCCGACATCGTTGCGTCCGATCCCGCCGAGGCGGACGCACTGTTCGAGCCCGCGCGGGACAAGGTCTATCGGCATCCGAGTTTCTACGACATTCCGGATGAGGTGAAGAATCTTTGAGCCCGGGGCCCGAGGTGCCCGACCCGGCGGTTCGCTTCCGCTATGTGCTGCGGCTTGCGGACACGAATCTCGTGCTCGCGCAGCGCCTTTGCGAGTGGATCGGGCATGCGCCGGCGCTCGAGGAGGAGCTGGGGCTCGCGAATATCACGCTCGATCTGCTCGGGCGCGCCCGCAGCCTCCTTACGTACGCCGGGGAGCTCGAGGGCCGCGGCCGCTCTGAGGACGATCTGGCCTACCTGCGCGGGCCCGGGGAGTTTCTGAACGCGACGCTCGCCGAGCAGCCGAACCGCGACTTCGCGGCCGCGATCGTCCGCCAGGTGCTGCTCGATGCCTTTCAAATGGCACTGTTCGAGGGTCTCGCGAGCTCGCGCGATCCGAGGCTCGCGGAGATCGCCTCGAAGTCCCTCACGGAGAGCCGCTATCATTTCCGCTACGGCGCGGGTTGGCTCGCCCGCCTCGCCGACGGCACGGCCGAGAGCCGCCGCCGCGTCATTGCAGCGCTCGATGAGCTGGGGCGCTTCGCGGACGAGCTGTGCGCGGGCGATGAGGTCGACGAGGCGATGGCAGCCGCCGGCCATGCTCCGCACCCCTTCGAAGTCGAGGCGCGCTGGGCGGCGCTCATCGGCGGGGCGCTCTGCGAAGCGACGCTCGATCCCCCGGCGAAGCCGCCGCGCAGCATCCCCGCGCCGTACGGCAGGCGCGGGGAGCATAGCGAGCACCTCGAGCCGCTGCTCGCCGAGCTGCAATCCCTGAGGCGCGCCTATCCCGGAGCCCGCTGGTAGTTCCTCTCGCCCGCGCGTCGATCGCGTGCTCGGCGAGAGGCCCCGTTCGCGCCTCAGGTATGCTCCGTGCTCTCCGAGCGCGGACGATCCGAATGGTGTCCGGTGCGCAATGCGAACGAGTTGCGAGGCGGCGGAGAGTGCTTCATGCTGCCCCTCCCCGGAGGAGCGCTACGTGGCCGACATCGTCCCTTCTACGAATTTCGACAATTTCACCGTCTCTTTGAGCGTCCGCCACCCGAGCATCGACCCACGCGAGATCACGCGCACGCTCGGTTTCGAGCCGCAGCACAGCTGGAGGGCGGGTGAGGCGCGCCGCACGGCGCAGGGTCAGCCGCTCGAGGGGACCTATCATGAGAGCTACTGGACCGGCGAGTTCCGCGAGCTCGATTCGAGCCTGCGCGGCGTCGTCGAGATCGAGGCGGTGCTGCTTGCGGCCGTCGTGCAGTTGCGACGCTCGCAGCCGTTTCTCTCGCGCCTGCAAGCCGAAGGTGCGACCGTCGAGCTGTTCATCGAAGTGGTCGGCGGAGCTGAGTTCACCTTCTCGCTCTCTGCGCAGCTGCTCTCAATGCTGGCGCGCTCGGGTTTCTCCGTCATGTTGAAGATGCATTCCGAGGCGGTCGCGGTCGCGGACCGCCGCAAGGCGGGCTGAGGACTCCCGCACTCCTTGATCTGCTTTCCCGAGCCCGACCCGGCCATCCTCGCGCGCCGGCCCGCGATCCTCGCGGCTCTGCGCGAGGCGGTGCCCGGCGTCACGCTCATCGACGACACGCTGCGCCTCGCCGCTTATGAGACCGACGCGCTCACGGCCTACCGGCAGAAGCCGCTCGCCGTCGCGCTCCCCGGCTCGACGGCGGAAGTGGCGAAGCTGCTCGCTTTCGCGCATCGGGAGAAGCTCAAGGTCGTGCCCCGCGGAGCGGGGACGTCACTGTCGGGCGGCGCCATTCCCGCCGCCGATGCGCTCATCGTCGGGCTCGGCAAGCTCAACCGCATTCTGGCCGTCGATTGGGCGAATCGCTGCGTCGTCGCCCAGTGCGGGGTCGCCAATCTCGCGATCACGCATGCGGTCGCGGAGCGGGGCTTCTACTACGCGCCGGACCCCTCGAGCCAGATCGCCTGCACGATCGGCGGCAACGTCGCGGAGAACTCGGGCGGCGTACATTGTTTGAAATACGGCCTCACGACGCACAATCTGCTCGGAGTCGAGCTCGTCCTGCCCGACGGAGAGGTCGTTCGACTCGGCGGCCGCCATCTCGATGCCGGCCACTACGATCTGCTCGGGATCGTGACGGGCTCGGAGGGGCTGCTCGGCATCGTGACCGAGGCGACGGTACGCATTCTCAAGCGCCCGGCGAGTGCTTGCGCGCTGCTCATCGGCTTTGCGACGCCCGAGAGCGCGGGCGCCTGCGTCGCCGCGGTCATCGGCGCCGGCATCGTTCCCGCCGGCATGGAGATGATGGATCAACCGGCAGTTGCCGCGGCTGAGGCGTTCGTCGCCGCGGGCTACCCGCTCGAGGCCCGCGCGCTGCTCATCGTCGAGCTGGATGGCCCGCGCGCGGAGGTCGAGGATCTCACCGCGCGCGTCGCCGAGCTCGCGCGCGCGCATGGGGCGACGAGCTGTCGCGCCTCCTCGAGCGAGGCGGAGCGGCTCGCCTTCTGGGCCGGCCGCAAGGCGGCCTTTCCGGCCGTGGGACGTCTGAGCCCGGACTACTATTGCATGGACGGCACCATTCCGCGGCGCGAGCTGCCGCGCGTGCTCGGCGCGATCGGGCAGATGTCGGCGCGCTACGGCCTCGAGGTCGCAAACGTCTTCCATGCCGGGGACGGCAACTTGCACCCCCTCATCCTCTACGATGCCAACCGGCCGGGCGAGCTCGAGCGCGCGGAGGCCTTTGGAGCGGAGATCCTCAAGCTTTGCGTCGATGTCGGCGGGGTGCTCACCGGAGAGCACGGGGTCGGCCTCGAGAAGCGCGATCTGATGCCGTATCAATTCGGCGTCACCGACCTCGCGGTGCAGCGGCGCCTGAAAGAGGCGTTCGACCCTGACGGGCGGTTCAATCCGGGTAAGGTATTTCCGCTGCTGCACCGCTGTGCGGAGGAGGGGCGCGTTCACGTGCACCGCGGTGCAGAGCGTTTCCCGGAGCTGCCCCGATTTTGATCGAGCCGGACAGGGGGACCCTGCTCAGGCCTCGCGATGAAGCCGAGGTGGCGGAGATCATTGCCGCGACCGGCGGCCCGCTCGAGCCCGTCGGCGGCGGAACGAAGCGAGCGGTTGGCCGGCCCAGCGCAGCTCGACCGCTCGAGCTCGGCGCGCTTCGCGGAATTCTCGATTACGAGCCCGAGGAGCTCGTGATCACCGCGCGAGCTGCAACGCCGCTCGCGGAAGTGCAAGCGGTGCTGCGCGAGCGCGGGCAGCGGCTCGCGTTCGAGCCGCCAGATTGGACGGGATTGCTCGGAGCCGGCGCGCACGCGACGCTCGGCGGGGTGATCGCCGCGAATGCTTCCGGCTCGCGCCGTGTCGCAGCGGGCGCTGCGCGTGATCACTTCCTCGGCTTCCGCGCCGTCTCGGGTCGCGGTGAGCGCTTCCAGGGCGGAGGCCGCGTCGTGAAAAACGTGACCGGCTACGATCTGCCGAAGCTGCTCGCCGGCTCCTGGGGCACTCTCGCGGTGCTGACCGAAGTGACGGTCCGGGTGCACCCGCTCCCGGAGTGTGAGCGTACGCTCGTGATCGGCGCGCGCGATCCGGCCGCCGCCGTGCGCGTGATGAGCGCGGCTCTCGGCTCGCCGTGCGACGTATCCTCGGCCGCCTTCGCACCGCGCCTCGGAATCGCCCTGCGGCTCGAGGGCTTCGCGCGCTCGGTCGAGGCGCGCTCGCGTGCGCTCGAGGAGGTGCTGAAGGAGGCACTCGAACTGCAGGCCGCGAGGGGGGATTGCCGCTCGATCGACGGGCCGGCATCGGCGCGGCTCTGGGAGGAGGTCGGCGGGGTGCAATCGCTCGCGGGCCACCCGATCGTGTGGCGGCTCTCGATCGCGCCGAGCGAGGCGCCTCGGCTCCTCGAGCGCATCGATCCGGAGGACTATCTGCTCGACTGGGGCGGCGGGCTCGTCTGGATCGGCGCGTCCGCGGCCGAGCCCGCTCGCGTGCGCGGCGCGCTCGAGGGCGGGCATGCGACGCTCTTCAAGGCACCGCGCGAGGTGCGCTCCACCGTGCCGGCTTTTCAGCCGCTTCCCGCTCCCCTCGCGGCGGTCAGCGCGCGGGTCAAGGCAGCCTTCGATCCAGCGGGCCGGCTCAATCCCGGGCGCATGAGCTGAATCCATGCAGACGCGCTTCACGACGGAGCAGCTCGCGGACCGCGAGATCGCCGCGAGCGAGGCGATTCTCCGCCGATGCGTGCACTGCGGATTCTGCACGGCGACCTGTCCCACCTATGTGCTGCTCGGCGATGAGCTCGACGGACCGCGTGGTCGCATCTATTTGATCAAGGACATGTTGGAGAATTCGCGCCCGGCGACGCGTGAGGTCGTGCGGCACCTCGACCGTTGTCTCTCGTGTCTCGCCTGCATGACGACCTGCCCGTCGGGTGTGCATTACCAGCACCTGATCGATCACGCACGCGGATACGTCGAGCGCACCTACCGCCGCTCCACGGGCGAGCGGGCGCTCAGAGCCCTGCTCGCGAACGTCCTGCCGTATCCGGGGCGGCTGCGAGCCGCGCTCGCCGCGGCAGCGGTTCTGCGCGGCCTGGCGCGCTGGACCCCGACTCTTGCGAGGCGGCTCGCGCGGCGCGCGCCGGCAGCGTGGCGCGCGATGGCGAGACTCGCCGCCTATGAAGCCCCCCGGCCGAACGCGGAGCGCTGCGCCGCCACGCACTCATCGGACGAGCTCGTGAGCCGTTCGGCGCCTCGCGCCGGCGCTGCACCGGCAAGGGCTGCGGGCTCACAGCCTCTGCGCGGACGGGTCGCTTTGCTCGCAGGCTGTGCCCAATCCGTTCTGACGCCGCGGACGCAGGCCGCATGCACGAGGCTCATCGAGCGCGCAGGCTTCGAGCCGGTCGTCATCGAGGGCTGCTGCGGTGCGCTCGTCCATCATCTCGGACGCGCGGCAGAGACGCGGTCATTCGCGGCTGCGCTGCTCGAGCGCGTCGCGGCCGAGCGCCGCCGCGGCGACCTCGCAGCCGTGATCGTCGATGCCTCCGGGTGCGGGACGCACCTCAAGGACCTTGGGTATCTCTTCCGGGACGATCCTGCACTCGCCGGGGCCGCACGCGAGCTGAGCGAGCTCACGCGCGACATCACGGAGTGGCTCGAGGAGCGCGAGCGGGCGCGGCCCGAGCCGTCATCAGCGGCGACAGCGCTGCGCGGGATCACTGTCGCCTATCATTCGGCGTGCTCGATGCAGCACGGTCAGCGCCTCGATGCAATCCCGCGGCGGCTGCTCGAGCGCGCCGGATTCGAGGTGCGCGAGATTGCCGAGGGACACCTGTGCTGCGGCTCGGCGGGCACCTACAACGTCCTGCAGCCGCAGATTGCCGCGGAGCTGCGCGAGCGCAAGCTCGCGAACATCCGCCGCACCGGTGCGCGCCTCGTCGCAACGGGCAACGTCGGCTGTATCGTGCAGCTCGCGGGGCCGGGAGTCACCGTCGTGCACACCGCGGAGCTGCTCGACTGGGCGGGCGGCGGGCCCCCGCCGATATAGTATCCCCTTAGCCGCGCACGTATCGAACGACGCCGTCATCGGCGGTCACACGCACGAGGCGTGCGCGGCGCGCGAGATACTCCAGATGGGCCAGCGCCTCCCCGAGTGCGAGCACGCGATGGAATCCCTTGAGCTCGCGCCGGTAGAGCACTCCCAGCAGCTCGACCGCCGACTGCGGAGTCTCACACGCGGTGAGGAGCCGCTCGAGGTGATTCTGATGATGAGTGCGCAGCTCGAGCGCACGTGCGGGCAATCCGCGGAAAGGCCTGCCGTGCGAGGGGAGCGCCAGGGTCGTGGGATCGAGCGCGCCGAGCCGCTCGAGCGATGCGAGGTAGGAGTCGAGCGGATCGGCGTCCACGCCCCAGCCATTGAAGCTCACATTCGGTGAGATGGCCGGGAGAATCTGGTCCCCGCTAATGAGAATGCGGCCGACCGCGTCGTGAAGACACAGGTGCCCGGCCGCATGGCCGCTCATCTCGAGCCAGCGCCAGGTGCGTCCCGCCCAGTGCGTCTCCTCGCCGTCCCCGGGATGATGTGCGATCTCGGGCGCGCCGCTCACGGCCGCGCGATAACGCTCCCCGGTGAGGCTCGGGCCGAGAAACTTGAGGTCGGTCACTCCCTGGGCGCGATAGAAATCGTGGCGGCGGCCGATCTCGGCGGGGTCGAGCGGCGTCACGAGCTCCCGCATCTGCCGATCGGTCGTGCGCGAAGTCCAGACGGGAACGCCGTGGCGGCGCGAGAGCCACGCCGCAAGTCCCGCATGATCAGGGTGCAGATGCGTGATCACGATGAGCTTGAGCGGCCGGTCTTTGAGGAGACTCAACTCGAGCCGCTCCCACACCGCGCGCGCGACGTCGTTCGCAAGACCGGTATCGATCAGCACGAACCCGCCCGCGTGCTCGAGGAGCCACAGGTTGATGTGATCGAGCTCCATGGGCAGCGGCATGCGCAGCCAGTGCACGCCGGATGCGATGCGAGTCGTCTCACCCGCCGCCGGAGGCGGGATCTCGGCGTAGGAGAGCAGGTTCGCGAGAAGATCCGGTGAGGCGCTCACGAGCGTATTCTACTGGCCGATGCCATCCATCCCGCAAATGATGACCGCGATCGAGGTGCACGAACCGGGGCCGCCGCAGGCACTGCGGCCCACGAAGCGGCCCGTGCCGGAGCTGAGGCCCGACGAGGTGCTGGTCCGTGTCGCCGCGGCCGGCGTCAACCGCCCGGATGTGATGCAGCGCCAGGGCGCTTATCCGCCGCCGCCCGGCATCACGGACATTCCCGGACTCGAAGTGGCCGGTGAGATCGTTCGAGTCGGTGCGCAGGTGACCTCGCCCGCATTGGGTGAGCACGTCTGTGCGCTCGTCGCGGGCGGAGGTTATGCGCAGTTCGTCGCGGCCCCTGCGGTGCAGTGTCTACCGGTGCCGTCGCCGCTGTCGCTCATCGAGGCGGCGGCGCTGCCGGAGACGTTCTTCACGGTCTATCTCAACGTCTTCGAGCGCGCGCAGCTTGCTCCCGGCGAGGTCCTCCTCGTCCATGGCGGGGCGAGCGGCATCGGGACGACGGCGATCCTGCTCGCGCGCGCGCACGGCGCGCGAGTGCTCGCTACCGCGGGGAGCGCTCGCAAATGCGAGGCTTGCCTGGCGCTCGGGGCGGAGCGGGCGATCAACTATCGCGAAGAGGACTTCGTGAAGGCGGTCGAGGAGGCGACGGGCGGGAAGGGCGCCGACGTGATTCTCGACATGGTCGG
>JBOHZR010000021.1:0-1859 GCA_050738595.1 Steroidobacteraceae bacterium | reverse complement strand
CGAGTACGCCGTGCAGTCGCAGAACCAGGGCGGCGCGGTGATCTATGACCCCGGCGCGACGCAGCAGGTCATGACCGAGGCCTTGAAGGGCACGGTCGACATTCCCCCGACCGTGACCGTGGCAAATGGTAGTCGCATCCAGGTGCTCGTGGCTCGTGATGTCGATTTCAGGTCCGTTTATGCATTACGACCGGTCGCCCAGCGATAACGCCGTTGTGTCGATGACGGTACGGCGCTCCACGCTCGAGGAGGTGCTGCCGGCGAGTGCACCTGCGGCGGAAGCCTCCTCGCTCGATCTCACGCTCCGCGCGCTGCGACCGCTGCTCGCCAATCCCGAGGTCACCGAGCTTTGCATCAACCGGCCCGGTGAGGCGTTTCTAGAGCTGCGCTCCGGCTGGCGGCGCGAGGCTCTGCCGTTCGCGAATTTCGACTGGTGTCGCAGGCTTGCGAAGCTCGTCGCGAACTCGACGCGTCAGCGGATCGATGAGGAATCGCCGCTCCTCTCGGCGGCGCTCCCGAGCGGCGAGCGCATCCAGATCGTGCTGCCGCCGGCGACGACCCCAGGATGTGTTGCGATCACGATCCGCCGGCCTTCGGATCAGGTATGGACAATCCAAGAGCTTGCGCGAAGCGGCATCTTCCGCGCGACGCGGCGCGCGAGTGAATCGCTCGATGAGACTGAGACGGAGCTTTTGCGCCTGCTCGAGGCGCAGTCCTACGAGGACTTCATGCGGCTCGCAGTGGTGAGTCGCAAGAACATCCTGGTCTCGGGTCCTACGGGCTCCGGCAAGACGACCTGGACGAAGGCGCTGATCCGGGAGATCCCGGCCGATGAGCGGCTGATCACGATCGAGGATGCCCGCGAGCTCGTGCTCGATGAGCACCCGAACCACGTGCGCCTCTACTACAGCAAGGATGGGCAGGGTCTCGCGCGGGTAACGCCGAAGCAGCTCCTCGAGTCCTGTCTTCGCCTGCGGCCGGACCGGATTCTGCTCGCGGAGCTGAGATCCGAGGAGGCATTCGACTACCTGCGCAACGTCAACTCCGGCCACCCGGGCTCGATCACGAGCGTTCATGCGGCGAGTGCCGAGCTCGCCTTCGAGCAACTGGTCCTCCTCGTCAAGCAAAGCCCCGGCGGTCAAGAGCTTGCCCGCGCGGACATCAAGAACCTGCTCTACCTCCTGGTCGACGTCGTGATCCAGTTCGGCGTCGATCATCACCAGCGCTACATCAAAGAGATCTGGTATGCCCCCGAGCGCAAGCACCGCAGCCTGGCGGACGCCCGCTGAGGCAGGCCGGGCCGGACGGGTCCTGAAGATCGCGGGCGTCGTGCTCGCGGCGACCGCCGCCGCGCAGTATCTCGCGGGGGTCATTTTTCTGTGGTTGCTCCATCTTGATGTGCATGGTGCGACTCCGCTGACCGTCCTCCGCTACGGGTACTACTACGGGGATGTACCGCAGGTACGGGAGGCGCTGCTACGCGCCTGCGCCGGCGGCACTCTCTTGGTGCTGATGAGCGCCGCTCTACTGGTACTACCGCGGCGCCGGCCGTTGCACGGCGAGGCTCGATTCGCGACGCGCCGGGAGATCGCCGCGGCGGGGCTGCTCGGCGACCAGGGAATCATTCTGGGACGAATCGGGCGACGCTGCCTGATGCTTCGCGGGCAACAGGGCGTCGTGCTCGCCGCACCACCGCGTGCCGGGAAGGGTGTCGGGGTCGTGATTCCGAATCTCCTCAACTGGCCGGACTCGGCGATCTGCATCGACATCAAGCGTGAGAACTGGACACTGACGGCGGGCTTCCGAGCTCAGTCGGGCCAGGCGTGCTTCCTGTTCGATCCCTTCGCCGAGGACGGCCG
>JBOHZR010000020.1:0-4870 GCA_050738595.1 Steroidobacteraceae bacterium | reverse complement strand
ATCGGCGCGGGCGAAGAGATCGTCGAGCGACAGCGCCTGCTCGACGCTCGCGGAGAGCTGCCAGGCGCGCTGCACGGTGATCTGCGGGTCGTAGCCGAGAACCTTCATGCCGAGCGCGAGCGCGGAGTTCGCGACCTCGACACCGACGGCGCCAAGCCCGACGACTCCGAGCGTGCGCCCGGGCAGCTCGACGCCCACGAATTTCTTCTTGCCCGCCTCGACCGCCTCATCGATCGCCGCATCGTCGCCCGACAGCGAGCGCGTGAACGCCCAAGCCGGACAGATATTGCGCGCGGCCAGCAGGAGCCCCGCCAGCACGAGCTCCTTGACGGCGTTCGCATTCGCACCCGGCGCGTTGAAGACGGGAATGCCGCGCTTGGCGAGCGCCGCCACCGGAATGTTGTTCACCCCGGCGCCCGCCCGCCCGACGGCGAGCAGGCTCTGCGGCAGCTGCATCGAAAGCATGTCGGCCGAGCGCACGAGGATCGCCTGCGGCTCGGCCACCTCGGGGCCGACCTCGTAGCGCTCGCGCGGCAGGCGCTCGAGCCCGCGCGCGCTCAAATTGTTCAGAGTCAGAATGCGATAGCGCACGGGGCGCTCGATACCTTCAGCCATTGCGACGCTCGAACTCCTGCATGAATGCGATCAGCGCCTGCACGCCGGCCATCGGCATCGCGTTGTAGAGGCTCGCGCGCATGCCGCCGACCGAGCGGTGCCCGGCGAGATTGGCGAGCCCGGCCTCGGCCGCCTCGGCGAGGAAGCGCTTGTCGAGCTCGGGGTTGGCGAGCGTGAAAGGCACGTTCATCCACGAGCGGCAGCGCTTCGCGACCGGATTGCGGTAAAAGCCGCTCGAGTCGATCGCCTGATAGAGCGCCTCGGCCTTGGCGCGGTTCTGGGCACCGAGCCCCGCGAGGCCTCCGCGGCTGCCGATCCAGTCGAGCACGAGCGCAGCGATGTACCAGGAGAAAGTCGGCGGCGTGTTGAGCATCGAGCCGTCCTTCGCCATGGCGCCGTAGTCGAGCACCGATGGCGTGCCCGCGCGGGCCCGCCCCACGAGGTCCTCACGCACGATGACGATGCAAAGCCCCGCAGGACCGATGTTCTTCTGCGCTCCCGCGTAGATGAGCCCGAACTTCGCGACCTCGAGTGGGCGCGAGAGAATGGTCGAGGACATGTCCGCGACGAGCGGCACCGCGCCCGTCTGCGGCACGTATGGGAACTCGACTCCCCCGATCGTCTCGTTCGGCGTGTAGTGCAGGTAGGCGGCCCCGGGCGTGAGCGCGATCGCCCCGGGCTCCGGAGCGGTGTTGTAGCCCGATGCAGACTCATCCGCGGCGACACGCACCTCGAGGAAGCGCTTCGCCTCGCCGATAGCTTTCTTCGACCAGGAGCCCGTGTTCACATAGTCCGCGGTCGAGCTTGCCGCCGCGAGATTGAGCGGGATCGCGGCAAACTGCGCCGTTGCCCCGCCCTGCAGGAATAGCACCCGATAGGAGGCGGGGATGCCCGCGAGCTCCCGCAGCCGTGCCTCGAGCTCGCCGGCAAGCGCGATGAACGCCTTGCTGCGGTGGCTCACCTCCATGACGGACATGCCCGAGCCGCGCCAGTCCGTGAGCTCCGCGCGAGCCCGCTCCAGCACTTCGAGGGGCAGCGTCGCCGGCCCCGCGGCGAAATTGAATACGCGCACGCGAAATCCCTGATTCGATCCAAAACGTTGATAGGGAGCCGCCAATGTTAGCCATTCGCGGCGCGCTCCGTCAGAACTTTTGGCTCTGACTTCGTGACTGTCGAGATCGACTCGCCTGCCGCCCCGCGCGCGCGCCGCTGCGGCCCTAACGAGGCCTAACCGGGCTCGCTCGGAGGCTGATCCGCGAGCGGAGTCTCGCTCTCGGCATCTACCGTCTCGCCATTGAGGCTCTCGATGCGCTCGATCCCCGTCAGCCGCTCACCCTCGCCGAGCCGGATGAGGCGCACGCCCTGGGTGTTGCGGCCGACGACGGAGACCTCGTCGACCGGCGTGCGCACGAGCGTGCCGCTCGAGCTGATGAGCATGAGCTCCTGTGCCGGCGCCACCTGCAGCGCTGCGACCATGGCGCCGTTGCGCTCGCTCGTCTGCTGCGCGATCACGCCTTGGCCGCCGCGGCCGTGGCGCGGAAACTCATCGAGCGGGGTGAGCTTGCCGTAGCCGTTCTCCGAGACGGTGAGGATGAGACCGTCACCGACGACGATGAGCGCGATGAGCTCCTGCGCCTCCCCGAGCCTCACCCCGCGCACACCTGCCGCATCGCGGCCCATCGCGCGCACCTCCTGCTCGTGGAAGCGGATCGCCTTGCCGCCGCTCGTACAAAGCACGATCTCGCGCTGCCCGTCGGTGAGCGCGACGCCGACGAGCCGGTCGTTGTCGTGCAGATCGACGGCGATGATGCCGCTCGCGCGCGGCCGCGAGAACGCCGCGAGCGGCGTCTTCTTGACCGTGCCCTGGCTCGTCGCCATGAAGACGAAGTGCTCCTCATCGAAGCTCTTGACCGGCAGGATCGCGTTGATCTTCTCGCCGTCCTCGAGCGGCAGCAGGTTCACCATCGGCCGGCCTCGAGCGCCGCGCCCGGCGAGCGGGAACTCGTAGACCTTGAGCCAGTAGACCTTCCCGCGATTCGAGAAGCACAGCACGGTGTCGTGCGTGTGCGCGACGAAGAGCTTCTCGATGAAATCCTCGTCCCTCACCGCGGTCGCCGCGCGGCCCCGGCCTCCGCGCCGCTGCGTCTGGTATTCGGTGACGGGCTGGGACTTGGCATAGCCGGCGTGCGAGAGCGTGACGACCACGTCCTGAGGCTCGATGAGGTCCTCGGTGGAGAGCGCGAGATGATCGAGGCTGATCTCGGTGCGGCGCCGGTCCCCGAACATCTCGCGCACGTCGATGAGCTCGGTGCGGACCACCTCCGTCAGCCGCTCCGGCCGCGTGAGGATGTCGCGCAGGTTGCGGATCGTCTCGAGCAGGCCCTTGTATTCCTCGACGATCTTCCCCTGCTCGAGGCCCGTCAGGCGGTGCAGCCGCATGTCGAGAATCGCCTGTGCCTGCAGCTCCGAGAGCCGATAACCGCCGGGCACGAGCCCCGTGTCCGCGGCGGCTCTGCTGCCCTGCACCCCGATGCCGTTGAGCCGCGCACCGGGACCGGGCGAGCCGGCTGCGGCCTCATTCTCCCCCGCGCGCGCCAGCAGCTCGGTGACGAGCCCCGGTGGCCACGTGCGCGCGAGCAGCCCCACCCGCGCATCCGCCGGCGATGGCGCCGCTCGAATCAGTGCGATGACCTCATCGAGATTGGCGAGCGCGACTGCGAGGCCTTCGAGGATGTGGGCACGCTCGCGGGCGCGCGCCAGATCGTGGATCGTGCGCCGCGTGAGGACCTCGCGGCGGTGGCGGATGAATGCCTCGAGCATCTCCTTCAGCGAGAAGAGCTTCGGCTGGCCGTCGGCGAGCGCGACGATGTTCATGCCGAAGACCGTCTCCATCGGGGTCTGCGCGAAGAGATTGTTGAGAACGATCTCCGCGACCTCCCCGCGCTTCAGCTCGATCACGACGCGCATGCCGTCTTTGTCGGACTCGTCGCGCAGCTCCGAGATGCCCTCGAGATCCTTGTTGCGCACGAGGTCGGCGATGCGCTCGAGCAGGCGCGCCTTGTTCACCTGATACGGAAGCTCGGTGACGATGATCGCCTGGCGCCCGCGCTCGTCCATGTCCTCGAAATGCGCGCGCGCGCGGATCGAGAGCCGGCCGCGCCCCGTGCGGTACGCGGTCGCGATCTCCTGCGCGCCGTTGATGATGCCCGCGGTCGGAAAATCCGGCCCAGGCACGTGACGCATCAGCTCGGCGAGCGGCAGGGAGGGGTCCTCGAGCAGCGCGAGGCACGCGTTGACGACCTCGGTGAGATTGTGCGGCGGGATGTTCGTCGCCATGCCGACCGCGATGCCCGATGCGCCGTTGACGAGCAGATTGGGAATTCTCGTCGGGAGCACCGCCGGCTCGCTCTCCGACTCGTCGTAGTTCGGCGTGAAGTCGACGGTCTGCTTGTCGATGTCGGCGAGCAGCTCGTGCGCGAGGCGCGACATGCGCACCTCCGTGTAACGCATGGCCGCCGGCATGTCGCCGTCGACGGAGCCGAAATTGCCCTGCCCGTCGACGAGGACGTAGCGCATCGAGAACGGCTGCGCCAGGCGCACGATGGTGTCGTAGACGGCGGAGTCCCCGTGCGGGTGGTACTTGCCGATCACATCACCGACGACGCGCGCGGACTTCTTGTAGGGCTTGTTGTACTCATTGCCGAGCTCGCGCATCGCATAGAGCACGCGCCGGTGCACCGGCTTCAGCCCGTCGCGCACATCGGGCAGTGCCCGCCCCACGATGACGCTCATCGCGTAGTCGAGATACGACTGGCGCATCTCGTCTTCCAGGTTGACGGGCAGGATTTCTCGTGCGATATCGCTCATGCGCTCGACGGCTCGGAAGAGCCCGCAGGAGGGCTCAATCAAAAGGGAAAGTTTATCACATCGAGCCGCCCTCCTCGGCGCCCCGCCGTATACTCTCCAGCATGCAGAACGCCGAGCCCGCCGACCTGCTGATCGAGGCCCGCTGGGTACTGCCGATCGTGCCGCGCACGCAAGCGCTCGCACACCATGCAGTCGCGATCGTGCGCGGCCGCATCGCGGCTCTCGGTCCCGCGGGGCAGCTTGCCGCGCGATTCCCGGCTCGTGAGCACGTCGTGCTCGCCGCCCACGCTTTGCTTCCCGGATTCGTGAACGCGCACACGCGCGCCGGGCCGCTGCTCGCACGCGCGCGCGGCGTCGCGGCACCCGCAGCGAGCGCGCTCCCGGCCTC
>JBOHZR010000019.1:0-20459 GCA_050738595.1 Steroidobacteraceae bacterium | reverse complement strand
CATCCTGTGCGTGTATCAAAGAGTCTTTGCAGGCTGCGACAATGCGCGCTACTTTGCCTCGCTCGAGCGGTCGCTGCCGCAATTCGACTGGCGGCACGCCGAGTGCCCCGTCTACCGGAACAACTTTTACCTGATCGGGCGCCGAACCGCGACCGGCCGTCCGGCCGGTTGACAGGCTTCGAGGCGCGCCCCTAGGTGCCCGCAGAGGTGCCCGCCGCCGCCCGGGCGGCGAGCTGATCAGACTTCGAATGGATCGTTCAGCCGGCGAACGAGCTCTTCTTTCTGGTCCAAGAACTGCGGTGAGACGATGAGCTCGCGGCCGAGCTTGTCGGCGGGCTCATCGACCGTGAAGCCGATCGTATGGGCCGCCTCGAACAGCGCCCCCGAGGGGCTGCGCACGTACACGGACTGGAAATAGCCGCGGTGCTTTCTGTCCGAGCAGTCCGTGAAGCCGAGTCCCTCGAGCTCGGATTTCACCCGGTCCTGCACATCGAGGCTCTCCACGTTGAAGGCGCAGTGGTGCACCATGCCCTCCCCGTACGACCAGTTGCCCGGGGCCTTTTCCGGCTCGATATGCATGTCCACCATCTTCGCCGGGCCCCCGTTGTCCACCTGGTAGCGGACGAAGTCGCCGTCCTTGCCGGCTTGGCGGTAGTTCCAGCCCTCCTGCAGGAAGTAATCCATGTCGCCGAGCTCGCGAAGAGAGACGGTCCAGCTGTGGAACCCGCGGATGGCATACTGCTCGGGAACGTACTTGGACTTGAAGGGCTTGCGCGTGTCGCGGCTGTCTTCGACCAGCTCGAAATTGATCGTGCAAGCCGGATGCTGCAGACGCAGGATCGGCTGGCCAAAGCGCTCGTAGCGCTTCAGGATCGGCACTCGATTCTTCGTCAGCTGTTCCTGCCAGAAGTCGAGGGAGCCCGAGGGCACGGTGTAGCTGATGAGCGAAATCTGCCCGGTGCCGGCACGCGCCTTGCGCCCGGACCGGCGCCACGGAAAGACCGTGGTGAGATTGCCGGGGCTGCCTTGCGCGTCGGAGAAGTACAGATGATAGAAGGGCTCGGCGCCATCATAGAGCAGCGTGCGCTTCACGAGATTCATGCCGAGGGCCTTGACGAAGAAGTCCACGTCCGCCTGCGCGGTCGCGGTGCAAAGCGTGATGTGGTGAAGGCCCTGGATCCGGTCTGACATGACAGCTCTCCGCGTGAGTTGGGGGCTTGAGGCTCGACCGACCGCATGCCTGACATGCACGGCGCACAGCGCCCTGCCGAGAGGCTGAAATCGCTGCGGCCACAATAGGAGCCGTACCTTGACCTGTCAACGGCGGAGAATCGTCCAATGGCGAGGGGCCACCCGTGCGTGCATCGTGCTCGGTGCCGCACTGCTGCCTCCGATGGTTGCAGCGGCGGCCCAGCCCGCCAGCAAGCTCAGCGGGTCATCGAGCGCCGCGGCCACGGCCGCGCCGGCCGCGACGACGCCCGCTCCTCATGGCGTGCAAGGAGGCCGGGCACCCGCCCCGTCAGGCTCGCGAGCCGCGTTGCCGCCGCTGCCCTTGAGCCCCGACGCGTTGCTCGCTCATATCAATCGGACGCTCGACTGGTATCGCGAATCACAGAGAGTGCAGCAGGCGCCTCAGCTCTCGGGGAACGTGTTCGAGCGGGACCGCCTGGGGGAAACGGCGCTCACCGCGTTGAAGCTCGCGTTCGATTTCGGGCGCGCCGCGGCCATCCAGCTCGCGGCCGCGCGCACCGCTGCGCCCGTTCGGAGCACGTCCGCTTCCACGTCGGCTGCCGCAGGCGGCGCCGCGCCCGCCGCGCAGCAGTCGCAGCAGTCGCAGCAGTCGCAGCAGTCGCGACGTCCGCTCGATCAGGCGAGCGCGCGCATCGGGAGCCGGATGATGCAGCTCCAATCGCGACTCGCTGCGCTCGATGCGCAGCTCGCACGTGCCCCAGCCCGCTCTCGCGCCGCAGTGCGGGCGCAAAGGGATCAGGTCGCAGCCGCGCTCGCTCTCGAGCGCGAGGTCCGGACGACCATCAATGAGCTGCAGAGATTCCAGTCCTCGCTCACCCTGCAGAGCTCGGGCGCGAAGGATCTTCCGAGCCAGATCGCCGCTCTCGAGCGGACAGTGCCGGAATTGCAGGGAGGCTCGGCGGAGCAGAGCGCGGCGGGTGTACCGGGCGGTTCCGCGGCGACCGGTCAATCGAGTGGCGCCGCGGGCACCACACGGCCCGGGGGGCCGGCCGGCGCGCCGGGCGCGGGGTCAGCGGGTGCGACCGGGTCGGGCGGCGCGGTCGGATCGGCGACCACCTTCCATCCGGAGTCGGCCGGCATCGTTGCGCTCATCAGCCAATGGATCTCGCTACAGGGCGCGGACCGCCAGCTCGATGACATCCTGAAATCGACCGACGCGCTCGGCAAGGGGCTCGAAGCGCTGCGCGCGCCGCTCGTCGCGCAAGCGCGCTCTCTGGCGCGCGAGGACACGAGCGGGGTCGATTCAACGGATCCTGCCGAGCTCGAAGCGTCCCGCCGCATGCTCGAGGCGGCTGCGGCCCGGTTCAGACAGCTCGCCGCGGTGCTCGTGCCGCTCGGCGACGAGAATTTCGCGCTCGACAACGCGCAGGCGACGCTCACCGAGTGGCGCGCGGCGCTGCGCAGCCGGATCGGTGCGGTCGCCCGGAGCCTCCTGGCGCATCTCGTCATCCTCGGGACGCTCATCCTGGCCGTGCTCGTCATCTCAGAGATCTGGCGGCGCGCGGTCTTCAAATACCTGCACGATTCCCGCCGGCGCAGCCAGTTCCAGACGCTGAGGCGGGTGATCGTCGGTGCGCTGCTCGCGCTGGTGATCCTGTTTGCGCTCGTCGAGCAGCTGGGTTCGCTCGCGACCTACGTCGGATTCCTCACCGCGGGCCTCGCGGTCGCTCTGCAGAGCGTCATCCTGTCAATCGTGGCCTACTTCTTTTTCATCGGCCGCTATGGCGTGCGCATCGGCGATCGCATCACGCTCTCCGGCGTCACCGGACGAGTGGTGGACATAGGACTGGTCCGGATCTATCTGATGGAGCTCGCCGGTCCCGAGCTGCGTTCGACGGGTCGCATTGTCGTCCTTTCGAATTCGGTGCTGTTCCAACCGCAGGCCCTGTTCAAGCAAATCCCAGGCGCCGATTACCTCTGGCATACGATCTCGCTCACGCTCGGGCCGAACGTCGACGTACAGGCGGCGCAGCAGCGACTCAAGGCGACCGCCGACGAAGTGTTCGATCATTACCGCTCGTCCATCGAGGAGCAGCACGCCGCGGCGCGGCGGCTCGTGGAGTTCGATACCGCCGCGCCCTGCCCGGAGGTGAGGGTGCGCTTCGCCGAGCACGGGTGGCACTTCGACGTACGCTACCCGGCTCATGCGGAACAGGCGGCGCGCATCGATCAGCGCATGCTGAAGGCGATACGCGCCGCGGTCGCCGACACGGAGCATTTCCCGGTGGTGGAATCCGGGACGCCCGTATTGAAGGCGGAGGCGTGAGGCGAATTAAGTCAAACTCGCCCACGAGCGAGGCGATCAGCCTCAGAACGTGAAGGTTGCGGCGACCGTGAGCAGCCTCGCGCCGCCGGTGTCCGGCACCTGGAAATGCTCGTATTCGAATCGCACGCCGAGCGGGCCGTAATGAGCCTGAATGCCGCCGCCCCATGCGAAGTTCACGCCGTTGTTGTCGAGTGAAAAGAGCGAGCTGTTCGGGCCCCGGAAGCTGCCGCTCAGCTCCCAGCGAGCGCCGCCCGCCTTGCCAAAGAGATCGACCGGCCCGAGGGGGAGAAGCCCGACGCCGAATAGATCGAACGCACGCGCATCCGCGTGTGCCCACGGAGGACTCCCGCCGAGCAGTCCCTGGCTTTGATGGCCGAGATCGATGTAGTTCGCTTCCGCCGCAAACATCGGGATCGGTCGGAAGCCGACGATCGCCTTCCACGCGTTGTCATCGATCTTGAAGCTGTAATCCGTGGTGCCGAATACGTGATTGATCCGAGCGCGTACGTAGCCCGCGCCGACGTAAAGGCCAGTATCGGCGACCGTGGCCGCATTCGGGCCGCTCCACTTCTGGCTCCAGGAGCTGCCGTCATCGGCCCGCGCCGCACCGGCGCACGCGATGAGCGCCAGCGCGCACAAGCCAACGAGGAGCAGTTGATTGTGATGAACGGGCGAGCAGACGCCCGGGTTCCTCCCGCAGCCGCGTGAGAATCGCGATCGTTGCATTTCGGCGTCTCCGGTTGCAGGGCGCGAGGCGCCCCTTTCATTGCCGTGCAACTAGCGAGCAACGTTCCCGAAGGCGACACGTGGCGTTCGAGTGAAGTCGCTGCCGGCCGCGCTTCAGGTATCCTGAACCGCTGCGCTGAAGGGATTGCGTGCTCGGGACTGGATTCATCGTGACTCGGTCAGACCCTCCATCGGACCCTCGATCAGACGGCATGCTCGCCCTCTGCGGAGGTATCGGCGGAGCGAAGCTGGCTCTGGGCTTGCAGCGCGTCCTCGAACCGGGCGCCCTCACGCTCGTCGTCAACACGGGGGACGATTTCGAGCATCTCGGGCTCGCGATCTCTCCGGACGTCGATACCACTCTGTACACGCTGGCTGGGCTTGCAAACCGCCAGCTCGGCTGGGGACGGGAGGGCGAGACCTGGAGCTTCATGGCCGAGCTCGAGCGCTTCGGCGGGGAGGGGTGGTTCCGACTCGGCGACAAGGACCTCGCCGTGCACGTGGAGCGCACGCGCCGGCTCGCGGCAGGAGAGTCTCTCGAATCGATCACTGCTTCATTCGCGAGCCGCCTCGGAATCGCATCGCGCATCGTGCCCATGTCGAGCGATCGCGTGCGAACGGTGGTGGAGACGGACGAGGGAACACTCGGCTTTCAGCATTACTTCGTCCGCCGCCGCTGCGAGCCGCCCCTGCGCGCGATCCGGTACGAGGGCGCGGAGCGAGCGCACCCTCCGGCCGCGCTCGCCAAGGAGCTGCATGCGGGCAAATTCGCGCTCGTCGTGATCTGCCCATCCAATCCCTACCTCAGCATCGATCCAATCCTCGCGATTCCCGGGTGGCGCTCCGCACTGCGCGCGTGCAGGGCTCCCGTCGTGGCCGTCTCACCCATCATCGGCGGCCAGGCGGTCAAAGGTCCGACAGCGAAGATCATGCGTGAGCTCGACATCGACGTGTCGCCGCTTTCGGTTGCGCGGCACTACGCGGACATTCTCGATGGATTCATCCTCGATGAGACCGATGCGGCGCTTGCATCGGCATTCGACGTACCGGCGCGCGTCGCGCCGACGCTCATGCGCACAGTGGCAGACAAGGAACGGCTTGCGCGGGAAGTGCTGCAGTTCGCACGCTCTCTGACACGGTCGTGAACGAGGATTTCATCACTCGAGTACCGCCGAGCCGCAGGGGTGAGGATCAGCGCGTCGCGAGCAAATGAACGGCGAGAGCGACCGCGACACCCACGGCGCCGAGCGCGGTGAGCAGCACCGCCCCCGCGGCGCAATCCTTCACGATCCTGATCTGCGGGTGCACGTCGGGATGCAGGTGATCGACGAGGTGCTCGAGCGCCGTATTGAACAGCTCCGCGGCGAGCACTGCGCCGCTCGCGAGCAGCACGGCAGCCCACCAGAGCGCTCCCGGCCGCAGGATGGCGAGGGCGATCAGGGCGGCGACGAAGACACTCGCCTCGAATTTCAGGCTGTTCTCGGCGCGCAGCGCGAACTCGATGCCCTTCAAGGCGAAGCCGAGCCGGACCCAGAAAGGTCGATTCTTGCCGAGGAGCCTCCCTTGCCCGACACCCATGGGCCGCAGTATATCGAGGGCGTCACCGGCGGGTAGGCCACAGCTGCTCAATACGGGAACTGCCACGCGAGGCCGATGCTGCTGCCTGGATCGTTCTGGGGCGTGGTCCCCTGCGCCGTGGCCGAGCCGTTCCCGAGGCGCGTCTGCAGCTTCAGATGCGAGCTCAGATCGACGTCCACCTCCACCTGACTCGTGCCTGTCGTCGTCTGCGTCGCCGCGAGATAGACCCTGTTCGAGATGTACTTGCCGGCGGTCACGCTGGCACCGGTCGTCTGAGTGCCGCCGCCCGCGCCCGCGCCCCCGGGCGGCGTCGCGCCGCCGACCGAGATGGTATTGAGCCCGAGCGCCTTCTTGATCCAGTTGAGGGGATTGAGCTTGCTCAGAGTGCCTCCGCCTCCGCCGGCTCCGCCGCCGCCGATTCCACTTAAGCTCGCGAGCGCGGCACCGGTCTCGGCGAGCTGTACCACAGTGAGCTGGGAGGCGGGCTTGCCGAAGAGGAGCAGACCGAGCAGGTCGTCCTGCGGCAGAGGAGGCATGCTCGTGAGCGATATCTTCGGAGCATCCGCGAAACCCGTGACATGGAGCTGCACCGTGGTGGCGGTCGTCGAGGTGACGGTCGCCTCCGCGAGAAAGTCGAGCGTCGGATCGATTCTGCCCTTCAATCCCGCGCCATTGAAGCTCACTTTGCCGCTGGTGAATCTCAGGTTCGTGCCTGCGAGCGAGAACGAGCCGCGGATCATGGAGAAGCCGCCGTTGACTTGCGGGGAGTCCGTGGTGCCAGTCACCTTGAGCTTCCCGCCGAGCTGAGCATCGAGGCCCCTTCCTTGCACGAAGATGGCTTGCGGCGCATCGACGGTGATGCCGAGGCCGATCGTGAGGCGCGAGGCGCTCGGCGCTGGCGCGCGCGCCTGGCCCGGGCGGACCACGTCGAGCACCGCGACGCTCGGCGGGAGGCCATTCGGAATGTTGATGGAGGCGCGGTGGATGCGGATGGTGCCGGTCACGTCGATGTGCTGGCGCAGCGTGCCCGCGACGCGCATGTCGGAATCGAGATTCGCCGTCAGAATATCGTTCGTGATCGGCTGGATACCCCTGGCGGTGAGCTCGATCTCGATCGGCATCCGAGGCTCGAGTACCCCGACCGTTCCTTTGGCCGAGAGTTGGCCGGTGCCTGCACGCGCCGTCATGCTCGCGAGGGTCAGAACGCCCTTGCCCCCGACGAGCTTCGCGTTGATGTTCTGCAGGTGGATACCCTCGGCGTAATCGCGAACATCCCCGTTCGCAAGGAGGATCGTGCCGCCGATTTGCGGCTCGTGCGCTGTTCCCTTCACGGTCGCCTCGATCGTGAGGGTACCCTCGGCGTGCTCGCCTCGCGCTTCGAGGAGTGAGTTCATGAGCGCGGCATCCATTCTGCCCCCGAGCTTAAGTGCCACGGTTCCGGCGGAGTTCAGCGGCGCGCGACCGCTCAATCTCAGGTGCGAACCGGTCCCGGCATCGACCGATGCTGAGACGTTGGCTGTATTTCCCCGGAAGCGGGCCGTGCCGCGCGCATTGAGAGCGGGCAGACCTTCGGCGGCGAAGTTGGCGAGCTTCACGCCCTGAATCCGAAGCGACGCACGTCCGACAGGCGCCGATCGGCTCCCCGTGAGCTCTCCATCCGCATTGAACGTACCCTGCGCCAGCAGGTGTGGAACAAATGCGTCGATGAGTGGAGCATCGACCTGGTGAATGGACGCGCGCAGATCGAGTCGGGGTGAGAGCTCCCCGTCGAGCGCAATCACCGCCTTCTGGTCCCCGAGCCGCAGATTACGCACGGTGAGGCCTTTCGCGAACAGCACGCGCGGCCGCGACAGCAGGTGCACCGTCTGATCGTGATAATGCGCCTCCAAACTATCGAGCTCGACCGATCTGGCGGGCGCATCGAAGCGCGCGAACCCCGAGAGGGCGGCCGGCTCTCCGCCGATGTCGGGCGATCGCGCACCGAGCTCGATGCGAAGCGCATCGACCGGGCCGACGGCAGACAGCCGCACATTGCCCGAGACACCGGCTGCCTTCAGGTCATGAGCGTCGACAGTGACTTGCATGCGGGTGCGCGCGGCAGCGGGTGTGAGCGCAACGCTCGCCGCGACGCGGCCTGCGAGTGGCGTGCCGACGAAGGGCTGCAGATCGGCGAGGCTGTTGATGCGCAGCTGCAGGCTTCCGCGGCCCGCGGCGAGGTTCGCCCCCGCTGTGAGGTCCCCGTTGGCGAGGAGACTCTTCCAGTGCGTCCGCCGAATGACGACGTGATAGACATTGGATCGCACCCGCTCGAGCGAGGCATCGAGGTGCAGGGGCGCGCCGTCGAACGTTCCACTCGCGCGCACGACACCGCTGGGATCGGACGGCAGGCCGCGAGCCTGCAATTGCGCCTGCACGGCTCCAGGTGGCGAGCCGCTCACCGAGAGCCTCGAGCTCACCTCGACATCGGCCCCGATCGACTGCAAAGGGCCGTCCGCGTTGCCGCGCGTCTCGAGAGAGCCCTTCAGGGAGCGGGACAGCATCGAGAGATCGGCCAGCATCCCCTGCCAGCGGACGTGCACCGTGCGGATGAGGCCCGCGGCGCCCGCCGAGCTCGATGCTCCCGCGTGTGTCCGCTCGGCGGTGCCGGAGGCCGATACGGAGAGCGCGCGGCCGTTCACCTGCAAGGATTGAATCTGCACCGCCTCGCTGGTCAGCGCCGCCGCAAGCTGCAGCCGCAGGTTCGCGCCGAGCAGTCGTGCAGCGAGGCTCGAGCCGCGGAAACGGCCGGTGCCGGTCAGATCGAGTCCTGTCGTCGCGCCGCGCTCCGCAACAGTGCCGGTGAGCACCATGCGCCCCTGGAGGTCCTCTTTGTAGAGCGCTGCGATCGGCTTGACATCAGGCAGTTGCAGATCGAAGGTCGCACTCCGCGTCCCGGCGGTCACCGCGTTGGCCGTCAGGTCGAGGAGCCGGTGTGTGAGGCTCACCTTCAGCGGACGGCCCGGCGCATCGAGCCGCAGCTCGGCGTCGACCCTCAGGGGCGAGTCCTCGAGCAGCTGCGGCTCGGATGTGGGCAGCATGATGCCGTCGGCGTTCGCGCGCACGCTGAGGAGGCGGCCGTTCGCGGTGAGCGTCGCAGCGAGCTTTGCGAGCTGCGCACCATCCGGGAGCATCAGCCCTTCGAGATCGAGCGTGCCATCGGCGAACGGGGCGCTGACAGGTCCTTGCCAGCGGCCCTTCAGCATGAGGCGCGTCCAGGAGAATCCCGGTCGCGGCGTCATCGCCGGCGAGCTCACCGAATAAGTGAGATCGGCCGCGCGGCGTACGAGATCGACGGTGCCGTTTGCATCGGCGCGCAGCTCTCCAGCCCGCGCCGTGAGCCGCAGGAGCTGCGCATTTCGCGGCCCCTCGAGATGGGCGCTCACCGACAGTGCCCCGACTCCGGGAAGGTTCACGAGATGCTCGAGGGGTCCACCGGCCGGCTCATCGAGATCGAGGCTCGCGTCCGTGCGCGAGCGGGTGAGGCGGAGCGCGACCGCATAGCTTCCGCGCCCGTTCGTCCGCCGCGCATCGAGACGGGCGCGCGCGTTCTGCAGCGACCTGTAATGCGCGCTCCCTTCCACGTGGAGCTGTGCCTCGAGGCCGGCTGCCGTCGGCGCGAGGTCGAGGGTCTCGATCGCGATTCGGTCGATGTCGAGGGTCGGCAGGCTCGTGCGGGTCGCGCTGCTCGACTGTGTCGAGGCGGTTGGGGAGCTCACCGGCCGGCGAGCGACGTCGACACGGGCCGCCTGGAAACGCTCGATGTGCAGATCCCAGCCGATGAGCGCGAGGGGAGACCAGCGCAGCGAGACGCGCTCGGCGGTCATCCAGACGCCCTGCGCGTCCCGCAACTCGAGCCTCGCGACCTCGAGATCGGATGGAAAGGTTCCGCCGAGACCCGTGAGGCGCACCCGATCCGACGTGAGGCGCGCGGTCTCGCGTTCGATGAGTGCCCGTCCGGCCGAGGTGTTGCCGATGACGAGGACGGCCCCGACGAGGAGCACGGCGGCGAGCAGCAGACCCGCGACGCTCCACGCGGCGATGCGAACCGCGCGGCGCATCAAAAGGCCTGCCCGAGGCCGATATACACCTCGAAGCTGTCATCGTTCGCCCGCCGATTGGTTGGCACCGCGATATCGAACCGGATCGGACCGATGCTGGTGTAGTAGCGCACGCCGGCTCCTACGCCGACGCGGAAGGTGCCGGAGAAGGGATACGGGTTCTGGCTCGCGCCGCCGCCGTCGGCGAAGACCACGAAACCAAAATTCGTTCCGACGCGCTGGCGGAGCTCGAGATCGATGACCTGCAGGCTCGTGCCGCCGGTCGGAATGCCGCTCGGCGTGTCGTCCGGCAACTGGTATTGATCGCCCACCGACTGGAAGCGGTAGCCTCGGACCGTTCCGCTGCCGCCCGCGTAGAAGCGCTGATCGGGCGGGAGGTCATGCCAGGTCGCACCCTCGGTTAGCCCGGCCATCACCCGGGCGGCGATCACGCTCCGGCCGACACGGACTCCGGGGAAGAGCCTGTGCAGGTCGTAATATGTCGTTGCGCTGCCCTGAGTCACGAGGAAAACGGCGCCCGCATGGCTGTACGAGAAAGTCGGGGTGAGGGTGAGCGAGAGTCGGTACCCATGCGTCGGATCGGCCAAAGGAGATACGAGGTCGGTGGAGTCGTAGCCCGTCGTGAGCGGCAGCATGAACAGCTCGTAGGTCAAGATCTCGGAGAAGGGGCAGACGGTGATGCCCCCTTTGCTGACGGGCTCCGTGCCCGCAGGCGGGGGACAGGTCGCGCCCGGTTGGCCGATGAGCTCGTGCTCGACCGCGACGCCGCCCGTGACATTCCACAGCGCCGAAAGCTTGCGGCTCACGATCGCACCAAACAGCTGGCCGTTCTCCGAGTACGCCTGCAGTTCCTGGCGCAGGGCCTCGACGGACAGGCGCAGGGTCTGATCGCGATGATAGAAGTCCGGCACGGAATACGAGAGCGTCGCGTCGTAGCCGGGCCCGGTGCTCGCGGTGCCGCCGAGGTTGATGGCGTTCGCGGAGAACGCGAGCTGCTGGGCGCCGCCGAGCAGGTTGCGGTCGGACCAGCTGATGCCGCCGCTTGCGCCGAGATCGCTCGAATATGCGGCGCTCACGCCGACGGTATGGCTCTTGGCCTCGCGTACGACGAAGGTGATCGGGATGCGGCCCTCCCGGTCCGGCGACTGGCCGAGATGGACACTGACCGTGGAGAACACGCCGAGCGTCAGCAGGTCCTGGCGCTCCTTCTCGAGCGCCGCTGCATCGTAGAGGTCTCCGGTGTGGATGCGAAGTCGCCGCCTCACCAGCGATTCGTTCACGTTATGGAGGCCTTCGATGCGGATCGGCCCGATCCGCACACGCGCCCCGACCTTGACGGGGTAGGACAGGTTGAGCACGTGGTTCGCCGGGTCTTCATAGGCGATGGGCTTGTCCACCCTTGCGAACGCGTAGCCGTCGTTCTGCAAAGCCGACTGAAGGTTCGTCCCCGCCGCGAGAACGTCGGATGCCACCGCCGGATCACCGGTGGCGATGCCGAGCGGCGATGCGGGCTGGCCGAGCTGACGCTCGATCTCGGGCGGCAGCGCGCCCTGGAACCTGATCTGGCCGATGCGATATAAAGGGCCGAGAGTCGGGACGATCCTCACGTCGGCATCGGTTCCCTTCGGCAAGGCGGTGATGGAATCGGCGAGCTTGGGACTGGCGAGTCCGAGCGCGTTGATCGTGATGGTGACCGAGCCCTGGTAGTAACCGAAGCTCTCGAGGACGGTATTCAGTCGGCCCACATCGCCCCGGGCGCGGGCGATCAGGCCGAAGGGATCGACCGGAGCCGTCGATCGCAGCGTCTGGAGCTGCGAGCTCTGCTTGAGCAGACTGTCGACCGCGCCCTGCCCCGAGGGGGCCCAGTCGATTTTGTAGGGCTGTGGATTCGCCGCTCTCGCGACCGGGAGTCGGATCATCGCGCAGGCGAGCCCCATGAGCGCGGCGCGAGTGAGCAGCACGCGCCGGCGAGGCGCCGGGGATCGCGCGTTGCGGGCCGTGGCTGCTGAGATCACGAGGCCCCAACGGACTGGATCGAGGTTCTGTTCCGAGGAGGCCCACCCAATGGCCGAGCCGGCTGCTGCGCTCACGCGAGGTGGTCTGCCCGATCAGGCCGGGCTACCGACGATCTCGCGGCCGATCAGTATCCGTCGCACCTCCTGCGTGCCGGCGCCGATCTCATAGAGCTTCGCGTCACGCAGCAGTCTCCCCGCGGGATATTCATTGATGTAGCCGTTGCCGCCGAGGATTTGAATGGCTTCGAGCGCTGCGCGTGTCGCGTGCTCGGCCGCGAACAGGATGCATCCTGCCGCGTCGCGGCGCGTGATCCGCCCGGTATCGCACGCCCGTGCCGCCGCGTACACGTACCCCCGGCTCGCGTTGAGCCAGGTATAGAGGTCGGCGAGCTTTGCCTGGATGAGTTGGAACGTGCCGATCGGCTGCCCGAACTGTCGGCGTTCGCGCGCGTACGGCAGCGCCACATCGAGCGCAGCCGCCGTGAGACCGAGAGGGCCGCCCGCGAGCACCACGCGCTCGAAGTCGAGGCCGCTCATGAGCACACGGGTGCCGTCGTTCTCCCCGCCGAGCACCGCTTCGGCCGGCACCTCGCAATCCTGGAACACGAGCTCGCACGTGCTCGAGCCACGCATGCCGAGCTTGTCGAGCTTCTGCGCCGTGGAGAAGCCCTGCCAGCCACGCTCGACGACGAAGGCCGTCACGCCGCGCGAGCCCGCCGCCGGGTCGGTCTTTGCATACACGACCAGTACGTCCGCGTCGGGACCGTTGGTGATCCACATCTTGCGGCCGTTGAGCACGTAGCGGTCGCCGCGGCGAACGGCTCGCGTCTGCATCGACATCACGTCCGAGCCCGCACCGGGCTCCGACATCGCGAGCGCGCCGACGTACTCGCCGCTCACGAGCTTCGGAAGGTAGCGGTCACGCTGCGCATCCGTGCCGTTGAGCCTCAACTGATTGACGCAAAGATTGGAATGCGCACCGTAGGAAAGTCCGATCGAGCCGGACGCGCGTGAGATCTCCTCCATCGCGACGACATGGGCGAGGTAGCCGAGATCCGCGCCACCCCAGCGTTCCGGTACCGTGATGCCGAGCAGCCCCTGCGACCCGAGCACCGGCCACAGCGCGCGCGGAAATTCATTGGATCGATCGATCGATTGCGCGAGCGGCGCGATGCGTTCGACTGCGAGGCGCCGCACGCTCTCCCGCACCTCATCGATCGTCGATCCGAGACCGAAGTCGAGCTCGAGCGACTCTGATGCAGCCATGGACAGCCCCTTGCCCGGCACACGATCGGATCATAGGATTGTCCGCCGATCTGCCCGGGCTCGACAAGTATCCAAACGCTCGAATGGCCGCACCGATACCGTGATCCGCAAGCTCCTCATCGCCAACCGCGGCGAGATCGCCTGCCGCATTCTGCGCACGGCCCGTCGGCTCGGAATCGCAGCATCCGTGGTGTATTCGGAGGCGGACGCCGGCGCGCTTCACGTGCGTCTCGCGGATGAGGCCTGGCCGATCGGCCCTGCGCCTGCGAAGGAGAGTTACCTGAATCCGCTCGCCATCCTCGAGGCCGCGAAGCGCTCGGGGGCGGAGGCGATCCATCCGGGCTACGGCTTTCTCTCGGAGAGCGAGGAATTCGCGGCGGCGTGCGCGGCCGCAGGGTTGCTCTTCATCGGACCGCCGCCCGCGGCGATCGCGGCGATGGGCGAGAAATCCGCGGCGAAGGAGCGCATGAGGCGCGCGGGTGTTCCAGTGCTCGAGGGCTACGCGGTCGAGGATCAATCGCTCGAGACGCTGGAGCGCTGCGGCCTCGAGCTCGGCTTCCCTCTCATCATCAAACCGAGTGCGGGAGGCGGCGGCAAGGGCATGCACGTCGTGCGCGAGCCGGGAGAGCTTCGCGCCGCGCTCGAGATGGCGCGTCGCATCGCGGTGAGCGCATTCGGCGAGGGGCGGATTCTCCTCGAGCGCTATCTCGCCGCCGCGCGGCACGTGGAAGTTCAGGTTCTCGCCGATGCGCACGGCCGAGTGCTTCATCTGCTCGACCGCGACTGCTCGGTGCAGCGCCGGCATCAGAAGCTCATCGAGGAAGCGCCCGCTCCGGGCCTCGATGCCGCGCTGCGCACGGCCATGGCCGAGGTCGCGTGCACCGTCGCCCGTGAGGTCGGGTATGTCGGGGCGGGCACGGTCGAAATGCTGCTCGAGGGGCGCGCGTTCTATTTCATGGAGATGAACACGCGGCTGCAGGTCGAGCATCCGGTGACCGAGGCCATTACCGGCCTCGATCTCGTCGAGTGGCAGCTGCGCCTTGCGGCGGGCGACCCGCTGCCGTTTGCGCAATCGGATATCCTCGCCCGAGGCCACGCCATCGAGGCTCGGGTCTGCGCGGAGGATCCGGCGCGAGACTTCCTTCCCGGCTCGGGCACGCTGCGGTTCGTGCGCTGGCCGCGGCCCGAAGGGTTGCGGCGCGAATTCGACTCCACGGTCCCATCGTCCGCGGGGATTCGCGTCGACCGCGGCTTCGAGACCGACGATACCGTTCCGCCCCATTACGACTCGCTCCTCGGCAAAGTCGTCGCGCATGCCGCCACGCGCGGCGAGGCGATCGCTCGGCTGCACGCGGCGCTCTCGAGGACGTTGATCGCCGGTGTGCCGAGCAATCTCCAGTGGCTGGCGGATGCGCTGCGCAGCCCGGTCTTCGAGCGGGGGCTGATGGATACGTCTTTCGTCACTCGGCATGGAGCCAGACTCGGCACCTCTGCCGAGTCGCGCGCGCTCGCACCGTTTGCGGCGGCCGCGTACGTCTTCGCGCTCCAAAGGGGTGCACGGCCCGCGACGCCCTGGGCGCAAGCGGACGGTTTCCGGCTGGGCGGTGCGGCACCGATCGAGGTCGTGCTCGCGCTCGCGCGCGCAGGCGATCCGATCCATGCGCTGGTGCGAATGCTCGACGGCTCGACCGCTCGCGTCACACCCTCCGGCGAGCTCGAGCTCGAGTTAGGGGTGGAGTTCGAGGCGGACTTCGACGCCGCAGCCGCGCCCGGGGACTGGGGCGAGGTCGTGGGCGGGCGCGGGGCCGGGGAGGCGCCCCTCATCGGGCTGCGTTCGCGCAGAGGAGGCGTTCGCGCGTATGCGTTCCCCAGCGCGCGCACGATCGACGTCTGGCTCGATGGGCGCCATGCCGAATTCGAGATTTGCACCGGGGAGCAGAGCCACGGCGCGCAGCGACTGCTCGCGGGCGGCCTCACGACCATGCTGCCTGGCGTCGTGGCCAGTGTTCGAGCTGCGAGTGGCCAGCACGTCGCGGCGGGCGATGTCCTCGTCGTCATCGAGGCGATGAAGATGGAGCACAGCGTTCGCGCACCGCAGGACGGGGTAGTCGAGACGGTTCACGTCCGCCCGGGGGACCGAGTGAGCGAGGGCGCGACGCTCGTAACGCTCGGATCGAGCGGCGAAGCGGCCCCGTCTGCGGGGAGCGGCGCGACCTCCCAGAGGCCGCCGGTTCGCGCATAATCGAAGCAAGCGCCGGGAGCACCGTTGAGCCAGATCATCGCTATCGACCGACTCGTCGATGAGCAGCGCATCCGCTGGTTCAACGTGAGCCTGCTCATCTGGTCCTTCCTCGCGATGTTCGCCGACGGCTACGACATCGGCGCATTGTCCTTCGCGCAGCCGGCACTCGAGAGGCTGTGGCACGTGCCGAAGATCGCATTCGGGCCCGCCTCGAGCGCGAGCCTCTTCGGTATCCTGCTCGGCGCGCCGCTCCTCGGCTGGGTCGGTGATCGGTACGGCCGCAAGGCCGCAATCGTCGCCGGCAGCATCGTGTACGGGCTCTCCTCTCTTGCGGTGACCGGCACGCACGATCTGAATCAGGTGATCGCGCTGCGGTTCATCACGGGAATCGGTCTGGGCGGGCTGATGCCAAACACGATCGCGCTCAACTCGGAGCTCGCACCGAAGCGCCTGCGCGCGACCCTCATCACACTCATGTTCGTCGGGATCACCCTCGGCAGCAGCGCGCCCGGTCTCATCGCGTATGCGTGGCTGCCCCACCACGGCTGGCGCGTGCTGTTCTGGGTGGGCGGACTCGTACCGCTCGCGGTGAGCGTCGGCCTCATCTTCGCGCTGCCCGAGTCCGTGAAGTTTCTGGCGCTGCGCGGCCATCGCCCGCGCGAGCTCCTCGCGCTCGCACGGCGAATGCGTCCGGACCTCGCGATCGGCGAGGACGCGCGATTTCTCTACGAGCCGGAGGCTGCGCTCCCGCGGGATGGCATCGGTTTGCGCCGGCTGTTTGCAGGCGGCCTCGGCTGGATCACACCGCTCCTGTGGATGTGCTTCGCCACGGCGCTCATGTCCAATTATTTTCTCAACTCGTTCCTGCCGCTCATATTCCGCGACAGCGGGATGCCGGCCGGCCAAGCAGCGCTCGCCGCGACGCTGTACCACGTCGGAGGCACGGTGGGCGGACTGCTCATGAGCGTGCTGCTCGACCGCTTCGGCTTCGTCGTGATCGCATTGCTGTTCGCCGCCGCGGTTCCGGCGATCGCCACGCTCGGCCTCGTGCCGACCACGTTCGCCGCGCTGGCGCCGCTCGCGACGCTCTCAGGCTTCTCGGTGCTCGGAGCGCAGTTCGGGAACAATGCGGCCGCCGGTCTGCTCTATCCGACTGCGGTGCGCTCGAAGGGCGTGGGTTGGGCGCTTGGAATCGGGCGTTTCGGCGCGATCGTGGGTCCGCTCGCGGGCGCTGAGCTGCTGGCGGTGCAGCTGCCGCTGCATCAGCTCTTTCTCGCCGCGTGCGCGCCGATGCTCGTGGGCGGCGTCGCCGCAGTGGCCCTCGTGAGATTGTGCTACGTGCGGCTCGGCAGTCTCAAGCTCGGTGACGTACCGGCCTCAGATGCAGCGCCGGTGTCGGCCGATACGAGCACGTCGCTCTCATGAACACCACCACGATGCATGCCGCCGTCTTCAGCCGCCGCCGTCACCGGCCGTTCCTGGCACCGATCTGGCTGACGGCGCTGCTCATCGCGATCATCATCGCGGCCGCTGTGCTGATCTACGAGTCGGCAGAGACGACGACCATCGTCGTCGTTCAACCGGGCGAGCGGTCCCTCGGTAGCATCGCCGACCCGCCGCTCGTCATCGAGGGCGAGCGGCGCGCCGAGCGGCTCGCGAGCCTCTTCGGAGTGACTGCCTCTCCGGGACGAATCACCGCGATCTACGTGAGTGCCGCCCGTCGTGCGCGGCAGACCGCTGCTCCGCTCGCGGCGCGGCTGGGACTGCAGCCCATCGTGATAGAGGATGACAATCCCGATGCGATCGCCGGACGCGCTTTGAGCGAGCATCGCGGTGAGACTCTGATGGTCGTGGACAGCGGCTCTACTGTGCCGCAGCTCGTCGAGGCGCTAAGCGGAGTAAAACCCGCCCCGGTGGCCGACAACGAGTACGGGAGTATCTATATCGTGAGCGTTCCGATCCTCGGCAGCGCCGGAGTGCTGCAGCTGCATTACTGAGGGAACGAATGCATCGTCGAGAGTTGACGGTTCGAACGCCCGGGCGCGGATTGGTCGAGCTGACCGAGCGCATCGCCCAATCCGTACGACAGGGCGGCGTGCGGGATGGGCAGTGCCACGTGTTCCTGCCGCACACGAGCGCATCGCTCCTGCTGGGAGAGAACTGGGACCCGAGCGTGCGGCGCGATCTGGAGACATTCATGAGCCGTCTCGTACGGGACGGCGATCCTGCATACGAGCACGAAGCGGAGGGGCCGGATGACATGCCGGCGCACATTCGCACTATGCTCACGCAGAGCTCCCTGGTGATCCCGGTCGGCGATGGAAAGCTCGCACTCGGGACTTGGCAGGGGGTCTACCTCTGGGAGCACCGTACGTCACCCCACGAGCGCCGCGTGATCGTCACGGTATCGTAGTCGTAGTCGTAACCGCGCGCCGCGGTTGCCGATCGCGGCCGCGCGGAGCTGTCAACGTTCGCCTCGGTGCATCTCGAGAGCCGCGCGTACGAACGCCTCGTGGCGGGCGATCCGGAAATCGGCCAGAACGGCGTCGCGAACGATGCGCGCCCGATCGATCAGGAACGTCGCACGGCGAATGCCGAGCCCGAACGGTGCGACCACCTCGTACATGCGGGCAACCGCCTTGCCGCTGTCGGAGAGGAGCGTGAAGGGCAGGGCGTGCTTTTCGCGGAAGCCACGATGACTTTTCGGCGCCTGCGGACTCACCCCGGCGACCGTGAGTCCGGCGCGTCCGAGATCCCCGTGCAGGTCGCGGAACGCGCAGGCTTCCCGGGTGCAGCCCGGAGTGAAATCCGCCGGATAGAAATAGAGGATGAGCGGTCCGTGGCCGAGCAGAGCCGAGAGGGAGACCTCGTTGCCATCCTGGTCGGGCAGCGTGAATTCCGGCGCCCGCGCGCCCGCATGCAGCATGAGCATGGCCTCCCTTCGCAGACGAGGCTGGAATCATAACGGCCGCGCCACGCGGATGTCACAGGAAGCGGCTGTGAGGGTCGATGCCTTTCGATTTGCCGTGTTCGCGCACGGCGCTCGATGCTAGAATTCCCGTTCGCCTTGACGGTCGCTCATCGGAGCGCCGACGTGCGCGTGTGGGGCGGTAGCTCAGCTGGGAGAGCGTCGCGTTCGCAATGCGAAGGTCGAGGGTTCGATCCCCTTCCGCTCCACCATCTACGCTTCCAGGCACCTCCAGCCTCGTCTGCCGCTGTCCATGGCTGTATCTAGGATAATAATTAGAACAGAGGCTTACATGCTCTAGCGTTCCAAGTCCTGCGAATCGCGACCGGCCGGTTTCAGGAAAGCTGTGGGCCTGAGTTCGCCGACGGGCATTGGGCCGATAGCGTCAGCTGGGATGCTCCCGGCTATTTGGCAGTACCGGCGAGCTCTGTCACGGGTGGCGTCTCCACCAAGGCATCGTCCTTCCCCGGTGCGAATGACGACAGGCTCATTTGCGTATGCGTCTCCGCTCAATCCCTTTCGCTTTCATGGCATGCACGAGCGAGTACCGGCACCCACTCGTCGCGGCGGCCCTTGACAGGGACGCACGCTTCTCTCGGACCGCCAAGCTGATCCGCGCGGGGTCTGCTTTGCGGCGGCCCTTAGAAGGCCATGTATGGCAGCTTGTGGCCGACAGCGTCGGTCCGGACCAAGGGGTAGCGCCACCCCGGTCATCGCAACTGAGGAAGGCAGATGGTTGGTTCCGCTCGAATAGCTTCAGCGATCCTGGGCTTCGTTAGCCTGGGAACGAAATGATTTTGCCGGCCGCCCGAACGCAGGGCGCCTTGGCCCCATTGCAGTTATCAGTCTTCCTCAACCCCTCAAATTCGCCCGGCGTGAGCGCTGGATGCATCCCGTAATGAGACAAACCGAGCGACACGCCAATCGGGTTCTTCACCTTGGGAGTGACACTGTTCTCGTCCACGCTACTCGCACGACCGCCGGCACCCAGAAAGATCGCGAACCCTGCGGGTGCATGTCGATGCGGGTCTGGCAAGGTGAAACGTAATCCCATCCCGGGCCGGTAGTCGATCGTCGACCGAGCGCCGACGATATTGAGCTTGAAGCCCGTCGGACCTTGGGACGTATACAGAAAGATGTCGCCTATCTTTCGGTTGGCGCCGCTTGAGACGCCTACGAGCATCCGCCGATCGTCGATGGTTGTAACGACGAGTCCGCCACGGAGCTGCACCGGTCTGTCGTCTGAGGCGGTTTGCTGGGCCACGTTGAGAATGGGTTCGGCCGCCCATGCCGCGTACCCGACCAGGACGGAAGAGAGCGTGACGCATACGAGCCCGCACGTACGACGAGCGCGACCCGGAATCGTTTGTTTGAGCATTAGCAGACGCTCCTTGAAATGCCGCACGGATTGCCAATGGCAGCCGACGGGCAAAGCCGATTCGGACAACTCGGACTTCAGCATTGCGCTCGCATAACTACGCTGCGAGCCGGGGCGCTCACCGACGACAGCTGCGTCGCACGCGAGCTCCTGGTCCACTCGAAAGCGCGTCGCGGCCAGGTGCACCAGCGGATTGAACCAGAAGAGGCATCGCAGCAGCGCGACGAGCGCGTTCCAGGCAGCATCGCCGTGACGCAGGTGCGCTCGCTCGTGTGAGAAGATGAGTAGCCGCTCCAGTCGGGTGTAGCGGGTTTCGAAATCGCATGGCAGTACGATCTTCGGATGGATCACCCCAAGGAGCGCAGGACAGCCCGCTGCGTGTTCAGCGCGAAGCACCCGCCGCGACCCGGACAGCTCACCCAGATTGTTCACAAACACACGCTGCGCACCCGCAAGGTAAACAGCGAAGAGCGCGACTCCCACACACCATGCACCGAGCAGCCACATCGGCCACGCGAGGGAGGAACCCCAGCCGAGAGAGGGAGCTAGCCTTGATGTCCACACCGGGGCGTGGGCCTAACAATAGCATCAGCCGAAGGAGATTTTGAGCTTTCGGCCGCCCCACCACGGCACGGCGATTTCGGTGTTTTGGAAGCCGGCGGCCAGCAGCAA
>JBOHZR010000018.1:0-5510 GCA_050738595.1 Steroidobacteraceae bacterium | reverse complement strand
AGATGCAGTGGGCCGCGCGCATCAATGCGGCGCTCGAAGAGGGCCGTTTCGAGCTGTTCCGCATGCCCATCCTGCCACTGCAGAAACCCGAAATCGGCGCGCACTACTAGTTGCTGCTGCGCATGCGCGATGAGAACGGGCGCATCGTGGCGCCGGACACCTTCATCTCGGCCGCCGAGCGCTACGGCATCATGCCGGCGATCGACCGGTGGGTGCTCGAGAATGCCTTCCGCTGGCTGGTCTGCGAAGCGGATGAGCGCGAGAAGCTCGCGCTCTGCTCGATCAATCTGTCGGGACAGAGCCTGGGCGACGACAAATTCCTGCCGTTCGTCATCGATCAGTTTCACCGCAGCGGGCTCGACGCCTCGAAGATCTGCTTCGAGATCACGGAGACGGCCGCGGTCGCCTCCTTCTCGCAGGCGAACCGCTTCATCCAGGCGCTGAAGGAGCTCGGTTGCAAGTTCGCGCTCGATGACTTCGGGCGCGGGCTGTCCTCGTTCGGCTACCTGAAGCACTTCCCAGTGGATTTCCTCAAGATCGACGGCAGCTTCGTGCGCGAGATCCTGCGTGACCCGATCGACCGCGAGATGGTCCGCTCGATCAACGAGATCGGTCACCTGACCGGCAAGCGCACGGTCGCTGAGTTCGCCGAGAACGCGGAAATCATCCAGATGCTGAAGAGCCTCGGCGTCGATTACGCTCAAGGGTATGGCGTCGCGCAGCCGCAGCGCGTGCTGAAATCCGCCGTCGCGTAGCGTCCCGCCGCGCCGCAGTGTTCGCGCCGCACCGGGCCGCATCGAGGTGGGCGCTCAGCGGCGAGCGAACTCGAGCCGCATCGATAGATCGACGGCGCGCACGTGCTTCGTGAGCGCCCCGACGGAGATGAAATCGACGCCGGTCTCAGCGATCGCGCGCACCGTCTGAAGACTCGCGCTGCCCGAGGCCTCGAGCTGCACGGGCGCGCCTCGGGAGCGAACGCGCGCAACCGCAGCGCGCATGTCCTCGAGCGTGAAATCGTCGAGCAGCACGCTGTCCGCGCGGGCGGTGAGAGCTTCCTCGAGCTCATCGAGCGTTTCCACCTCGACCTCGACCGCAAGACCGCCTGCAGTGTGTCTCGCCGCCGCTATCGCTGCCGCGATCGAGCCGGCCGCGGCGATGTGGTTCTCCTTCACGAGGACCATGTCGTAAAGGCCCATGCGGTGATTGCGCGCGCCCCCCGCGCGTACGGCGTACTTCTGCGCCGTGCGCAGGCCCGGCAGGGTCTTGCGGGTGTCGAGAATGGCACAGCCCGTGCCGGCGATTGCATCGACGAAGCGGCGCACAGCCGTCGCCGTGCCCGAGAGCAGCTGCAGGAAATTGAGCGCCGCGCGCTCCCCGGTCAGGACCGCACGGGCGGGGCCTTCGATACGCAAGACCGTCCGGTCCGCCTCGACCGGGCCGCCCTCCGGGATACACCACTCGAGGGACACCCGCGGGTCGAGCTGCCGATAGGTCTCCTCGACCCACGGTGCGCCGCAGATGAGCGCGGCCTCCCGGCTCACGACCTGCCCGCGAACGAATTGGGTCTCGGGCACGAGACGCGCGGTCGCATCACCCGTGCCCACGTCTTCCCGCAGCGCGGCGGCGACTTGCTGCGGCAGATCGGCGGGAACCTCCAGGGCAGAGGGCGATTTCGGACGGGGGTTGGCGTTCATGGGCGGCTCGCCGCTTCGAGGGTGGTCCAGGGCCAGGGCGGGTACTTGGAGCCTAGGGTGCACGGCCCCATAATTCAACCGCCGTGCGGCACAGGCGTATGCTTGCAGCTCGCGTTTTCGGGAGAGTGAAGATGGACGTCGTCGATCGAATCAAGGTGCAGATCTCCTCGAGCCCGGTGGTGCTTTTCATGAAGGGGTCGCCGGATTTCCCGCAGTGCGGCTTCTCCGCACAGGCGGTCGCCGCGCTGCGCGCGTGCGGCGCCGAGTTCAAGCATGTGGACATATTCGAGGATGCGGAGCTGCGCGAGGCGCTCAAGGGCTATTCCAACTGGCCGACCTACCCGCAGCTCTACGTGAACGGCGAGCTCGTCGGCGGCTGCGACATCGCGCTCGAGATGTACCGCAACGGCGAGCTCAAGAAGCTCCTCGAGGATGCCGGAGCCGTCACGGCCTGACGCCGGAGCAGGTCACACCCCGGTCTGCATCCTCGGATCGTCGCTGACCGCCTCCGGGGCCGGTACCGCGAGCCAGCCGAGGGCGCACGCGCGCTCCTCCGCTCTTGCGTAGCTCGCCCGCATCGCGTTGCAGATGTGGCAGAAGAGGTCCGCCGTTCGCTCGGCGTCGTAGACTGCCGAGTGAGCCGAGCTCGCATCCCAGGGCAAGCCGGCGACCGTCACCGCTTTGGCGAGCACCGTTTGCCCGAGTGCGGCACCGGCGAGCGTCGCGGTATCGAAGCTCGAGAAGGGATGGAACGGATTGCGTTTCACGTCCGTGCGCGCGATCGCTGCATTGAGAAACGCCAGATCGAACGCCGCGTTGTGGCCGACGAGGATCGCGCGGCGGCAGTCGTACGCCTTGAGCGCGTGCCGGACCTCTCGGAAGACCCGCTGCAGCGCATCGCGCTCCGGGAGGGCAGGTCTGAGCGGATGGAACGGGTCGATGCCCGTGACCGAGAGCGCTGCGGGATCGAGACGCGACCCCGGGAACGGCTGCACGTGCCAGCTCACCGTCGGCCCGCGCTTCAACTCGCCGCCCGCATCGATGTCGAGGAGTACCGCTGCGATCTCGAGCAGCGCGTCGGTCGCCGCGTTGAACCCGCCGGTCTCCACGTCGACCACCACGGGAAGAAAACCGCGAAAGCGGCGCGTCATGAGGCCCGCGGCGGACAGGCTACGCTCGAGGCCCGTCGCGGCACCGCTCCTGGCGGCGTCGGCGGCGGCGATCGCAGTGCCGCTCGCTGCCGGGGCATCCGTCCCTGCACCGCTCGTTGCTGCGCAGTCTGTCGCGGCGCTGCTCGAGGCCGGTTCACTCACGATGAGGGCTCAGGAGGCGAGCCGCCAGGCGATGCGCTCGCCCGCGCGCAACGGTACGAGCTCATCGCCGCCGTAGGGCAGTGCCTGCGGCACGTCCCAGGGCTCGCGCCGCAGCGTCAGGGTCTCGGCGTTGCGCGGTAATCCATAGAAGTCCGCGCCGAACAGCGACGCGAACGGCTCGAGCGCATCGAGCCGCCCTGCGGACTCGAATGCCTCCGCATAGAGTTCGATTGCAGCGTGCGCGCAGAAGACCCCGGCGCAACCGCAGGCCGCCTCCTTCGCGCGGCGCGCATGCGGTGCGCTGTCGGTTCCGAGGAAGAATCGCGCTTCGCCGCTCGTCGCCGCCTCGATGAGCGCCTCGCGGTCGCTCTCTCTCTTGAGCACCGGCAGGCAGAAATGATGCGGGCGCAGTCCGCCCGCGAACAGCGCATTGCGGTTGAGCAGCAGATGCTGCGGTGTGATCGTCGCGGCGATTCCGTCGCGCGCCGCACGCACGAACTCCACCGCGCGGCGCGTCGTGATGTGCTCGAAGACGATGCGCAGCCGACGATGGCGCTCGGCGAGCGGCGCGAGCACTTGGTCGATGAAACGGCTCTCGCGATCGAAGGCGTCCACCCGCGGATCGGTCACCTCGCCGTGCACTTCGAGGATCGTCCCGGCCGCGCTCATGCGCTCGAGCACCGGATCGATGCGGCGAACGTCGGTCACTCCCGCATCCGAGTGGGTGGTGGCGCCCGCAGGATAGAGCTTGAAGCCGAAGACGATGCCGCTCTCCCGGGCGCGCTCGACCTCGGACGGATCGGTGTGGTCGGTCAAGTAGAGCGTCATGAGTGGTTCGAACGTGGAGCCTGCGGGCCGATGCGCGCGGATGCGCCGATGATAGGCGATGGCGAGCGCGGTCGTCGTGACGGGCGGCTCGAGATTCGGCATGACGATCGCGCGCCCGAAGCGCGCGGCCGTGAACGGCAGCACTGCGCCGAGCTCCGCGCCGTCGCGCAGGTGCAGATGCCAGTCGTCCGGCCGGCGGATCACGAGCTCGGTCCTCATGCGAGCGCTCGCGCCTCATCGAGCACGCGCGTCCTCACCAGCAGCTCGAGTGCAAAGCGCACGCCGAAGCCCGTCACATCCGTCGGAACGTGGGCGAGCCCGCCGGCGCGCACGGCGGAGGACAGATCGAGATGCACCCAGGGCGTGCCCTCGGGCACGAAGCGAGCGAGAAAGCGCGCGGCGAGGATGTGGTCGCCCTTCGCCTCGACGGAGCACTGGAGCACATCGGCCACCTTGCTTTCGAGATCGGCATCGTAGTCCGCATCGAAGGGAAAGCTCCACACCCGCTCCCCGCTCGCGCGCCCCGCCGCGAGCAGCGTCGGCAACAGGCGCGGCTCGTTCGTCGCGAGTCCGCTCATGCGCTCGGTGAGCGCGTAGATGCACGTTCCGGTCAGCGTTCCGAAATCCATCATCAGTCGCGGCCGCGTACGCCCCGCGAGCGCGAGCGTATCGGCGAGCGCCATGCGCCCCTCGGCATCGGTGTGGATCACCTGGATCGTCACGCCGTTCGCGGCGCGCACGATCTCCTGCGGGAGATAGGAGCGCGGGCCGACGCGGTTCTCGGTGATCGCGAGCCAGGCATCGGCGGCGAGCGGCGCATGCAACTGCGCGAGCGCGCCGAGTGTTGCGAGCGCCACCGCGCTGCCGGCCATGTCGGTGTGCATCTCGAGCATCGAGCGGTGCGGCTTCAAATTCGTGCCGCCCGTATCGAAGAGAACGCCCTTGCCGACGAGCGCCACCTCGGGCGCATCGCGGCCGATCACGGCTCGACGCGAACGCGAGCGGCCGCTCGAGCGGCCGCGGCGCCTCGTGGGCCGATAGCTCAAGCGCGCGATGCCCGCGGTGCGTGTGGCGCTACCCCGTGCGACGGCGAGAAACGCGTTCGCTCCGAGGCGCTCGAGCGCCCTCTCACCGAACCAGTGCAAATCGAGCTCGCGCTCACGGGCGAAGCGCGCGAGATAGTTCCGGTAGGCGGCGGCGTCGAGCACGTTCGGCGGCAGCGCCGTGAGGAAACGTGCGAGATCGTTGCCGCGTGCCGCCGCTTCGATGTAGCTCAGATCGAGCGGCGGGCCACCCACGATTTCGATGCGCCGCAGGCGGCGGCGGGCCTGCGCGGCCGTGTGCGCCTGCGCGGCCGTGGAGCCCGCTGGCCCGCGAAACGTGGGAAGCTCGAATGCGTGAGCGAGTGCGGCGGAGAGGAGCGCCGCGAGCCGCTCGCCGGCCCGGGAGGTTGCCGCGGCGGCTGCGCCCGCGCCGCGCGGCGCATCGCGCGCTTCGTCCTCGCGGGGTGCGGTCAGGGCAATCACTTCCGCATCGCCCGCGATCTCCTTCAGCATCCGGCCCGCGAGTGCGAGCATATCGAAGGGGCTCGCGCGCGGCGGCAAGAGCCCGAGCACGGCGCGCGTATCGCGAGCGTTCGCCAGAGTCGCGCTGCGCACGCAGTCCGCCCGTTGCG
>JBOHZR010000017.1:0-24659 GCA_050738595.1 Steroidobacteraceae bacterium | reverse complement strand
TTGCTGCTGGCCGCCGGCTTCCAAAACACCGAAATCGCCGTGCCGTGGTGGGGCGGCCGAAAGCTCAAAATCTCCTTCGGCTGATGCTATTGTTAGGCCCACGCCCCGGTGTGGACATCAAGGCTAGGGAGCGGGAGCGCCATAAATCAAAGAGTTATGCGTTGAGAACCATAGCGTGCTGTGGACGCTCCTGGACGGCCCATAACGGGTCGCGCGAATCGATGATCGTCGAAGCTCAGGACCTGACCGCAGGAAGCGACCGACCTCCTCTCGAGGCGCTGTGCTGCGAATGCTACCAAGTCGTGAAGAACGAAACGCAGCGTCTGATGCCGACGCATTCGTCGCGCGGCATCGATACTTGAGTCACACGGCATCCATCTCGCGTCTCTCGCACTCGGCGCGGATTGACACGCTGCTCCCACGTTGCATTCTCTGGGAATTAGGCGCAAGGTGAACTGGGCCCACTCGGGCGCCTTCACTTTCCTGCAGCAAGAAATCCGGCAATTCAACGCATGAACCTCAATCTGACTGAGGCTTTTGGCCGATTTGGTGCAAAACCACACGTAGGCGCCGGCAGCACTTCCGCTATTGCAGCTGATGGTGCGGTGGTCCTCGCCTGTTCACGCGGCTCCTTTCGACACCCTGCCGCCGGAGTACTCCGGTACGAGGACAGGCTCGCGAAGGATGACGACAGACCGAAGGACGTCGAACTTCTGGCACGACATCTGACGCTCGCGCTCGATGCTGCGTTGCCCATACGAATGGTGGTGGTCACATCGACGGACAAGAACAAACCGAGGGGCCGCAGCTTTGACGTGCGCCCTGACCTCATCGGCAAGGTAGTCAAGTTCGACGGCGAGCACTTCATTATAGACTTCAGACGAATGGAGGCGGCTCACGCTGCGGGTGCGAGTTGAGCCCAGGTAGGGTCCGTCGTTCAGCTTGCCGCGCCACGCTGTTGCGCGTAGAGACGCAAGACAGCGAAAGAAAGTCCCATGATCAATGGACCGATGATCAGGCCGGCCAACCCGAGTGTCTCGATGCCGCCAAATAGCGAGATGAACACAAGCACGGTCGGCATACTCTCGTCGCGCACCAGCCTCGGCCGGATGACATAGTCGCTCAAACCCACTACGAGGGATGCGCCCCAGAGCAACTCGACGATGCCTTTGCCTACGTGGCCGGTTGAAATCAGATATAGCCCGGCTGGCACCCACACGAGAAGTGTGCCAACCGCCGGAAGCAGGGATGCGAAGGCGGTCACGACCCCAAAAAAGATCGGATCGGGGACGCCGGTGATCGCATATCCGATCGCGGCCAACGCGCCCTGAGCAAACCCCGTGATGACGGTACCCGTCATCGTCGTGCGCCCGACACGCCGGAACTCCTCGAGCAGCGCTGCGGTATGGCGTGGCTCGAGCGGACTCATCGCAACCAGCCCCGCGACAATCCGCGGCCCTCGGCGCAGAACGACGTACATCGTGAGCAGCGCGAAAAAAAGTCCGAGCAAGCTTGCAAATGTGCCGGATGCGAGGATTGCGGCGATTGCGCCCGCCCGGGAGGCGATCTCACCCGCGCTCGCTTCTAAGTGGCTCCGGATCGTTTCGGCATTGATGCCAATCCGGCTCAGCCACCCGATCATGAGGTTCAGCCAGGTACCGAAAGGTCCACCTCCATGGATGTCCTCGCGCAGGGCAGCTGAAAGTTGCACGGCGCGCACGACGAAAATGGAGATGAACCCGGCGATCGCGGCGGTGACGATCGCGCCCGAAAAGATGACCGTCAAAGCCGCAGCCGCCGCTGGGCGCCGTGTGTAGTTCGTCAATCGGGCATTGATCGGTTCCAGGGCGAACGCAAGGAGTGCGCCGAGCACGAGAGCGGCTCCGAAGGGCCGGGCGAGCCAGGCCATCGCAGCTACCGCGATCAGCGTGAGCCACGCGAGACCTCGCGCCGCCCTCTCCCGTCGACGAACGATTGCGGAGGGGCGCACGGACGCGGGATCACGGCCTTCAGGCTGCGTCATGGCTGCGATGGCGTGCGGCGGGGTGGCCTCTGACAGATCGCGCGGCTCATTCCAGTTTCAGCACGATCTCGTCCACGTAGCACCAGCTCCAATTCCCGTCCGGCGGGTATCGTCCGCCAGTCTACACCTCGCTCCGTCGTCGCCTCGACTGCAGCGGGTGGCGGTCCCCCAAGAGGACGTCCGGCGCGCCGCGGCGCTTCCAGAGGTGCCTACGCTCCGTGCGGCCGCTTCAGCATCTCACGAAGTACGATCGCGTCCTGCTGGTCCTGGGGCCGCCTCGATGCCTGTTTGGAGCGCAAGATGTCCTCGAGGCGAGCAGCACGCAGCTCGACGCCGAACGCTCGAAACGTGACGGCCGAGCGGACGAGATCCTCGAAACCGCGCGTGCCGCTCGGTTCGAAGATGATGTCGACCCGTCCAGCGTCGGTGATCAGGTTCCAAAGCTTCGCGCGCGCGAGGGTTGCAGCATCACACGTGAAAGGCAGCCCTTCGGGGACCGACTCCGTGTAAACGCGGGCGCGCAGGTCGCGAAGCGAGGCCGCGAGGCGCTCGAGGTTCTCGCTGTCGCGCGCGGGGGTAATGTCGGCGCCCGCTGTGAGCCGCGGGAAGCCCTGGAGCCGTGCCGCAGTCGCTCCCACGAGCACATACCGCACATCTCGGTCGGAGAGTGCGCGCAGAATTCTCTCCGGATCGAATGTGCTCACGAGGACTTGCGCACGGCAGCCTCGAAAAGCGCGCGGCGTTGCGAAGCTCGATCAGCCGTTCCTCCGGTGTAAGCCGCAGGATCCTCGGCACGTCCGCGAGCATGTGCGAGCGACCGCGTAGTCTCGGCGTGAGCGTCGCGCGTTGCCGCGCTTCGATCAATAGCGGAGACGCAGTGCCAGAATCCATCCTACGTATGATAGCGTAAACGCTATCGAAGCATCGCCTCGTAAGAAGCGGGGCGAAAAAATCGCGCCCATCTAGGTGTCGATTTGCGGTGTGTTCGTTCGGCTACACGAGGTGCTGCCATCCGGAGACCCCATGAAAAAGCTCGGGTACCCATCAGTCCTCGTCCTGCTTCTCTTGCCGGGCTTGGCGAATGCTCAGGAGAACAAGCACACGTCCTACCCGGCGATGGCTCCGGTTGAACGATACCTTAGCGCCGATCCGCAAGAGGAGATCGCCCTGGCGCGCAGCGCAGCGCCTGCGTCCATCTCCGCGGGTGCCGAGGTGCTCGTGCTCGCGAAGCGCGGCTACGAGACCGCAGTCAGGGGTACGAACGGTTTCGTGTGCCTGGTCGAACGATCATGGGACGCAGACTTTGAGGATCCTCAGTTCTGGAACCCCAAGCGGCGCGGGCCCGACTGCTTCAATCCGCCAGCGGTGCGCAGCGTGCTGCCGCAGTACTTGCAGCGCAGCGAGTGGGCGCTGGCTGGCATGAGCAAGGGGCAGATGATCGAGAAGGCTCGAGCCGCTTTCGCCAGTGGCCGATTCACCCGCCCCGAGGCGGGTTCGTTGTCGTTCATGCTGTCGAAGCGAGGTTATCTCAGCGACGATCCGGGCGGTCCCTGGTTACCGCACGTCATGTTCTTCGTCGCACATGGCGAGACGGCAGCTTGGGGCGCGGGGCTGAATGCCTCACCTATCCTTGGTGCCGATGGCAGTCCGTTCGAACCGACCGTGCTACTTATCCCGGTACGACGCTGGTCGGATGGCTCGCCCGCGCCGTCGCCGACAACCGAACACCACCACAGCGGCGGATAATAGCCGCGGCCGAGGGCCTGTTCCCCGCTCTGCAGTTCGATCACTCCTGGCAACTGAAGTTTGCCGCCGATTTCGGGTCGCCGCTGCCGCGATACCGAGCGTACCTCGGATAGGGACAGAGCGGACGACTCCGCCCCGGAAACGCCCGCCCCGTTGCGATGATCCGCGCGGGAGCCTTGCCAGCCTCGACCCAGTCGACGATGGCCGACAACATGTCGAAATGATCGAGCGTCGTCTCGCCCCCGCCGCAGTGTCCCATGCCAGGCACGAGAAACAGACGGCTCCAATCGGTGATGGACCCTGGGCCGTTGTCCGCCGATAGCGCCTGGTAGTAGCGCAGCGTATCCAGCGCCGAGAACCAGGGGTCGCTCATCCCGTGATAGAAAATCAGCTTACCGCCGTGCGCGGTGAAGGATGAGAGGTTCGTCCACGCATCGCTGTCCCCGGCCATCTCACGCGCATCATGCGCTGCCGCCGCCAGAGCATCGACGTCCATCGTCGTCCCCGTGGGCGAGGGTCCCACCGGGCTCACTCCACCGCCCAATAGGCCGGGGATGCCAGCCCCATGGAAAGCGATGCCGGTGTCGTAGGGAAATCCGGGATACACCTGCAGGCCCGAGGAGGTCCTGGGACCTGCGAAGCCGCGCTTGATGGCCTGCACCTGGGCAGCGCTCAAACAGCTGTCCGTTTTCTTACCCCTGCACTGCAGTGCCTGGGGGTCGAACCTGCAGCCGCGCGTGTTGAAGATCATGCCGTCGCGCACACCATCGAGCGCATCGCAGGCCTTCAGCAGTGCATTGATCACCAGCTTCCGGTCGCTCGCCGAGAGGGCCTGCGCGGTGAGCGCACGGCCATGGGCGTCCTTAGGTGCCGCGGCATTCAACGCCGTCGTCACCCAGGCCGTGGCAAGGTTGGAGTAGCCAGTACGCATCGCCGGCGAGCCCACCACGATGCCGTCGAACTCGCGAGGATAGCGCTCCGCGGCGATCATGGCCTCGCGTCCGCCGGTGGAGCAGCCGACGAAGTAGCTGTGGGAAATGGCTTTGCCATAGTGGGAGGCCGCGAGAGGCCGTGCAACGGCCATCACCTTGCCGATATCCTGGTAGAGGAAGTCCAGGGTGGCCTGCTGGTCAGCGAAGAAGCCGGAATCGAATACCGTGCCCTCATGCCCGGAGTCGCTGCTGACCACGGCGAATCCGCGCTCGAGAGCCGAAGCGTCACCAGAAGCGATCGCTCCTACGGGGGGCTGCACCGAGCCATCGAGGCCGCCGCCGCCCTGATATAGCAGCCGGCCGCTCCACTGCTTGGGCAGTGCGAGGGCGAAACGAATCCCGTAAGACTTACCGTCGAGTCCGGTGTGCGCACCGATGATCCCATCCACGCGGCAATGAGCCGGTACGCGCAAGGCCATCGGCTGAGCCCCGGGGGGCGGTGAGATCGAACCAGCGGCCACCTCCTTTGCCGATGTGATCGAAGTATTCGCCGCTGAGAACTTGAGAAGATCCGAGCAACTACCAGCTGCCTGTACTGCGCACGGCAGCATCACGCTCACGAATAACGCCGCCGCGATTCTCGATTCTCGATGCATAACTCCCCCAAGCAGTCGAGTATTTCAGCCAGACCGGCCTCCAGGCATGCCAGCTTCCGACCATTGTCTCGCGCGAAGCTCAACGACGGGAGCTTCAATCGATGTAGTCTGCCAATTGCACCACTTCAATGCCGGCGATCCTCGGGAGACGGCGACCGTTGGTCAGGAACGCCGTGCACCCGGTGCCGAGTGCAGCGGCGAGCTGAAGCGCATCGGACGCTCTTACGGCAAATGCGGCACGCAGCTTCGCTGCGTCTCGAAGCTGCTCCCGCGAGATATCGACGAGGGAAAGACCGCGGCTTCTGGTCAGGAGTCGCTCGTATCGACTCGCCGATTCGAGATCCCCGGCACGATACGGAGCGACCAAGAGCTCGAGGAGGGTCAGCGCCGAGGTCACGACTTCTCGCCGACCCGCATCCACCTCCTGGAACAGCGGATCGATGATTTGCAGGAATTGCGGATGCTCTTCGATCCAATAGATGAACACCGCGGTGTCTACGCCGACCCGACCGCGGCCGAGATCCTCTGTCAGTCCCATGAACGCCGTTCGGTTGCGACGTGCTCGACGGGATCGACCCCCTTCCAAGCCTCCTTGCCGAGACCCTTCAGCTCGAGAATCGAGAAGCTCTTCGGCGATTCCAGCGCTTCACTCAGCAGCCGCGTAACCTCCTGCGCCACGGACCGACGCTCCCGCTTCGCCTGAGCCTGGAGCTTCTTGTACAGCCCGTCCGGGAGATTCTTCACATTGAGCGTCGCCATCGTTTCCTCCGAAGTTCCTCCATTGTGGAGGAACTATGGTCGGCTGTAAAGACACCCCGGCCTTCGGGGCGGGGCTCCATGCCCGAGCTCATCGAGGGGCGCGGCAGAGGGAATGCAGAGTTCGTGATCACTCTCACGGCTGCACTGCGACACAAGGTGCAAGCTTTCGGCGACCATTTCGTAGATAAGTCAATTGAGACCGGAATGGCCGCACCGACGAGGACACGCTCTGGTCGTCCGAGGGGCTGTTCGGAGGCACATCGTGAAGAGCGTTCTCTTGGTCGACGACGAGCCGGCATTGCTCGAGGGACTCAGACGCCGCCTCGACCGCGCTCGATCGAAATGGGAGATAACCGCCGTGCCGAGCGCGGCGCGTGCGATCGCCGAGCTCGAGGCCAAATCGTACGATGCGATCGTCACGGACATGCGCCTGGCGAGGATGGACGGCGCACGGCTTCTCGAGCTCGCGAGCGTGAAGTCGCCCGAGACGATCCGGATCGTGCTGTCCGGCTCCTCCGCGGATGGCCAGGTGATGCGGCTGGTGCCGCTCGCGCACCAGTACATCGCCAAGCCGTGCGAGCCGCAGCGGCTCGAGCAACTGATCGAGCGCTGCATGCAGTTGCAGGACCTGCTCGGTGGGCCGCGAGTACGCGCCGCCGTCGGCCGTATCCGGACGCTTCCGGCGCTGCCGCGTGTCTATGCACGGCTGCGCGAGGCCACCGCGCGCGAGGACACCAGCGCCGCGCAGGTCGCGGACATCATCGCTGCCGACAGCGCGCTCACCGCCAAGATCCTACACGTCGTGAACTCGGCGTTCTTCCGGCATGCCCGCTCGATCAGCCGCATAGAGCAGGCAGTGGTTCACCTCGGGTTCCATGCGATTCGCAATCTCGCTCTCTCGGCCGAAGTCTTCTGCGCGTGGCCCCAGAGCGGCGCTCCCGCCGGATTTGAGCCGGAGCGGCTGCAGGAGCACGCCCACAACGTCGCATCAGCGGCCCGCGCGCTCTCGAGAGGCAGCCCCTGGGCGGACGATGCGCTCCTTGCAGGCCTTCTGCACGACATCGGCTACTGGGTTCTCCTGCAGCAGTGCCCGCAGGAGATGGCTCGGGCCATCAAGCTCGCAAGCGAGCGCCGGCTACCGCTCCATGAAGCCGAGCGCGTGGTGCTCGAAGCCACGCACGCCGAGGTGGGCGCGTATCTGCTCGGGCTGTGGGGACTGCCCTACCCGATCCTCGAGGCTGTCGCCCTCCATCACAATCCGATGCTCGCTCCGCAGAGTGAGTTCGACCTGCTCGCCGCGGTCGCCGTGGCTCAGGAGCTGGTCGCAGGCTCCGAGCCTGGCCCGAAGGGACCGCCCCACCAAGGCGTCTCACCGGCTGTCGATGCGCGCTATCTCACCGCAATCCGCGCGCCCTTTGACTGGGCGCAAGCGGAGCAAATCGTTCGCGTCAGCTCATCACCGCGGCCATGACCTTCTCGAGCAGCGGCCGCAACGACGCCGCGTTCAGTTCCGGGCTGCGCACCACGCGGAACGCGAGGCCTTCAAACAAACACTGAAGCAGGATCGCGGCCCCGCGAGCCTTGGCCGCGGAGAGTCGCGTTCCCTCGGCGCGGGCGGCGCGCTGAATCGCCTCCGTCAGCTCCCCGCTGATCACTCGGTCCTTGCTGCGCACGACCTCCAGGATCTCCGGATCGCGAGCGGCCTCCGCGGTCAGCTCGAGGATGAGTGCCGCATTCATCGTGGGATCGTCGCGGCGGCGCCAGCGCTCGAAGGCCTCGAGCATGCTGGGGCAGAAGTCCCCACGCACGTTGAGATGCTGCATGGCCCGGCAGCCGTCCGTCTCGAGATGGCGCTCCACGATGGCCCTGACGATCGCATTCTTGCCGCTGAAGTAGCGATAGATCAGTCCCGGACTCATGCGGGCGGTCTCGGCGATGTGAGCCATGGTGGCGGCGTGGAAGCCTCGCTCGATGAAGCAGCGCTCGGCCGCATCGAGAATTCGCGTGCGCTGACGCTCGGCGCGCGTGCCCGCCTGGGGCGCCGGGGATGCATCGAGCGGCGCGGAGCGCAGGCGCCGTGCCTGCCTCGGAGCGGTTCTCATCCGGAGCTCTCCCGCCACCCGCCGCCGAGCGCCTTGTAGAGGCTGACGCGATTCTCCTGCTCCGCGAGCTCGGTGGCGATCAAGCTCTGCTGCGCAGCGTAGTAGCTGCGCTGCGAATCGAGCACGTTGAGGTAGCTGTCGCGCCCGGCCTTGTAGCGCGCACGCGAGAGCTCGTAGGCACGACCGGTCGCCCCTACGAGCGCCTCCTCGGCCTCGCGCTCGCGCTCGAGCGTGCCGGTGAGCGCGAGGGCATCGGCAACCTCGCGAAAGGCCGTCTGGATCGCTTTCTCATACTGCGCGACCGCGATGGCGTGGTTCGCCTTGGCTTCGGTCAGATTTCCGAGCAGCTCGCCGCCATGGAAAATCGGTAGGCTGATTTGTGGAGAGTAGGACCATGTACCCGTGCCGCCTGAGAACAGGCTCGAGAACTGTGGGCTGATGCTTCCGGCGTTGCCGGTCAGGCTGATTGACGGAAAGAAGGCCGCGCGCGCAGCTCCGATGTCCGCGTTGGCTGCACGAAGGGTGTGCTCCGCCTGAAGGACATCAGGGCGGCGCAGCAGCACGGTCGAGGGCATCTCGGCGGGTAACGCCGGGATGCCGAACGCTCGATCATCGAGCGCATCCGGAAGGTTCGACGTGTCCACCGGCACTCCTGCGAGCAGGTTGAGCGCATCGGTATCCTGAGCGATGTTCCCCTCGTATCGCGCCACATCTGCGCGAGCCGACTCGACGGTGGTTTGCGCCTGAGCCACATCGAGGCCCGAGACCTGACCGTGCTGATGCTCCTTGACCGTGATGTCGTAGGAGGATTGCTGACTGTGCAGCGTGTCCTCGGCGAGCTTGAGCAGCTGCCGGTCCGAGACCAGCGTGAGGTAGGCCTGCGCGACCTCGGCAATCAGACTGAGCTGGGTGCTGCGCCGCGCCTCGGTCTGCGCGAAGTACCGCTCGAGCGCCGCGTGATTGAGGCTGCGGACCTGCCCGAACAGATCGAGCTCGAATGACGACAGCGCGACCCCCGCCTGGTAGTACGCCGCCGTGATCGGAAACCCGAATTCCGCGGGCGGCAGTTTCTCCTTGGTATAGTTGCCGGTGGCATCGAGCCGCGGAAGGCTGCCCGCGCGCTGCACGAGATACTGCGAGCGCGCGAGCTCGATGTCGAGCACCGCGACACGCAGATCCCGATTGTTTGCGAGCGCCGCCGCAACGACCCCTTGCAAGTGAGGATCGGCGAAGAAGTCGCGCCAGCCGATGTCCACGGCGCTGCGCGTGCCGCCGATCACACCGGAGTTCGGCGACGACCCGCGCGCGCCATCGAGAGCGGCCGCGGCAGTACCCTGCGGCACCTGCACCTGCGGCGTAGTCGGGGGAATCGGCCACTGCGCGGGAACCGGCAACGGCGGGGTGCGATAGCGTGGCTCGAGCGTACAGGCGGGCAGAAGGCAGACCACGGCCAGCGCTGCGCCTGCCATCCGCGTGCAACGCTCCGCGAAGCCCATCAGGCGCTGCCCTCTTCGCGATGCACCCCGCTCTGCAGGGCGGGACCGCCCTGCGGCTGTTGGCGCTCGGGCGTGGGACTCTCGCGCAAGCTGTGAAACAAGCGCTGCACCACGACGAAGAAGACCGGGATGAAGAAGATGCCGAGGAATGTGCCAGCGAGCATGCCGCCGAAGACGCCAGTGCCGATGGCGTGCTGGGCGCCCGCGCTCGCGCCCGACGCGACCGCGAGGGGCAGCACTCCCAGGCCGAAGGCGATCGAGGTCATCAGAATCGGGCGCAGTCGGTCGCGCACCGCGTGCAGCGTTGCCTCGATGACCCCGAGGCCGCTCTCGACGTATTCCTTGGCGAACTCGATGATGAGGATCGCGTTCTTGCAGGCGAGGCCGATCGTCGTGAGCATCGCGACCTGGAAATAGATGTCGCGCTCGAGGCCTCGCAGCGCCGTGGCGACGACTGCACCGATCACCCCGAGCGGCACGGCCAGGATGATGGCCGTCGGGATCGACCAACTCTCATAGAGCGCCGCTAGGCACAGGAAGACGACTGCGAGTGACAGGCCGTAGAGCATCGGCAGCTGCTCGCCCGCGGCCTGCTCCTGGTAGGACTCCCCTGCCCAGTCGACCGAGTAGCCCGACGGCAGCTTCGCGACGAGCTTCTCGATCTCTTGCATCGCGGTGCCGGAGCTCACTCCTGGCCCGGCCTCCCCGTTGATCTCCACCGCGGAGGCGTCGTTGAAGCGCACCAGCTGCGGTGGGCCGTACGTCCAGTGCGTCGTGATGAGCGAGGCCATCGAGACCATCGCCCCCGCGGCGTTGCGCACGTACCAGCGCCCGAAATCACCTGGCTGCATGCGGTAAGGCGCATCCGCCTGGATCATCACGTGCTTCACACGCCCGCGATCGACGAAGTCGTCGATGTAGCGGCCGCCCCACGCGAGCGACAGCGTGTCATTGATGGCGGCGACGGGCACCCCAAGGGAGGCGGCCTTCTGTGCATCGACATCGATGCGAAATTGGGGTGCGTCTTCTTGGCCGTTCGGACGGACGTTGGCGAGCAGCGGGTCCTTGGCGGCCATGCCGAGCAGCTGGTTGCGCGCGCTGATCAGAGCGGCATGCCCCTGGTCCCGGTCGTCCTTGAGGTAGAAATCGAATCCCGAGGAATTGCCCAGCTGCTGGACCACAGGGGGCGCCACGGCGAACACCGTCGCGTCCTTCAGACCGAAGAGCGCCCGATTCGCCCGCATCTGCAGGGCCTGTGCGCTCTGATCCCTGCCAGGCCGCTCGCTCCAGTCCTTGAGCAGGATGAACCCCATCCCCGAGTTGGGGCCCTGGCCGGCGAAACTGTACCCGGAGATCGTGAAGATCGAGCGCATCGCCTTGCGCTCATGGGTGACGAAGTAGCTGCGGACCTTCTCGAGCGCCTCCTCCGTGCGCTCGACGCTCGCATTCACCGGCGCCTGTACCAGCAGCATCAAGGCGCCTTGGTCCTCCTGCGGCAGGTAGGCGGTCGGCAGCCGGAAGAACATGAGAGCCATCAGCGAGGCGAGCGCAGCATAGATGACCAGGTAGCGCCCCGGCCGGCGCAGCATGCCGCCGACAACACCCTGGTAGCGATGATTGTTCCGGTCGAACGCGCGATTGAACCAGCGGAACAAGCCGCGGTGGCCATGGTGCTCGCCCTTCTTGACCGGCTTGATGAGCGTGGCACAGAGTGCGGGACTCACGATGATCGCGACGATCACCGAGAGGATCATGGCCGAGACGATGGTGATCGAGAACTGCCGGTAGATGACTCCGGTCGAGCCCTGAAGAAACGCCATCGGCACGAATACGGCGGAAAGCACGGTTGCGATCCCGATCAGGGCCCCTGTGATCTGGTCCATCGAGCGGCGCGTTGCCTCGCGTGGCGAGAGACCCTCGTCGGTCATCAGCCGCTCGACGTTCTCGACGACGACGATGGCGTCATCGACCAGCAAGCCGATCGCGAGCACCATCGCGAACATGGTCAGCATATTGATCGAGTAGCCGGCGACGGCGAGCACACCGAAGGTGCCAAGCAGCACGACCGGCACGGCGATCGAGGGGATCAACGTGGCGCGGATGTTCTGCAGGAACACGAACATCACGAGGAAGACGAGCGCAATGGCCTCTGCGAGCGTCACGATGACGTCGCGGATCGACTTGCGCACGAATGGCGTCGTGTCATAGGGATAGACGGCCTCGAGGCTGCGCGGGAAGGTCGGCCTCAAGCGCTCGATCGCGGCCTTGACGTTGCGCACGGTGTCGAGCGCGTTGGCACCGGGCGCGAGGATCACGCCCATGCCGGCGGCGGGCCGACCGTTGAACCGAACGTGATAGCTGTAGTCGGCCTCCCCGAGCTCGACGCGCGCCACGTCTCCCAGTCTGAGCGTCGAGCCATCCGTGTTGCTGCGCAGGACGATCTCGCGGAATTGCTCGGGTGTGTGCAGCCTCCCTTGAGCAGTGACCGTGACGTTGATCTGCTGACCGTGAACAGCCGGCTCCCCGCCCAACTGTCCGACAGAGATCTGCGCATTCTGCGCCTGCACCGCCGCGACGACGTCATCGGGCGTCAGGCCGTACGCGTTGAGCCGGTCCGGATTGAGCCAGATGCGCATCGCGTACTTGGGACCGAACTCCTGGAGCGAGCCCACCCCGGGCACGCGGCTCACCGGGTCTGCGATGTTGGTTGCCACGAAGTCGGCGATGTCGGCCTCGCTGACGCTGCCGTCCGAGGAGATGAATCCCGCGGCCATGAGGAAATCATTGTTTGCCTTGGCGACGCTGATCCCCTGCTGCTGCACCACCTGCGGCAGGAGCGGCACGGCCCGCTGGAGCCGGTTCTGCACCTGCACCTGCGCGATATCAGGATTGATCCCGGTCGCGAAGGTGAGCGTGATGCTCGCGTTACCGGCGTTGTCGCTGGTCGAGGCCATGTAGAGCAGGCCGTCGAGCGCAGTCATGTTCTGCTCGATGATCTGCGTGACCGAGTTTTCCACGGTCTGCGCGTCCGCACCCGGATACGAGGCGCTGATCGATACCGCGGGCGGGGCGATATTTGGATATTGAGCCACCGGGAGTCGCGCGATCGCCACCGCGCCGAACAGCATGATGATCAGCGCGACGGTCCAAGCGAAGACCGGCCGGTCGATGAAGAAGCGAGACACCGACATGGGATACGATGCGCGCAGCGGTTGGGGCTACCGCGACGCGGACTCCTCGACCGCGCGCACGGGCATGCCTGGCTGCACCTTCTGGATGCCCGAGACGATCAGGCGGTCGCCGGCTGAGAGACCGCTGTCGATCAGCCACCTGCCGCCCACCGCACGGGTGATTCCAACGTGGCGCTCCTCGACCCGGCCGGCTGCATTCACGACCAGGGCCGTCGCGTCGCCCCGCGGGTTGTGCTCGATGCCCGCCTGCGGCGCGAGGATACCGCGCGGCAGCACGCCTTCGTCGATGACGGCGCGCACGTACATCCCCGGAAGCAGCAATCCTTCCGGATTGGGCACCAGCACACGCAGCAGGAAGTTGCCGGTGGTCGGATCCACCGTGACATCGCTGAACAGCAGCTTACCCCGGTGAGCAAAGGTCGCGTCATTTTCGAGCAGGATAGTTGCCGGCGTACCGGCGCCACTCGACTGGATACGGCCCGAGTCCACTTCCTGTTTGAGCGTCAGCCAATCGGCGCTCGACTGATTCACATCGACGTAGATCGGATCGAGCTGCTGTATCGTGGCGAGTGCGGTCGCCTGGTCGGCGGTCACGAGCGCGCCCGCGGTCACGGAGGATCGGCCGATACGGCCTGTGATCGGCGCCGTGATGCGCGCGTAGGCGAGATTCACTCGAGCGCTATCGAGCGCGGCGCGAGCGGCCGACACGTCGGCGACTGCCTGGGCCTGGGCTGAAATGGCGTTCTCGTTATCCTGCGCGCTAATCGCATCGATCTTGATGAGGTCCGCGGCGCGCCGCGCAGCAAGCCGTGCTGCCACTTCGTTCGCCTGGGCCTTCTGCAGTGCTGCCTTGGCATTGTCGTACTGCGCTCGGTAGAGCGAATCGTCTATCTCATAGAGCACCTGGCCTGCGCGCACCAGGCTTCCCTCCGTGAACAGGCGCCGCTTGACGATGCCCGAGACCTGCGGGCGCACGTCCGCGACCAGATACGCGCTGGTGCGTCCCGGCAGTTCGCGCGTGAGCGTAACGGGCTGCGTTTTGAGCACGACGACAGCGACCTCGGGGCGAAAATCGCCAGCCGGCAACGCCGCGCGACGGCCGCAGCCGCACATCGCCGCGGCCGCAGCCATTACAATGGCGAGCCACGGCCCACGCCGTCGGACGACGATCATGCCTGGAATCTTCGTCCTCAAAGGACGAAGCGACGCGCGAGGGAGGTCGGTGGGACTGAGCACGATCCTGCGCTCAAGGAAAGTGAATGAACGTTCATTCTAGGAGAACGCCGCGCTGAGCGCAAGCCAATCCCCGACGCGCGCGCGATCGCCGAGCGCGAGGAGCGGACGCACGGAGCTTGCGGGCTCCAGCCAGCGCAGCGTCTTGAGCACCGCGAAGCCGCTGGCGAGCCCGATCGCCGCGCCGCCGCCCATCTCCTCGAGGAACAGCAGCGCAAAGCTCCCCGGGCTGCTGTGATTCCCTCCCGTCATTACCCCAATCAAGACGAGCGTCAACAACACGCTCATTGGATCGTTGAGGCCCGACTCCACTTCGAGCGCGGCGAGGACTTGCGACGGTACCGCGATGCGCGAGACACGCAGCAGAACCGAGACCGCAGCGGCGTCCCAATGCGCGTGGAGGCGAGAGCGGCGAGGACCGCGAGCAGGCTGAGGACAGTATGATTTCGTTACCCGCGTCTCGTCGTGCAGCGCGACCGACGGGACGCTGCGTCCGCGCAGCACTCACGCTTACGGGGTGCTCGAGCCCCCCCTCCCCGCTCGATCTCGTGCGCGTGGCCTGCCGGGTGCGTAGAGATCACGCACAGGCCGCTTGACGAGCGGCGTGAGCACGTCGCGCGCATCGCCCCCTGACGGCACACGAAGGCGCCCGCTGCAGCGAGTCCGCTGCTACAATGTGAGTATGCCCTCACGTTCCACGGCGCCGCGCAGAATACCACAGCAGAAGCGAGGCAAGCGCCGTGTCGCCGGATTCCTGCGGGCGGCCGCATCCGTGATCACCGAAAAGGGATACGAGCAGGCGACGATGAGCGCCATCGCTGAGCGGGCGAATTCATGCATCGGCTCGCTGTATCAGTTCTTCCCCAATAAACCGGTGCTCGCCGATGCGCTCCGTGCCCGCTACATCGAGGAGATCGAACAGTCGTGGATCGCCCTGGCCCGAGAGGCGCGGACTCTGGGCGCCGGAGCGCTCGCGCGCCGACTGGTGGCCCTGCAGCTCGAGCTCGTCACGACTCGTCCGGCGTTGCTCGCACTCCTCGATGTGCGTCCGACGGCACACGGAAGGGCCCGGCGCGAGCTGATCCGCACACGGATCGCCTCCGTACTGATCGAGCACAACCGCCGCCTCTCGAGAGACGCGGCACTGCGCACCGCATCGGTCGTCCAGCAGATCAGCAGGGGGCTGCTGGGACTCTACGCGCAAGCCAATGTCGGCGAGAAACCGGCGATCATCAAGGAGTTCGAAGCGGTGCTGGTCGGATACCTGGTTCCGAGGCTGACCAGATGAGGGCCTTCGGGAGGATGGTCTCGACACGGCACGTCGATCGCTTTTCGCGCTCAACGACGTAAGGAACAGCTGCTTGACAGTCGCACCAATCCACGCCTTCGCACGACCGGTCTTTTCGCTCTGCGCGTGCATCCTGCTCGCGTGCGCGGGTTGCAGCCCGTCGCCCAAGGAATCGACGCGCCCGCCGGAAGTCGAGGTCGTCGGCGTCGTTCAGCGAGACGTCCCGATCCACAGTGAGTGGGTGGCAACGCTCGATGGCTACGTGAACGCGCAAATCCAGCCGCAGGTCACAGGCTATCTCGTCAAGCAGGACTATCGGGAGGGCGCACTCGTGCAGAGGAACGAGGTGCTCTTCGAGATCGATCCTCGCCCCTTCCGCGCAGCGCTGGACATGGCACGGGCGCAGCTCGCCGAGGCGCAGGCGAGGCTCGGAAATGCCTCTCTGAACGTCAAGCGGGACATTCCCGAGGCGCAGGCAAGTGCCATCCCGCAGAGTCAGCTCGACAGCGACAAGCAGTCCGAGCTCGCGGCCAAAGCAGCCGTCGAGGCCGCCCACGCCGCCGTGGAGCAGGCCGCGTTGAATCTCGGCTTCACGAAGGTGCGCTCCCTGATCGGCGGAATCGCGGGCATCGCGCAGGTCCAGGTGGGAAATCTCGTCACGCCTTCGACGGTGCTCACCGCCGTCTCGCAGGTCGATCCCATCAAGGCGTATTTTCCGATCACCGGCGATGAGTACCTCCGGATCGCCGACAAGATCGATCCGAGCGGAATCGACCTGTTGGCGCACGGCACCAGGATCCCGCTCGAGCTCATCCTCTCGAATGGGAGTGTGTTCCCGCACAAAGGAGCGATTCTGTTCGCCGACCGGCAGGTCGATCCGCAGACCGGGACGATCCGGATCGCGGCGGCGTTTCCAAATCCAGGCGATGTGCTGCGTCCGGGACAATACGGCAAGATCCGCGCCGTCACACAGGTGCGCAGGGGCGCTCTGCTCGTTCCACAAAGAGCCGTCATGGAGCTCCAGGGATCGAACGAGGTCGCGCTAGTGGGGCGCGACGGCAAGGTATCGATCCGCGCGGTGCAGCTCGGCGAGCGAGTCGGCTCTCTCTGGATCATCGACAGTGGGCTGAAAGCGTCAGATCGCGTCGTCGCGGAAGGCACGGAGAAGGTGAAGGACGGCAGCATCGTTACCCCGGTACCCTTTACCGACCGCGACGGGGGCGCCTGAGCAATGTCCAGGTTCTTCATCAACCGTCCGATCGTCGCGATGGTGATCGCGATATTGACCGTGCTCGTCGGCGCAATCACCCTGGTCCGGCTGCCGGTCTCGCTGTTTCCGGATATCGCCCCACCGGAGACCAAGATAGCGGCCACCTTCGTCGGCGCGGACGCGCAGACGCTCGCACAGTCGGTCGCGACGCCCATCGAAGAGCAGATGAGCGGCGTCGACAACATGAACTACATGTATTCGGTGAACGCCACAGCGAACGGCCAGATGACCATGATGGTCGATTTCGGCGTGCAGACGAACCCGAACACCGACCTCATCCTCTCCCAGATGAGAGAGGCCCAGGCCGCATCGCAGCTCCCCTCGAGCGTCGCCCAGTATGGCGTGACCGTACAGAAGTCCACGAGCGCGCCGCTGATGCTGGTCGCGCTTTATTCGCCCCACGGCACCTATGACGCCAAATTCCTGGCGAACTACGAATACATCAATCTGAACGACCCGGTCACCCGAATTCCGGGCATCGCGAGCGTACAGGTCTTCGGCGCCGGACAGTACGCGATGCGGATCTGGCTGAAACCGGATCTGCTGAGCAAACTCGGCGTCACCGTCTCGGACGTCGTCAATGCCGTCGAGGCGCAGAACACCGTGAACCCCGCCGGCCAGATCGGCGGCCCGCCGGCACTTGCCGGCCAGGAGTTCACGTACTCGGTGCGGGCGCAGGGGCGCCTTGCAACGCCGGAGGAGTTCGGCGACATCATCGTGCGCGAGAAGCCGGACGGGGGTGCCGTTCGGGTGAGGGACGTGGCGCGCATCGAGCTCGGCGCTCAGACCTATACGCTGATGGGCCGGCTGAACGGCAAGCCGAGCGCGATCATGGCGATCTACCAGCTGCCCGGCTCCAACGCGGTGGATGACGCGAACGGTGTCAGGGCACTGATGGAGCAGGTGAAGGACCGATTCCCGCCCGACATGCGCTACGTGATCGCGCTCGACCAGACGAGGGCTGTCACTGCAGGCATGCATGAGATCCTCCTCACACTGCTCATCGCGCTCGCGCTCGTGATCATCGTGGTCTATGTCTTCCTTCAGGGCTGGCGGGCCGCGCTGATTCCTCTGCTCGCAGTCCCAGTGTCGCTCATCGGCACGTTCGCACTCTTCCCGCTGTTCGGCTTCTCCGTCAATACGATATCGATGTTCGGTCTCGTGCTCGCGATCGGTCTCGTTGTGGACGACGCAATCGTCGTGGTCGAGGCAATCGAAAGGCACATCGAAGCGGGCGCAGCGCCCAAAGCCGCGGCCCTCAAGGCGATGGAAGAGATGTCCGGGCCGGTGATCGGTATCGCACTCGTGCTCTCGGCCGTGTTCGTGCCAACGGCATTCATCCCCGGGATTACCGGACGCCTCTATCAGCAATTCGCGGTGACCATTGCGATCTCGGTCATCATCTCCGCGTTCAATGCGCTGAGCCTCAGTCCGGCTCTCGCCGCCCTGCTACTTCGGCCGCGAGGCGCCGGCGGCGGACCGCTGCGGCGGTTCTTCGACTGGTTCAACTGGCTGTTCGGGCGCGCGACGAGCGGCTATGTGCGGGTGAGCGCGGCTCTGATCCGCAAGAGCGGCATGGCGCTCGCGGCGCTGCTCGTCTTCGGAATTCTCGCCGTGACGTTCGCGAAGCTGCTGCCATCGGGCTTCCTGCCCGATGAGGACCAGGGCTACGTTTACGTCAACCTCCAGCTCCCCCGCGCCTCTTCGATTGAGCGCACGAGCGAGGCCGCGAGGCAGGTCGAGGCGGTACTCGCCGCGATGCCGGGTGTCGAGTACACGACGACTGTCGTCGGTTTCAGCCTGCTGAGCTACGTCCAGACGAGCTACAACGCCTTCTTCTTCGTCACATTGAAGCCCTGGGCGCAGCGCGAACAGCGAGCCGAGCAGTACGAGGCCATCAAGGCACGGCTCAACCAGGAGCTCGCGAGGTTGCCGCAGGGCACCGCTTTCAGCTTCTCACCTCCCGCGATCCCGGGTGTCGGCACCGCCGGCGGGTTTACGTTCGTGTTGGAGGATCGGGGCGGCCATGACATCCCCTACCTTGCGGGCAACGTGGACCGGTTCCTGGAGGCAGCCAGGAAGCGCCCCGAGATCGCCGGCATCTCCTCCTCCTTCCTGCCGAACGTCCCGCAGCAGTTCGTACGGGTCGACCGTGACAAGGTCCTCAAGCAGGGCGTGCGGATTTCCGATGTCTATACGACCCTGCAGGCGTACATGGGCGGTCTCTTCGTGAACTACTTCAACCGGTTCGGACGCCAATGGCAGGTCTACGTGCAGGCGGCGAGCGACTATCGTGCCAGCGCGCGCGATGCCGGACAGTTCTACGTTCGCAACGACACCGGAGCGATGGTCCCGCTGTCGACCCTCGCCAGGTTCGAGCCGCGCCAGGGCCCCGAATACATCATGCACTACAACGAATATCCGGCAGCGCAGATCAACGGCAACGCAGCGCCCGGGTACAGCTCCGATCAGGCGATGGCGGCGCTCGAGCAGGTCTTCGCTCAGACCATGCCTCACGACATGGGCTACGACTACATGGGCATGTCCTTTCAGCAGAAGATTGCCGAGCGGGGGATATCGTCGGCGACGATCTTCTCGATCTCGCTGCTGTTCGTCTTCCTCATTCTCGCCGCGCTCTACGAGAGCTGGTCGCTGCCTTTCAGCGTGCTGCTGAGCGTGCCGATCGCCGTCTTCGGGGCCTTCGGCGTGCTGCTTCTGCGGCGCCTGCTCATTCAGGCCTTCTACCCTGCATACATGGTCGACATCGAGAACGACGTGTACTCCCAGATCGGCCTCGTCATGCTGATCGGGCTCGCGGCGAAGGACGCGATTCTGATCGTCGCCTTCGCCAAAGGCGAGTACGAAAAAGGCAAGCCGCTCGCCGAAGCGACGCTCGAGGGCGCGAGGCTCCGGCTCCGGCCCATTCTCATGACATCGTTTGCGTTCATTCTGGGCTGCGCGCCGCTATGGTTCGCCTCCGGTGCCGGTTCCATCGCCCGCAAGGTCATGGGGACCACAGTGATCGGTGGGGTGCTGGCGACCAGCTCGATCGCCATCTTCTTCGTGCCCGCGGTCTTCTACGCCGTCGAGCGGGTTTCGGGCGCAAGGCGGCACGGCTCGAAGGAGTCCGCCGGAGGCGCCGTTGCAGCGACCGCCCTTCACGAGGAGCATCGCTGAATGAGGACGTACGCTCTCGCAGCATTGAGTGTACTGCTCGCCGGCTGCGCGGTCGGACCGAACTACAGGCGACCGATCATCGACACTCCGGCTGCGTATCGCGATGTGGCTCCGCCCTCTGCGCCCGCGCAGCGCACCGGCTCCTTCGGCGACGAGAAATGGTGGGAAATCTTCCAGGATCCGGCCCTGCAGCGCTTGATCCGAACCGCCCTGCAGCACAACTACGACGTGCAGATCGCCGCGACGCGCATTCTGCAGGCCCAGGCGGAGCTCGGGATAGTGCGTGCGAGCCAGTTTCCGCTGCTGAGTGCCGGAGCCGGCGTCTTCAGCGAGCGCAACCCGCCTCTCTCGAACACGATACCGCAGTCGCGTGCGGATGCCGCAGAAGTGGACTTATCCGTGCTTTGGAACCTCGACTTTTGGGGAAAATACCGGCGTGCGACCGAAGCCGCGCGCGCCGAGCTGCGCGCGTCCGAATGGGGACACCGCGAAGTGATCGCATCCGTCGTATCGAGCGTCGCCGCCGCCTACTTTCAGCTCCGCGAGCTCGATTTGGACCTGCAATTGTCGCGAAGCACACTGGCGTCTCGGCGGAAGTCGCTGCACCTCATGGACGTGCTCGCGACGAATGGCTCGGCGTCCATGCTGGAAGTACAGCAGTCGGAGGAGCTCGTCTATACGGCGTCCGAGACGATCGTCGATCTCGAGCGTAGAGTCTTCCAACAGGAGGACGCCTTGAGCACGCTGCTCGGGGAGAATCCTGGAGCGATTCCTCGCGGCCAGGAATTGACTCGACAGCCGAATCCACGCGCCATTCCTGCGGGACTTCCTTCTGAGCTTCTGGAGCGCCGCCCGGACGTGAGGGAGGCCGAGCAAAACCTCATCGCTGCTAACGCCGACGTCGGCGCGGCAAAGGCCGCTTACTTTCCGAGCTTGTCGCTCACGGGCACGGCCGGCTTCGAAAGCAGCGCCCTGCGCACGCTTCTAACGGACTCCGCGCAGATGTGGAACTCCGCAGCATCGCTCACGCAGCCGGTATTTGCTGCCGGAAGCCTCCGTTCCGGAGTACGCCTCGCCGAGGCGCGGAAGCAGCAGATGTTGCTGTCATACGCGCAGACGATCGAGAACGCCTTCCGAGAGGTCTCCGACTCCCTCGCCGCGTACCGGAAGAATCGTGAGTACCGCGAGCAACAGGAGATGCTCACCGGCGCCGCGCAGGAGACCGACCGGCTGTCGAACCTCCTCTACGCGCACGGTGGGGCCAGCTATCTGCAGGTATTGACGAGCGAGACGAACTACTTCGCCGCTGAGCTCAATCTCGCGCAGGCCCGCCTCAATGAGCGCCTCGCGCTCGTTCAGCTCTACAATGCCCTTGGTGGAGGGTGGGGCCGGTGGAAATAGCCTGCGATGTCAACGATCCGCGGTTGCGGCTCGCCGTCAGCTTGGGCAGTCAACGCTGGCGACGATGACCCGTAACGCCGACTTCGGCGGGAACCTCAGCATGACGGGCAACCGGCCCCATGATGCGTCCCTTGCCGTGCTCGAGCAGGTGCGCAAGCTCCTCGCCGGGCACGGCACGACTGAGGAGGTAGCCCTGTGCCTCATCGCACCCCATGTTCCACAGCGCCCCGATCTGCTCCTCGGTCTCAACTCCTTCGGCGACGACTGTCATATTGAAGGCGCGCGCTAGAGCAATGATGGTCGCGACGAGGGTCCGGCCGGAACGGTCGTCCGGCAGGCGGTTGATGAAGCAGCGGTCGATCTTCAGCGTATCGATCGGCAGCTCGGAGAGCCGGCTGAGCGAGGAGTATCCGGTGCCGAAATCATCCACGGCGATGCGAACCCCCGCGGCACGCAAGCGCTCCAGCTTGCGGACCGCGGCGCTCGAATCGCCGAGCAGCATTCCCTCGATGATTTCCACATCGAGACCGCAGGTCGGATCCGCCCACGACTGCGTCACATCGAAAAAGTGCTGCAGGAAATCGGGATGCTGCAGCTGCAGCGGTGAGATGTTCACTGCCACGCGGATTGCAGGCAATCCACCGCGGCGCCAGCGCTGGCAGTCGGCGCTTGCTTGACGCAGGACCCACTCGCCGACCTCCACGATCAGGCCGGTCGCCTCGAGCAGCGGGAGAAATGCCGCGGGCGAGACGAGCCCCGCCTCCGGGTCGCGCCAGCGGATCAGCGCCTCCACACCTTCGATCGCACGCGTCTTCACGTTCACTTTGGGCTGATAATGCAGCTCGAACTGCTCCTTCTCGATCGCCACGCGCAACTTGTGCTCGAGCGCGAGTCTCGCCATGGCTTGCGAGTGCGCCTCGGCGCTATAGTGCAGCGCGCGCTCGCCCTTGGCCTTCGCGTTGCGCAATGCGGCCTCGGCGTTCCCGACGAGCGCATCCGCATCCCTGCCGTTGTCCGGATAGATTGCGAGCCCGGACTTCACCGTCACTGGGATCGCCCGCTCGTCGATCTCGAAAGAATCGGAAAAGACGGCCCCGAGATGGCGGCGCAAACCATCGAGTGCCTCGTTCGGCCCGCCATGCACCTCGAGTACCGCAGCGAATGTGCCGCCGCCAAACTGCGCGAGCAACTCCGTGTCCTGGAAGCGCCTGCGTAGACGGTCTGCGATGTGCTGCAGAAGCAGATCTCCCGTGTGACGGCCGAACGAGTCGTTGATGACGCTCAGATGCTCGACATCGATGACGGCGATGACGAGCCGCGGATCATCCCGACGGCCCTGCGTCAGCTGACGACGGACGCGCTCGCAGAACAGCGAACGCTTGGCAAGGCCCGTCTGGGCATCGAAATGCGACAGAAATCGGACGTGGCTGTCCTTTTGCAGGTACCGCAGCGCGAAAGACAGGTTCGATGCGACCTCGCGCAGCATCGCGAGCTCTTCCTCACCGAGCGCACCGGAATCGGGAGCGGCCACTACCAGCACTCCGACGGGAGTCTTGTCGAGAAAAAGCGGCAGGACCACGACCGGGCGCGAGCCAGGATTCGGCACAGCCCCCCTGGAACCCGCAGCGCTCGCGAGCTCCGCTGTATCGTTGCAGATGAATGTCTTGCCGCTCTTCAGAACACGGCCGATCACGCTCGCACCGTCCTCCACTGACTCCGAGACGAGCGTCCGCAACTGCTCCCGCATAGCCTCGTCCGTTCCCGTCGCGGCGATCTGCGCGGTTCGCGCACCTGGCTGTTTCAACGCAATGATCGCCACCGCGTATCCGCCGACCGAAACTGCGAGTCGGCACGCCTCCACCAGCATTTCCTCGCGTTCACGCACGCGCAGCATCACAGCATTGATGCCGCTCAACATCCGCAGCACACGCGTCAGACGCGCGATCTGCGCCTGCTGCCGCTGTCGTTCCTTGCGAGCGGCGGCCTCTTCCATCGCGCGCCGAACGGCCGGAACGAGACGCTGGAGATTGCCCTTCAAAACGTAGTCGACGGCGCCGCAGCGCAGCGCCTCAATGGCGCGCTCCTCTCCGATGGTTCCCGAGACGAAGATGAAAGGAATGTCGTGCGCGAGCTCGTTGGCGAGCTTCAGCGCGGATAGTCCGCTGAACTGCGGCAGGGTGAAATCCGAGAGAATGACATCCGGAGAGAATTCGAGCAGCGCCGCGCTGAAGCACTCCTGTGTGTCCACGCGCAGGCATTCGCAATCGAGACCGCCCTTTCCGAGCTGGCGAATCGTGAGTTCCGCCTCCGCCGGCATGTCCTCCACCAGTAGCACGCGGATCGGGGACCTGCCCTCGTGTGTCGACGGTGCGTGAGACGATGCGGCGGCAACGCTGCCCCCGGACGTGCTCCCTGGTCTTGTCGGAGTCATTGCTCGTCGCCTCTATCCGTCAACGCCAACTCCCTCTATCTCTCATATCAGTTGTGTTGGAGTCGTGCGACGTGCGCCGCCGCGAACCGTGACTCCGTGCACAAAATGGCTCTGGAGAACGCGGTGAGAATTTACTCACAGATTCAGGCAACTAGGCTTTTCACTTAACCCCGATAGGGGGCATCTTCGCCTCATGCTCTCTGCCGCATGCCGCCTCGCTCTCCTGCTCGTGCTGTGCGCGGCGCCTTGCGCGTTTGCCAGTCCGACTCCCGAGTACCAGGTAAAGGCGGCGTTTCTCTTCAATTTTTCCCAATTCGTGTCCTGGCCGCCGCAGGCATTCAGTTCCGCGAGCGCCCCGATCATCATCGCGGTACTCGGACGCGATCCGTTCGGATCTGATCTCGATGCCATCGTGAGCGGCGAGCACGTGGGCAGCCATCCCTTCGCCGTGCGCCGCTTCCACGACGTATCGGAGGTCGACGGCTGCCACATCCTGTTCATCGATCGATCCGAGACCGCACAGCTACCACAAATCCTCGCGGCGCTGCGCGGCCGCGAAATTCTCACTGTGAGCGATATCGAGGGGTCCGCTCGCAGCGGCGTCATGATCGATCTGGTCACCCAGAACGACCACATCCGCATGCAGATCAACGTTGCGGCCGCGAGGGCGAGCGGTCTGACCATCAGCTCGCAGCTGTTGCGACCCGCTCAGATCGTCGGTCCGAGGGTCAACTAGGATGCTCGTGCGTACGACGAAGATCCGCCGCTCGCTCATCCTGATGCTGCTCCTGACGACGGGCACGGTGGTCGTGCTGACGACGGCCGCTCTCAGCGTGTACGAGTTCGTCACCGCTCGCCAGCTCGCTTCGCGCAATCTCGCGACCCTCGGCGAGGTCATCGCCGCGAACAGCACGGCGGCGCTCGCGTTCGACAACCCGGACGATGCGCGCGGGG
>JBOHZR010000016.1:0-18891 GCA_050738595.1 Steroidobacteraceae bacterium | reverse complement strand
CGATCGTGGGGACGTCCTCCATACTGTTATTATATACAGTTACCCGAACCCGCTCAAGGGCAGGACTGCACTTTCAAACACCGTCGGACGTCCCGCTGCGCTTGCCGCGCATCGCCGACGTGGCTGGCGCGAGACAACGCTCCGCGCTGACCCAAGCCGACGGGGTCACTCACGTCCTGTTCGTTCCGTCGCGTTTGCGGTCGTCGATGTCTTCTTGAGAATCAACGGCTACGTGATCACAGCCGACTCGAAGTCGATATACGAGCACATCATCAAGCTCTTTGAGCAACGCTCCTTCGACATGGAGCACCTGGTACGGTGGTTACAGGAGACCGTCAGGACGCGTGTTTGATGGCTCGGGGCCGCGCCTCGATGAGCGCGCCATGTAGTCGTCGAGGGCTACCCGCCAGCGGTTCCGGTGCGTTCGACGATCGAGCGCTCCAGGCCCCGCGCGAACGCCGCGAGCAGGTACTCTCCGGCGCGGGCGAAATCCCGATGTTGGCGGGCGAATTGCCTGATCGACGTGCGGGCTTCACTGACGCCGAATTCCACCCGATCGAGGATTTCGCGAACTTTCGCACCGGGTAGGCCGCAGCCCCGACGTCCAAATGCGGTCAGCCGTCGACGGTCGGGAAACGATTTGCTGCCGCTGAGCGTCAGCGCCATGACATCGCGCGGGTGATACACCGTCGTCGACACGAGATCGTAGGCTGGCGCGAGCCTTGTCGGGCTCTGTGCACCCTCGTACAGCACGGCGAAATTCTTGAGGTGCGCATCGCCGTTCTCGATCGCGCATGACAGTGCCACCATCGCGAACAACTGTTCCAGCGCCGAACGCTGATGCTCGGGAGAAACGAACTGTCCTATCCTTCTTGCGACGAGCTCGTAAGAGCCATCATAGCGTCCGTGAGATCGCAGGCCGCTCAGTACGCAAAAGTCCTCGCAGGCCAGATAACTGCCGTCTGCGATCAGATCGAAGCGATCGATGACCAGGATGCGCCGGTTCTGCGACAGCCGAACCTCCGGGATTGCGATCCCCGCGTGCCGTGCGGCCCGCATGCAGAAATATTCGTTGGCGGCCAGCTCCGGATATTCCCTGGGCTCGAAGGACTTCACGATGTGTGTCGCGCCGCGGTCCGTGAAGCGGTCGACCGGTGCGTTGGCGTCGCGGAGCAGCACCTTCGGTTGGACGCCCGAAATGCCCGAATGGACCGCATAGCGCGCCAGCAGGTCCTTGAAAAGGTCCTCCGTGCCTTCGTAGGTCAGGAGCTGCTTCAGGTCCTGCGCGGGAACGGGGTCGAGCGGCGAGCCTTCGGCGGCGTACCGGAGACGGCCGATTTGAGACCGGCCGACGATCGCGAGCAACTCCAGATCGTCGAAGCTGGGAACGACCTTGGCGAATGCGAGGCGCAAGCGTTCGAGCAGCGCACCTTCGGGCAGGTTCATCTCGAAGATCGGATGAACGGTGCCCATCGAGTCGTACTGGTCGGCGACCACGGGCATCGTCAGCGAAACGGCATCCGCGGCGCGGCAGTCGGCGCGATAGCCGAAGAGAAACGTATCCATCTCGATGTCGCTGCGGGTCAGGAGTCCCGCGGGGCGGCCCGAGGCGAATACTTCAAGCGCGGCGCTTGCCGGCATGACGTTCCGCTCTCAGCTCCCCGAGCGTCGGACGCGAGGCTCGCGAAGTCACGCTGAGCGAGAGTCCGAGCGCCGCGCACAGTGCGATGATCTTGCGCACACCGATCTCGCCGACCGTTCCGTTCTCGATCGCGGAGATCGTGGCCCGGCTCATCCCCAGCGCGCGTGCGACCTCGGCCTGCGAGCGGCCGGCCGACTTGCGGGCGGCGCGCAGATTCGCACCGATCTCATCGAGTTCCACGACTTATATATGATGCAATTACAATATGATATATCGATATGCATCATATATAATGCACTCCGAGCGCGCAAACTAGGTATAGCGACGGAGAACGGCTGGCGCGTAGTCGGCCCGACGCGCTCGCGGGCGGGCCCGTCCACGTCGACGCTGCCGCCGATGCGGCAAGGCGCGCAGTCACGCGCAGGAGCGCCGGCCTCTACAATGTGGCCGAGGAGGACGGAACGATGTCGAGCGCCAAGGTCATGCGCGAGCTCGGTTGGAACCCCTATTTTCGCATCGGATGAGTGCGGTGGTATCCCGAGGGACCCGAGGCGTTTTCGCGCCTCGAGCCCATCACTGCGCGCCGAGCGCATCCTCGAGCGTCTGAGCCGTCAGCACCCGCACGGCAAGGCGGTCCAACTCCTCGATCCCGGCGCCGCGAATGCGCGCCTCCGCCCCCGGCGGCAAGGCACCAAAGCGCAAGCCCAGCAGCTTGATCAGGATCTCCGCGCGACCCTCGGCCTTCCCCTCGGCCATCCCCTCGGCCATCCCCTCGGCCTTGCCCTCTTCCCTGCCGAGGCGGATGTAGCGCCGCGCAAACTCGCTCTGGTACTCGTACTTTGCAGGGTCCATGGCTTGCAGCGCCCGCCGGGCGGCCTCCGAGAGTGAATTCGAGACGAGGTCAAAATACAGTCTCCCCCGATCGGCGTCGAGCCCGAGACTGGCCAGATGGGCTCCGTGCGCGATACGCGCAGCTTTCAACGGATCGGGGTCCCGCCCGTGCGCCATCGCCGAGAGCACCGCAAGCTCCGGAGCCTCACTCGCACGAGCCTCATCGCTTATCTGCGGCACCCCCGAAGGCCCCACGACCCAAGGCACCCAGCGATTCTGCCCACCGAGTTCGATGGGTTTTGCAGCCCAGCGCGCGACAGCCTCCTGGGGCGTCATCACCAGCAGGCACACCGGACAGCGTATGCGCACGCGCAGGTTCGCGGCGTACGCGGGCCAGACGTACGGCTTGTCCTCATCACGGCCGAGCTGCACCTCCACCACGATGTCGAACACGGGCTTCTGCCGCAGCAGCAGAACGACGAGGTCCGCCCGATACTCGGCCGGCTGCACGTCGGTGAGGTCTGCGGATTCGACGCGCGCCTCGCTGTACTGCGGCAGCTCGGCGCGCAGCGCCTCGCATACCAACTCCGGTGCGAGCGTCGGACGATTGCGAAACAGCAGTATCAGCGCTTCGTGCAATTGCGACGGCATGCGAGGCTCGACAGAGCGATCGAGCCCGCGCTCTGTAGCCCCGGCATGTTAGATCGCCGCCGCTCCCGCAGCAGCCGGCAAATGTACCCGGTTCACCGAATAATTCGCGTCGAGACCGTCGAAGGCGGGCAGCTCCTCGCTCGCAAGCGTGTGCTGCGAACACTTCCACGCCGGTATCGGAGCTAAATCGGTCTGCGTCTCCCGCGTGGCCTCAGACATACCACTTGGTCGTCGCATGTCGAGATCTCGAAGTTCTCGTGAGCAATCGCCGACTTGAATATTCTCTCGCATTCGGGATCGTGAAGCTCGATGACGAGACCGTCCACACGCGGCAACCACCGCTCATAGTTCGACGCGAATATGACCTTCTCGGCACCTTCCACGTCTACTTTCAGAATCGAGATTCGATCAATGTCGAAGCGATCGAGGATGGAGTCTATGTCGAGTCCCGTCATCACCGGACGCTCCTCCGCGCAAATCGGTCGCACGGTACGCCCGCACTCGTTGCCGGCGCCGAGACCATCTTCAGACATCACAAGACCCGTCTGGTGCGACCAGAGGGCCGACTGGATGGCGTGATAGCGGCCTGCGTACGGAGAAAGGTTTTGCTCGAGCATACGGAAGTTCTCCGGGTCTGGCTCGATTGAGACGAGGGTCGCCTGCGGATAGCGCGTAAGGAAGTACGCGGACGAATATCCGACATTCGCGCCACAATCGATGATCCAGTGCGCGTCCGCAATCCCGTCGAGGCAGCGGAATGCCCGATGGGAGATAATCTCCGCGAACATGCTGAGATCGCTCGTACCCGGTCGGCACCAGAGAGGAAAGCGTGTGTAGCGGCTATTGAGCTTATAAGGAGCCCTCGCGAGCCTCGATTGGTTGACGGCGCGGCGGACGGCATAGCGCGCAAACCCGATTGTTCCCAGGTTCTGGACGTAGGACTTCGCTTCAGCCAGATTCATGAGCACACCTCGGACATTGCGAGAGTTCGCACTTGCAGCGTCCTAGAGCGTCTCGACCGTTGCCGCGCATCTCCGATCGGTCCTTAGCCTTGCGGCGCGCTACCGACGCAGGCTTGGGCTCGTGAGCAAGTCCCATGCCCTAGCTACCGTTTGCGTCAGTCGAATTGCCGGCTCTTCCGCTGCCGTCCCAATGCTGATCGTCTCGAAGGGCTTCAGGCGCTGTCTTGCCGTGCGCCACTTCGTCGAGGGTTATGGTGCCGGAAGCGGCACGAGTGTCGATGAGCCGGCGCGCGAGACGCACGCCATCCTGTTTCCGGAGATTCCCTTCTATACCGAACGATATCGGCGAGCTCTACGAGCTCCCCCGACGGGTGCTCGCCGGGATTCGCACGTACCTGCAGGGTGATTTTCCGGTGCGCCTCGATGCGCCCGCGAAGGTGAGCCTCTTCGCCTACGACAACGGAGCATTCGTCATCGAGTCGTTCCGGCCGGAATCCGCGAGTGTCACGATCTCCCTCCTCGGGGACGGCCGCAGGCTCGAGGACGTGCTGACGAGCGGGGCTATTGCCGCCGTGGGCGGCTCGGCAGCCGGACTGCCCGCGCGTACCGTCGCGCAGCGACGTGACCCCGATGCGATGCCCCGCACCCGCTTCGTCGTGGAGGTTCCGCCGCACCCCTACCGGGTGTTTCGTCCGGACTGATCCCCATGCCCCGCATGCGTCTGCCGCCCGTGGGCTGCTGCGTGCCGCCTCGCCGTCACCATAGTTTTTCCAACCGCAGCGTACTGAGGCATACTGCGCGCGCAGGTTCGTTACACGGTACGATCGCGACGCCTCGAGGCCGGCACGACGCTGGACGAGTCAACGTCCTCTTGACAATTCAACTGCCCAACACTTCCCGAGCGATGGGAGCCTCGCATGTCCGACCACAGTAAGCCTCGCCAGCCCACCGATCGACAGCCCACCGATCTGCTGCCCGTCGACCTGAGCCGCCACGCGCTCGAGCGCCGGCGGTTCCTCGCCGAGGGTGCCTACGGGCTCGGCGGCGGCATTCTCGCCTCTCTCGGCCTCGAGCGTTATGCGAAGGCACAGTCATCGGGCGGTAGGGCCGCACCCGGGGGCGGACGGCCGCGACTTCCCGGCATCGACCCGATGCCTGTACAGCGTCCCTACTCGCAGCCTGCCCCGCTGCACGACCTGAAGGGCAAGGTGGCGTACATCACCGCCTCCTCCGACGGCATCGGTCTCGGCATCGCGCGCGCCGCCTCCCTCGCCGGAATGAAGGTGTGCATCGGCTACCGCAACCCCGAGCGCCTTGCCGCGGCGCTCCCGCTGTTCAAGCCGGGCAATGCAGGCGTCTTCCCGATCAAGCATGACGTGACCGACCGCGAAGCGTGGGCACGCATGCTCGAGCAGGTCAAGCAGAAGTACGGGCGGCTGCACCTGGTCGTCAACAATGCGGGCGACAAGAGCGCTGCGCGCGTGAGCAAGGCGACGACGGCGCAGTGGAACAACGCGGTGGCCGTCAATTACACGGCAACGTTCAACAGCGTCGCCGTCTGCCTGCCGCACATGCTCGAACACGGGGAGGGGTCCCAGATCGTCGTCACCTCCTCGATGAGCGGCCTGCTTCCCGGCGGACCGCTCGGCGTTTACACCGCCACGAAGATCGCGGTGGTCGGCCTCATCGAGGCGCTGCGCGTCGAGCTCGAAGATACGACCGTCGGCACCTCGGCGTTCGTCCCAGGCGGCGTCAACACGGACAACTATGTCGATACCGGCAAGGTGAACCCGTATCGCGAGGAGCAACTCAGGCTTCACCCGCCGCCGGCCCGGTTCCGCCGCTTCTTGAGGGGACCGTCCCCGGGGATGGACCCGCTCGAGGCGGGCAAGCGCGTCATGAACGGCGTGATTCACAACGATCTGTTCATCGTCACGCACCCGGAGTACATGCCGGGCACGCAGCAGCGTTTCGACGCGATGCTCGACTCCGAGCCGGTCGGAGAGAAGCCTCCTCCGGAGGCCCGTGTCCGCGGCGAGGCACCCGTCCTGCATTGCGGTATCTACCCGCGCGAGATTGTGCATCGTCGGAAGAAGCGCAAATCGTTCCTCAGCATGACCGTCTGAGCCGCCGCAATCTCATCGAGAGATCTCCCATGCGAAAGATCAAGTCTTCCCGAGCCGCGCGCACCGCGGCTCAAGCGCCGCGCCCGAGCTTGACCGTGAAGCCATTGCGCGCCGTATCAACCGGCGAATCGCCCGATGAGCAACCCCTCGATCGCCGGCAGATCCTCGGAGCCGGACTCGCCTTCGGCGCGGGCGGGCTGCTCGCGAGCCTGGGATTGAGCCGTCCCGCGGACGCCCAGGGCGCCCCCGGTGGCCCGGGTGCCCCACCCGCTTCGGCGCGCGGAGCCGGCGCACCACCGCCCGGCGGAGCCGGAGGACCTCCGCGCTTTCCGCCGGAGCCGAAGGTCTCGCAGCCTCCTCCGCTCAAGGACCTCAAAGGGAAGGTGGCCTACGTCAGCGCCGCATCCGATGGTATCGGCCTCGGCATCGCGCGCGCCGCCTCCCTCGCCGGCATGAAGGTCTGCATCGGCTATCGCAACCCGGCGCGATTGAAGGCAGCCCTGCCGCTCTTCAAACCCGGTAACGCCGGCGTGCTCCCGATCAAACACGACGTGACCGACCCCGATGGCTGGGCTCAGATGCTCGAGCAGTGCAAGCGGGAGTTCGGAAAGCTCCATCTCGTCGTGAACAACGCCGGCATCAAGACTCTGCGTGAGGCGAGCAAAGCAAGCTACAAGGAATGGGACAACGCTGTCGCGGTCAATTTCTCGGCGATCTTTCATAGCGTCGCGGTGTGTCTGCCGCACATGCTCGAGCACGGCGAGGGGGGGCATTTCGTGACGACCGCCTCGATGGGCGGCCTGCTGCCCGGGGTCAATGCCGGGGTATACACCTCCACGAAGATCGCAGCCGTCGGCATCATGGAAGCGCTGCGCGTCGAGCTCGAGACGACGAACGTCGGCACCTCGGTCTTCTGCCCGGGCGGGGTCAACACGGACAACTACGTCGGGACCGGCGAGGAGAATCCGTACCGCGAGGCGCAACTGAAGGCCCATCCGCTGCCGCCCGCGCTCGCGGCGCGCTTCAAGCACCGGGGTCCGCCCGTCAGCATGACCGCGCTCGAGGCGGGCGAGCGCGTACTGAACGGCGTCGTGCACAACGACCTGTTCATCCTCAGCCACCCTGAATTCAAACCCGGAATGAAGGAGCGCTTCGACGCGATCATGGCTTCCACGCCGCCCGTCGAGGCCGACGCGCCGATTCCGCCGTTGCGTGTGCAGTACGAGCGAGGCGTGATCCGCTGCGGGATCTATCCGCGCGAGATCGCGCATCGCAAGGCGCGGCGCAAGAGCTATCTCACGGTGTGAGGGTTCCGGCCTGAGGCCCGCTGGCGGGTGATCGATGCCCGCTGACGGGCGATGGGTCCCGGGCGAAGCAGCGCTCGCAGCGCCGCGGCGGGCGCCGCCCCGTTGAGCCGCGCGAGCCGCCCATCGCCGTATGCCACGAGCACCTCCGGGTGGACGTAGCACTTGCGGCAAATCGTCGGCGTATTGCCGAGCCGTGCGGACACTTCGCCGAGTGCGGCCCTCACCTCCCGTTTGAGGGCGCGCGCGCTCTCTGGAGCCCGGCCGCGCAGGCGCTCGAGCATCTCGAGCGTTCCGAACCACGTGCGGTAGTCCTTGGCGGTGAACGGACCGCCGCTCGCCTCGCGCAGATACTCATTCACGCTCGTCGAATCGATCGGATGCCGCTCGCCGGCCTCATCGACCCATTGAAAGAGCTCCTGTCCGGGGATATCCGCGCAGCGGCGCACGATCGCGGCGAGCTCGGGATCGTGCACCTGCACCTCGCGATGGATGCCGCTCTTCGCGCGAAACTCCAAGCGCAGCTTCGCCCCGCGCACCGTCACATGGCGGTTGCGAAGCGTGGTGAGGCCGTAGGAGCCGTTCGCGCGCGCGTACTCCTCGTTGCCGACGCGCACGAGTGTCGATTCGAGGAGCCTGACGACCGTTGCGAGCACGCGTTCGCGCGGCAGACCCCGCCTGCCGAGATCGTGCGCGACGCAGCGGCGGATGCGCGGCAACGCTTGGGCGAACTCGAGCATGCGGTCGAACTTCGCCGCATCACGGTGCTCGCGCCATCGCGGGTGATAGCGGTATTGCTTGCGGCCGCGCGCATCGCGGCCGGTGGCTTGCAGATGGCCGCGCGGATCCGTACAGATCCACACATCGCGATAGGCCGGAGGAACGGCAAGCCTCCGGATGCGTGCAAGGGTCGCTGGATCGGCGATCGTCCTGCCGCCCGGGGTCAGATAAGCGAACCCGCCTCCGCGCCTCACACGGCGGATGCCGGGCTCCTCGTCGCTCGTGAATCGGAGTCCACTCATGCCACGGGGCCGTTCATGCCTCGGGGCCGCGCTCGTCGAGCTCATGGCCCCGCGCGACCGCACGCACGTTCCGTGCCTGTGCCTGGGCCCGCGCGGGCGCGGCGGCCCCTCCCCCGATCCCGGGCGCCACGGCTCCGCGCGCCCATCCCCGCGGAACGCTTACTGCCCAGCGCCCTCGTGCGGCTGCGGCGCCGAGACGCCGAACGCAGGCGGTGGATGCTTCTTCAGATCGTTCGCCCGCGCGATGATGTAAGCGCGAATGGCTTCGGTATCGGAGGGCTTCAGCACGGACGCGAAGGAGTCCATCCCCCGCTCAGAGAGCGCACCCTTCAGCACCACCTGATCGAACCCGAGCTGCGTATAGAGCAGCGGCGTGCGCGTGAGGTCCGGGAAATTCGCACCGCGCGTCTGGCCGCGATCGCCATGGCAGGCTGCGCAGAAATGCGCATACCGGTCCTCCCCCGCCTTCACGAGCCTCGGTGAGGCCGTGGCCGGCGGCGGCGCGAGCGGCCGGCGGGTGAAGGGCTTCGGAGGGGGCAGCTTCGCGTTGCCGTCGAGCGCGAACACGAGCAGGCGCGAGTCATTCGGCGCGTAATAGCCCTCGCGCTGATTACCGCCCACGCTCACGGCGAGATACTGGCGGCCGGCCTGCTCGAAGGTGATAGGCGGGGCATTGACCCCCGTCTGCGTCTCGAAGTGCCAGAGCTTCCGTCCGGTGCGCGCCTCGTAAGCGCGGACCTCCTGTGAGTCGCCGCCGCTTTGGAACACGAGCCCGCCTGCCGTCGCGAGCGCACCGCCGGTGCCTCCTTGGTGGGTAGGCTCGCCCTTCCAGAGGACCCGGCCGGTCACCGGATCCAACGCTTGCAGGTAAGCGACGAATCCGTTCTTCGCCTGCGGATGATCGCGGTAGTAATCGAACTGCGTCCCAAACACGATGCCGAGGTTGTAGCCCATCGGACTCGGGACATACTTCGGATCGTCGATCATCGGGAAATACGCGCGCTGGGTCGGGACATACATCAGCCCCGTCTGCGGGCTGTAGGCATTCGCCTCCCAGCCATGAGCGCCCTGCACGCCCGGCGCGAGATCGAAGGGGCGCCCTGCAGGGTAGCGCGCTGCGGGCCTCTCGCGCGGCCGGCCGCTCTCCGGATCGACGCCATCCGCCCAGTTCACATCGGTGAAGGGACGGGCGCCCAGCAGCTTTCCCGTCGCGGCATCGACCGTGTAGAAGAACCCGTTCTTCGAGGGCTGCAGGATGACGTGCCGCCGGTGTCCGTCGATCTTCAAATTCGCGATCATCATGGGACTCACGGCGTCGTAGTCCCACGTGTCGGCCGGGGTCTCCTGGTAGTGCCACACGTATTCGCCGGTCTGCGCCTTCACGGCGACGATCGAGGCGAGGTACAGATCGTCCCCGGTCGTCGGATCGCGATCGGCGTCGTTCCAGGGCGTTCCGTTTCCGGTGCCGAAATAGACGAGGTCGGTCACGGGGTCATAAACGATCGCATCCCATACCGTGCCGCCGCCGCCGAGCTTCCACCACTCGCCGCCCCAGGTCTTGGCGGCGCGGCGCATCGCATCGTTCTCGAAGCCGTCCTTCGGGTTACCCGGCACCGTGTAGAAGCGCCAGACGAGCTTGCCCGTATCGGCGTCGTACGCGCTGATATAGCCGCGCACGCCGAACTCCCCGCCGGAGTTGCCGATGAACACGAGACCCTTCGCAATTCGCGGGGCGCTCGTGATCGAGTAGTGATGGCCGCGGTCGATCGTCAGCGTCGACCACGCCTCCTTGCCGGTGCGGGCATCGATCGCGACCAGCCGTCCATCGAGCGTTCCGACGTAGACTCTGCCGTGCCAGGCGGCGATCCCCCGGTTGACGAGTCCACAGCAGACGTTGACGGCCCACTGGCCCGGCACCTTCGGATCGTACTCCCAGAGCTTGCGACCGGTCGCCACCTCGAAGGCGTACACCTTGCTCCAGGCCGTCGAGACGTAGATCACCCCGTCGATGTAAAGGGGCGTTCCATCCTGCGAGAGATTCGTGTCGTAGTCCGCATACCAGAGGAGCCCGAGCCGATCGACGTTCTGGGGATTGAGCTGCGTGAGCCGGCTGTAGCGCTGCTCCTCGTAGGTCCCGCCGTACGTCATCCACTGAGAAGGCTCGGAGGCCGCATGCAGCAGCCGCTCGGCCGTCACGTTTGCCGGCGATGCCGCCTGCCCGAGGCTGAACCCCGCGATGGAAATAAGGGCAGCCACGCCGACCGCTATCGTCCGATTCACTGATCTCCCCCTGGCAACTCGATGCGGCGCGGCCGCGGCGGATCGCGCCGCGGTCCGAGGTCGAGAGGTTGGCATTCTACCGGCAGGGAGCGCGATCAGTCGACGGCGTAGCCGCGGGCCGTCAAACAGGCATCTTCGGCGCGCAGATAGTTCTGTTCCTGCTGGGCGCTCGGTTCCTGCTGGGCGCTCGTGGGCTGATTGGCATTCCCGGCTGCACCGGTCGCGGGATGCACGCCCGTCTGGCCGCTTGCCCAGAGGCTGCATTCACTCTTGTCGAGTGCCTGCCGTTGCAGCGACTGACCGTTTTTCGGGTAGGCGAAGAGCTTGGTGGGGGTCTGCGTCAGCTGGCCGTTCTCTGCCTGCTCGGCGATCTCGGACGGGGGCTGCACTTGCTCGTACTGCCCTTGATCTCCATTCCAGACGAAGAAGCCGTCGTCGCCGTAGTAGTACGGCACGCCATCCCACCAGAAAGTCGAGTAGTACCACGGCAGCATGGGCTCATAGAACCCCAGCCCGATGCCCCACCAGGGGTCGAAGCCCCAACCGTCGCCATAACCCGCGAATCCGCCGTACCCGAAGCCGCGATAGCCCCGATAGCCCCGATACCCGTACCCCCCGCGGGGCCCGCGGCCGCGAAAGCCACCACCTCGAAAACCGCCGCCGTGAAAGCCACCGCCGTGCAATCCGCCGCCGTGAAAACCGCCACCGTGTCCGCCGCCGTGTCCGCCGCCGCCATGTGCTGCCAATGCCGTGCTGCCGGTGCCGCCGAGCATCACAAGAGATGCCGCGGCAGTCACCGCCAGAGTGCCTAGCATTCGCAGGTGCCTACCGCTGTTCATATTTGGTGACCCACATGGTTCGACCTTACGCCGAGCGGTAAGGTTCCGGCCACGGCCGCAGGACCGCTCGAGGTCTGCGCCGAGCCCACGCGGTGAAGCTGCGCTAGAGCCAGTTGAAGATGCCGCTCACCAGATCGCTCGCGAGCCCGAACCCCGCGCCCATGCCGACGCCCGACATCACGTTGCCCATGAAACCGCCCCGCGACCCGTAGTAGGGCTGCGCGGACCAGCCGCGCGGCTGGTACGTCGCCTGGGGGACCGATGTCAGGTGACTCTCGAGCACGTGGATATACTCGGCCATCTGCTGGATGAGCCCGAGTGCGGACTGGTTCTGCTGCTGGATGGACAGCGTCGCCTCTCGAAGGTCGAGCAGCAGCTCGCGCTGCAGGGAAGGATCGGTCACTTTCTGCTGCAGCTTGTCGGCGAACGCCTTGATCGCCTGCGCGGTCTCGTTGGCCTGGTTTTGCAGCTGCATCGCCTGGGATTCGGCGCTCTGGTAATCCATGATCAATACCTCTGAGTCGTTGCGTATCGGGTACCTGCCGCGATTTTACGCCGCAGCGGCCTCGGCCGCTGCCTCAGGCGCTGCGCCCAACTCGCCGCCGCGCCGCGAGCACGCCGAGCCGCCCGATCACCGCCTCGGGCTCGATGAGATCCATCACGCCGGGCCGCTCGATCTTCGTCCGCCAGGGTAGCTCGCCCGCCCCGCGTCCGAGGAACCTGCGCGCGGCCGCATCGAATCGATCGACACACCATTCGAGGCTGAAATACGGCCCGCTCCGCGCGGAGCGCGTCGCGGCGTACAGTCCGATCACCGGGACCCCTGCGGCGGTTGCCATGTGCGCGGGGCCGGAGTCGGGGGTGAGCAGCGCCCAGGCCCGTGCGAGCGTCGCCTGAAAGCCGATGAGCGTGTCGCGGCCGATGAGATCCGTGCACGGCTCACGCATGCGCCGCGCGATCTCCGCACCCATGCGGCGCTCGCGCTCGGAGGGCCCGCCGCACAGCAGGACCCGCAGCCCGAGCTCGCGCGCGGCATGGTCCGCGACGCGTGCATAGTGCTCGGCGCGCCAGTTGCGCAGTGGATGGCTCGAGCAGGGACTCACGATGAGCGTCGAGGCTCCCTCCGGGATAGCGCGCGCGGCGTGCTCGAGCGCCTCCTGGGGCAGCGGAACGTCCCATCTGTACTCGCGCCGGCTCACACCCAGTGCGCGCGCGAAGCCGAAGAGTCCGTCCATCACGTGCTCGCGGGGCGCGGGTTCGATGCGATGGGTCGTGAAGAGCCACTGCAGATCGAGCGCGCGCTCGCGATCGTAGCCGAGCTTCACGGGTGATCGCACGAGCGCCGCCGCGACACTGGCACGGAGCGCGAACTGCATGTGCAGCAGCAGATCGAACGTGCGGCCGCCGAGGGCGCGGCGCACGGCCGCGAGCCCGGCGAGGCCCGCGCGCTTGTCGTAGATGACGAATTCGATTTCCGGAATCCGGCCGATGAGACCCGCCTCGGCGCGACCGATCAGCCACGTGAAGCGCGCCTCGGGCCATTCCCGCTGCAGGGTGCGCACGACCGGCAGCGCATGACAGACATCGCCGATCGCGGAGAGCTTCACCAGCGCGATCGAGCGCGGCGGCCGCGGCAACGCAATCCCCATATCAGTCCAGCGCAAGCGTCGAGTCGACCTCGCGCGCCCAGGCGAGGAGGCCGCCCTCGAGGTGGCCCGGCACCTCGACGCCGCCGCGCACGGCGAGCTCGCAGGCGGCAAGACTGCGCCGGCCGCTGCGGCAGAGGAATATCGGCAGGGTGCCGCGCGGGATGTCGGCGATCCGCCGTGGCAGCTCACCGAGCGGAATATTGATCGAGCCTTCGAGCCGCCCGACCGCATACTCATGAGGCTCGCGCACATCGACGAGCACGATGGCCGGTGCCGCCGCGGCGCTCCGCGTCCCAGCGCTCGGTGCATCACCGCTCGGTGCATCACCGCTCGGTGCATCACGGCCGAGCGCGCCACGGCCCAGCATCTCGTTGAGCTCACTCGGCGCGAGCCGTCGGACGTGCTCGAGCGCGGCGCTGCAGTGCTCGTCCTGATCGGCAAGTGTCCTGATGCTCGGCCGCTCGCCACAAACGGCGCAGTCGCGGCGCCTCTCGACGGGAAACTCGTGGAAGCTCATCTCGAGCGCATCGTACGTGAGCAGACGCCCGACCAGCGGCTCGCCGAGACCGGTGATGAGCTTCACCGCCTCGGTCGCCTGGATCGCACCGAGCACGCCGGGCAGCACCCCGAGCACGCCTGCCTCGGCGCAGTTCGCCGCGATGCCCTCGAGCGCCTCGGGGTACAGGCAGCGATAGCACGGACCGCGCCCCGGCACGTACGTCATCACCTGCCCTTCGAAACGGTGAATCGCGGCGCTCACGAACGGCCTGCCGCCCATCACGCACGCATCATTGACGAGATAGCGTGTCCCGAGCCGATCCGTCCCATCGAGAATCACGTCGTACCGCTCGATGACTTCGCGCACGTTTGCGGCGCGCAGCTCGAGTGCATGGGGCTCGAGCGTGATTTCTGGATTCAAATGTCTCAGGCGCTCGCACGCCGCATCGGTCTTCGACCGGCCGATGTCCGCGGTCGCAAACAGGAGCTGGCGCTGCAGGTTCGACAGCTCGACGCGATCGCAATCGACGATGCCGAGCGTTCCCACGCCCGCAGCGGCGAGATACATCGCGGCGGGCGATCCGAGGCCGCCCGCCCCGACGATGAGAACCCGCGAGGCCTTGAGCCGCTCCTGTCCGGCCGTGCCGACCTCGGAGAGCGCGAGATGGCGCTGATAGCGGTCGCGCTCCGCGGCCGTGAGGCTCATGCAGCGCGCACCCCGCACATGCCCCGCACCCGGCATCTGCCGAATATTCCGCGCGTGTCCAGCATGTCGCTCATGGCGCGGCTCAACCGCCGCTCAACGCGCAGATCACGTGAACCGTCTCGTGCGCGCGCACCGGCTCAGCCAGCGACTTCACCTCGCGAGTGCCGACGTACAGGCGAATGTGCGGACGGATCGCATCCTGCTCATCGATCATGCGGAAGCGGATGCCAGGGAATCGTCGATCGAGATCCGCGAGCACCTCGCGCAGCGTTGCGCCGTCAGCTGCGACTCGCCCCGCGCCGCGCGTGTAGGAGCGCAGCGGGCTTGCGATCCGGACGGTGCAGGATGGCGCAGTCATGTGCGATCGAGGCTCGCTCCGCTCGAGTCGATTAGGCGGCGTACGTGACCGAATAGATCTCCGGCAGGTGGCGCACGATCAAATGCCAGCGCTCGCCCCCGCTCGCGCCGGCCCACACATCCCCACCGGTCGTCCCGAAATACACGCCCGGGCGCTCACGGCGATCGGTGCACATGGCCTGGCGCAGCACGGTGAGCCACGCACGGCGCTCGGGCAGCCCTCGATCGAGGCGCCTCCAGCTGCGCCCGCCGTCCTGGGTGCGGTAGACGGCCGGCCGGCCATCGATCGAGGTGCGCGGCCACACCGTCTGGCCGTCCATCGGGACCACCCACGCGGTGTCCGCATCGGTCGGGTGCAGCACGATCGGAAAACCGACGTCACCGATCTTCTTCGGCATCGCCGCGCCGATCCTCACCCAGCGGCGCCCGGGACGGTCGAGTCGATAGATGCCGCAGTGGTTCTGCTGATAGAGACGGTCGGGCACGAGTGGATGCTGCACGACGCAGTGCGGATCGTGGCCGAACTCCGCCTTCGGATCGGGAAGGAAGTCCGCCGCGCACCCCTCGTTGAGCGGCGCCCAGTCGCGGCCGCCGTCGATCGATTCGAAAACGCCGCCGACGGAGATGGCGATGTAGAGATGCCGCGGATCGTGCGGATCGATCGTGATCGAGTGCAGAAACTCCCCGTCCGGCGTCCCGAATGCGGCCCATTTCGGGCGCATCGGATGATCGTTGAACCCCTCCACGGGCTCCCAGCGCTCGCCTGCATCCTCGGAACGGAACAGCCCGGCCGGCGAGCTTCCGGCGTACCACGTGCCGCTCTCCGAGGGGTGCCCCGGCGTCAGCCAGAACACGCGCTGCACGGCGCGCGCGATCTGTCCCTCTGCCGCCTTGCGGAATTGAGGGGGCTGCGCCGACTCGCGCCAGCTGCGCCCCCGGTCCGTCGAGCGATAGACGGTGGGCCCGAGGTGCCCGGTCTTCGCAGCCATGAGCAGGACGTTTGGCTCGCGCGGGTCCTGCACGATGTGGTGAACGATATGCCCGAGAAGATCCGGTCCGGCGAGCTTCCACAGCCTCCGCCGCGCATCCGGCCTCAGCGCGAATGCACCCTTGCGAGTGCCGATCCAGAGCGTCTCCCCCATGGGCGGGAGCATCGGCTCATCGGGCCGGAGGTGTCAACGGTCGAGCGGGACCCCATGATGAAAGTCTCAACGATAGCGACGCGCGAGCACTGAGCGGGAGATGAGCACCCGCCGGTGAAAGCGACGGAAGATCGCGCTGCGAAGCGCCACCGGATTGGTTGCCGCAACCAGCAGCAGAATGAGAATGGTCCTGCCGAATCGATGCAGCGTGCCTGACACATCCGCTTCATCCTCATCGATCGTCTCGAAGCCATAGCGGCTCACGAGCCGCGTGAATCGCGCGGCCTGCCGGGAGCTGCCGAGATGCATGTCGCCGCAGATCGCGACGACGTCGTCGAGCTCGGAACGCTGCTGCAGGTGCCGCGCGAGCTCACGCAGCGAGATGTGCGCCGCGCGGCTGATCTGCCGCGCCCAGGCAACCGTCGGCCCCGCGGGGCCCATCGGCGGAATGTGCTCGTTCCACAGGTGCAGGATCAGAACGGGATCGCCGGCCTCGAGCCGGGTGCCGTCACTGAGCGTGAGCGCGCGATCGGATCGCCCGATCTCGGCGCGCAAGAGGCACCGCCGAAGGGTCGTGAACTCGTAGATGCCCTGGCGCCTGCGAAGCCAGCCATCGAGCTTCAATACCCAATCGACCCAGGAGTGCGTCGAACCGCGCTTCTCAGACAGCTCGGCGGACAAGAGGGCACCTCCCGGCGGACATCATCTGCAGCGCTTCGGCTCGAGGCATTAGCGGGGCTCAGTGTTCGGCTCGCGATACAGGACCGCAAGGACGACCTTGAGGGTCAGGGCAATGGGGACAGCAAGGATCACGCCCACGATGCCGAACAGCAGCCCGCCAGCCAGGAAGCAGAACATCACGACGATCGGGCGCACGCGAGCGGCGCTGCCGAGGACGATGGGGCCGAAGAACTGATCGATCGAGATGCGCAGCGCGACCGCATAGGCGATGAACGCGAGAATGGCCGCGGCGGTTGCGGCTTGCTCGACCGCGACGAGCCCGACGATGATCGCGGCCGCTGCCGGGCCGATGATCGGGATGACCTCGAGCACGCCCGTAATGATTGCAAGCACGACGGCATGCCGAATGCCGAGCGCGACGCCGAGGCCGATGTAAGCCGCGGTCGATGCGTAAGCGACGACCAGCGCAACCCCGATGAAATAGCGTCGCAGGAGCGGGTCGAGCTCCGCGAGCACCCGCCGCGCGAACGGGCGGTGCCGTGGTGGGACGAGCCACATCATGCCCCGTGCGATCTGCGGCCCGTCGAAGAGCGAGTAGCCGAGAACCACCCAGATGAGCAGCACCCCGAACGCCCCGGCCACCGCGTAGGTCACGATCTGCCCGGCGTGCGAGCCCGAGGCGATCCAGGTGCGCAGCGTGCCCAGCAGATCCGTCGTGAGCGTCGAGGCATTGAACGTCGTGCCCATGACCTCGAGCGTCCGGTTGCCGATGAGAGCGCGCACGAAACCCTCGACCGTGCCCTGCAGATCGCCGACGATTTTCGCGACCTGATGAATGAGCGGTGGCAGACCGAGCAGCGCAAGCAGGGCGGCGACTCCGATCAGCGCCGTCAATACGAGGAGAGCGGGCAGCCAGCGCGGCAGGCGAGAGCGCCGCGCGACGCCGTCGATGAGCGGCGCGCAGACGAAAGCGACGATGCCGCCGATGACGAACGGCAGCAGGATGGCGCGTACGAAGTACAGGAAAATGATGAGCCCGATGAGGATGACGAACGCCATGGACGTGGTGGCACTGCCCTCCTCGGACCCCGCCCCGCCCGCCGGAGGCGGGTCGCGCGAACCGCTCTCGGCGGGGCTCATGGGTAGGTTCGTCCCTTCCAGCGCACGCGCCCGATCGCCCTCCAGCGAACGCTGTCGACCGCAATCATCGCGCCGACGGTGTACCCGAGCGGGAAGAGCAGCCCGTACCGCCACGGGATACCGAAATGTGCCGCGGCGGCGATGTGCAGCCCGAACGCGGCGCACGAGGCGGCGAGCGCCGGGAGCAGCGCAGCACACGCGCCAGGGGACCCTGCGAGGCACGCGCTCACGTCGTAAGCGGGCACGAGCACCGCAGCCCACGCGAGGATCACCGCCGAGGCGGCCAGTGCCAGCGTTCGCGCGGGGCCTCCCGCCATGACGATGAGATTCTTCGCGAAGCCGGGCCAGAGCGTCCCCCAGCCCGTGTACATCCGCGTCTCGAGCAGCCGCGCCCCGTCTTGCATGAGCACGCGATGGCCGAGGCGCTTGAGCCGGCGCGCCATCTCCACGTCCTCGCAAATCTCCCCGCGCACGGCGGCGAATCCGCCGGCCCGCTCGTAGGCGTCGCGCTCGAGGAGCATGAACTGGCCCGTCGCAACGGCATCGCCGCTCTCAGGCGCCTGGATCTTCACGAGGTCCTGCGAGAATCCGAGCGCGATGAGCCCGCAGGGCAGGATGAGCCGCTCGGCAAAGCTCTCCAGGCGCTGTCGCGGCGCGAGCGTCAGCAGATCGAGGCCTCCCGTGCGGGCTGCCTCGACGGCGCTTGCGAGCAGCAAAGGCGCTGCGCGCATGTCGGCATCGAGGAAGCACAACCAGTCGGGCTCGCCCGCGGCGGCGGCACCGACGCAGCAGGCGTGCACTTTGCCCTTCCATCCAGGCGGCAGCGGCGGCGCACGCACCAGCGTGATCCGCGAGTCCTCCGCGGCGAGTGCGGTCACGATGTGCGCGGTGTCATCCGAGGAGTCATCGTCCACGACGATGAACCGAACGCGATCGGCCGGATAGCGCTGCGCGAGCAGCGAGCGCACACAGGGCGCGATGTTGTGCGCCTCATCGCGCGCCGGGATGATCACCGCGACGCGCGCTGCCTCGCCAGCCGCGCCAGGCACACCGCCAAGCGC
>JBOHZR010000015.1:0-3760 GCA_050738595.1 Steroidobacteraceae bacterium | reverse complement strand
GACCCGAGCCGGTGCGTGATGCGTCACCGGCTCGGGCGCGACCGCGCGCGGGTCGCGGTCCTTGTCCCTGCGCGCGCCGGGGTCCTTGCGCGCTGCAGGTCCGGCTGATCGTCACGGCGGTGGCACTCGCCACCGCGGGCGTGGCGAGCGTGGCGAATGCCGCGGGCACGGCGAGCTCCTCGGATTCTGTGAATGCGGCGCCCGATCTCGCGAGCGCCGCGCGGACGATCCTGGGTGCCGGGCAGGGGGTCTACGTCGAGGCCTCCGATGGAACGGTGCTCGTCGCGCAAGCGGCCGCGCAGGCCGTGCAGCCGGCCTCTGTCTCGAAGGTCCCCTCGACGCTCGCGTTGCTCGCGAAGCTCGGCCCCGACTACCGCTTCGAGACTCGCTTTGCATGGCGCGGCTCGATCATGGATGGCGCGCTGCAGGGAGACCTCACGGTGCGCGGCGACGGAGACATCTCGCTGGTCGATGAGGATGCGCTGCTCGTCGTTCAGCGTTTGAACGAGCTCGGGATCCGGCGCATTGCTGGAATCGTCCGCTCGAGCGGGTCCCTGACTTTCGACTGGCAGCCCGACCCGGGCGGCGTGCGACTGCAGCGCGCACTTGGCGGACATGCCTCGATTGCGGCGTGGCGGGTGGTGAGCGAGCTCACGCGCGGCGAGCCCGGAATCGCCGCCGCACGAGGCCCTCCCGCCGTGAGCTTCGTGCGCGCGCCGGCCGGCGGAGCGCGCATCGCACCAGCCGCGCTCGAGACGCCGCACGCATTCGCCGCCCCGCCGGGAACCGCTTCCGCGGTGGCGAGCCATGAGCTCGTGTATCGCTCGCAGCCGTTGCTCCCTCTCCTGAAGAGCCTCAACGATTATTCAAACAACATCTTCGATTCGCTGGTCGATGCTATCGGGGGTGCTGCCGCTGTCCAGGCCCTCGCCCGCAGCCGCGTGCCTTCGGACCTGCGCGATGAGATCACCCTCGCCGATGCGGCGGGAGCCGACTCGCGCAATCGTCTGAGTCCGCGCACGGCCGTGCGGCTGCTGCGTGCGCTCGAGAGCCAGCTCGCCTCGACCGGTCACGCGCTCACCGATGTGCTGCCCGTCGCCGGCGTGGACCCCGGCACACTCGAAGCGCGCTTCGATGGGCCGGGCGAAGCCGGGCGCGTGGTCGGGAAGACCGGGACATACGGCAGCTACGGTGCGAGTGCGCTCGTCGGCGCGATCCGCACGCGCGATCACGGCACGGTGTACTTCGCGATCCTCGATCACGGCATTCCGGTTCCCGAGGCACGACGCCGGCAGGACCGCTTCGTACGCGCGCTGCTCACCCGCTACGGGACGGCATCGTGGCCCTATCACCCGGATGGCCGCTCGGCCGTGGCGCGCTCTCAGATCGTGGTCCTCGATCGAGACACCGCCGTTCGGGCCCAATCCGTCACCCGGTAGTTGCCCACGTCCGCATGAAGCGCACGAGCCGCATCGCCCTCATTCTCGTGACTCTGCTCGGCTGCGTCGGCTGTGATCAGGCGACCAAGGCCGTCGCGCGCGAGGAGCTCACCCCTGGGACCACGGTTTCGCTGTTCCATGATCTCGTGCGCCTCGAGCGCAGCGACAATCCCGGAGCATTCCTGAGCCTCGGTGAGCACTGGCCGACTGCAGTGCGGCGCGGGCTCTTCACGGTGGGCGGCTTGCTGTGGGTGGCCGGAGCTTTGGGTTGGGCACTGCGCGCCCGCGATGCGAACGCGACCGCGATCCTCGGTGCGCCGCTCGTCGCCGGCGGCGGCATCGGGAACGTGATCGACCGGCTCGCTCACTGCGGCCGCGTCACCGACTTCCTGAACGTGGGAATCGATCCGGTCCGCACCGGAATATTCAACGTCGCCGACATGGCGCTCATGCTGGGCGTCGCGCTCTGGATCGTGAGTGCGACGGAGCGAGGGCGGTCCCGGGCGTAAGCCCGCGATCAGTGGCGCGTCTGGTCAGACGCCCGCGGCTTGGCGGCCGTCACATCCGGCTCGTCGATCGTAATCGTCGGTGCGAGGGTCGTCGTCTGCAGGCTGGCGTCCGCGGCCGTCGCCGGGGTCGCCGTATGCAGCTCGCGCGCACGATGCTGATCCGCGGCTGCCTCCGCACGACGGCCCAGACGGGCCTCGGCGATCGAGCGGTTGTACAGCACAACCGGCTGATTGGGGTCGAGCTCGAGGCTTTCCGAATAGTCGCTCAACGCGGCTGCCCAATCGTGCCGATCGAGATGGATGTTGCCGCGCTTGAAATACGCGGTCGCATTGCGCGGATCGACATCGATGATGTGATTGAACTCATCGAGGCTCGCAACGAACCGCTTGCTCGCGTAATCTGCCTCGGCTCTTCCGCTCAGTGCCAGCAGATTGCGCGGCTCGAGTCTCAGTGCCGCATCGAAATCGGCGAGCGCTGCGTCCTCGTGATGCAGCTGCGCATGGGCATTTCCCCGGTCGACGTACACCGCTGCAGAAGGGGCGAGCTGCAGGCTTCGAGTGTAGTCGCCGATCGCACCGTCCAGATCGCCGAGCGTCGCTTGCGCGACTCCGCGGTCCGCGTAGGCGATCCAATCATGGCCGTCAGTCGCGATCACCTGATCGAGGTCCTGGAGCGCCTGCCTGGGTTGACCCAGTGAGAGATACAGGAGTGCGCGGCCTCTCAGTGCGGGAGACTTGGGATCGAGCTGGATCGCTGCGTTGAGCTCGGAGAGCGCCGCCTGGGGATCGTTCTTCGCTTTGAGAAGTCTCCCGAGCGCTGCGAATGCCGGCGCAAACGAGGGCTGCAAGCGTACTGCGTTGCGATAGTCGGCCAGCGCCTTGTCGAGTTTTCCGGTCAGTTCGTAGGCGGCGCCGCGGTTGTAGAACGCCTGACCATTATTCGGCTCATCGCCAATGACCAAGGAGAGGTCTGCGATCGCCAACTCGGGCCGACTGGAGGCGAGGAACGACGTCGCGCGATTGGAATACGCGGAAAGATCCCGCGGATCGAGCGCGATTGCGCGCGTGAACTCGGCGATCGCTTCGTCATAGCGATGCAGCGCCTCGAGTGTCGTTCCGCGATCATCGTGCGCGACGGGATCCTTGCGGCCGATCTTTACCGCACGATCGTAGTTTTCCAGAGCGTGTGCGTAATCGGACTTTGCAGCGTAGAGATTACCCAAACCAAGCCAGGGCTGGTCGCTGCGGGGATCGATTTTCGCGGCGGCGTTGAAGTCGCTGATGGCCGCCTGCTCATTCCCTTCCTCCTGAAAAGCGAGTGCGCGTCCCAGATATGTGTTCACGAGTGCAGAGGCAGATTGAGCGACCGACGATCCGTGCCTGGCCAGGTCGATGATCAACGTGCAGCTCGCGATGCGCTTGGGCGCAGGCAGACTCTGGTCCTCGCACGTCCGCGCGTTCCCACTGACGATGAAATAGTCGTTGGGGTTGCCGTACCCGCCTGCCGCGGCGAGCGGGTGCACGGCGAGACAGAGCAACACCGCCAGCGCCGAGCCCACGGGTGGCGGCCAGAAGCGCAGTCTCATGGAAGTTCCAGCCATCCGGAGTGATCGGAACCCATGCTTCGTAGATTCATGCGAGCACTCCTCGTTGAAAGCTCGCGAAAATCTCACTGGCCCGAGAAAGCCCGGTCGAGGTGAACCGATACAGCCGCCGCCGCGGCCGCCCGGCGCGCGCCGGGTCGATATTTTCCCAGCGGCTTGCGAACCAACCGGCGGATTCCAATCGCAGCAGGATCGGATACAGCGTACC
>JBOHZR010000014.1:0-6947 GCA_050738595.1 Steroidobacteraceae bacterium | reverse complement strand
GTCTTCACCGGTCCGTACTGCGTGGCGACCGTCGACCCCTCGACGAGGGGCAGCAGGTCGCGCTGCACGCCTTCGCGGGAAACGTCCGAGCCGATCGTCTCCTGCCGGCGCGTCACCTTGTCGAGCTCGTCGATGAAGACGATGCCGTTCTGCTCGGCGTTTGCAATGGCTTTGACCTTCAGCTCATCCTCGTTGACGAGCTTCGCGGCTTCCTCGTCCGTCAGCAGCTTCAGAGCTTCGCTCACCTTGACCTTGCGGGTGCGGGTGCGGTTGCCGCCGAGGCTCTGGAACATCGACTGCAGCTGCTGCTGCATCTCCTCCATTCCGGGGGGCGCCATGATCTCCACGCCCATCGGCGTCATGCGCAGCTCCACCTCGATCTCCCGGTCATCGAGCTCGCCCAGCCGCAGCATGGCGCGGAATTTCTGCCGCGTTTCCGCATCGCGCGGCTCGCGGGGCTCGTCGGTGGAGAAGCCAAGCGTGCGCGGCCGCGGCAGCAGCGCATCGAGCGCGCGCTCCTCGGCGGCCTGTACTGCGCGCTGGCGCACTCTGTCCATTTCCTGCTCGCGCGTCATCTTGACGGCGATGTCCGCGAGCTCCTTGACGATCGAGTCCACGTCGCGCCCGACGTAGCCGACTTCGGTGAACTTGGTCGCCTCGACCTTCACGAAAGGGGCATTCGCGAGCTTCGCGAGCCGGCGGGCGATCTCGGTCTTGCCGACGCCCGTCGGTCCGATCATGAGGATGTTCTTGGGCGTGATTTCCTGGCGCAGCGGCTCCTCGACCTGCATGCGTCGCCAGCGATTGCGCAGCGCAATCGCCACCGCGCGCTTGGCGGCGTCCTGGCCGATGATGTGCTTGTCGAGCTCCTGGACGATCTCGCGCGGAGTGAGCGCGCGGGGCAGCGCCTCGTCCGAGCGCGATTGCGAGGCGGCCGATGCAGGCGCGGAGGATTGCGGCACGGGTGAATGCGGGCTCACGGGATCAGTTGAGTTCCTCGATGACGAGATTGCGGTTCGTGTAGATGCAGATGTCGGCTGCAATGGCGAGCGATCGCTCGACGATCGAGCGCGCGTCGAGCTCGGAGCTCTCGAGCAGCGCGCGCGCCGCGGCCAGGGCGAAAGAGCCGCCCGAGCCGATCGCCGCGGCGTCGTGCTCGGGCTCGATCACATCGCCGTTGCCCGAGATGACAAAGATCTTCTCGTGGTCGGCAACGAGCAGCAGCGCTTCCAGGCGCCGTAGGTACCGATCCGAGCGCCAGTCCTTGGCGAGCTCGATGGCCGCTCGGGTGAGATTGCCGTATTTCTCGAGCTTGCCTTCGAACCGCTCGAACAGCGTGAAGGCATCCGCCGTGCCGCCCGCGAACCCGGCGAGCACCTTGTCACCGTAGAGCCGGCGCACCTTGCGCGCATTGGCCTTCATGACCGTGTTGCCGAGGGTCACTTGACCGTCGCCACCCACGGCGACCGCTTCCTTCCGCCGGACGGCGAGAATCGTGGTGCCATGCGGATCGAAACTCATGATTGCTTGAAGGATTTCCTGCGGGCACGGGGATGCGTAGCGTCGTAGATGCGGGCAAGGTGCTGGAAGTCAAGGTGGGTATAGACCTGTGTCGTCGAGATGTCGGCGTGCCCGAGCAACTCCTGAACGCCGCGCAGGTCCCCGCTCGACTCGAGCAGATGCGACGCGAAGGAATGCCGGAACAGGTGTGGATGCACATGCATCGGGAGCCCCTGACGCCGCGCCCAGTACGCAACGCGCACCTGCACAGCGCGCCGCCCGAGGCGACGGCCGCCGCGGCCGACGAACAGGGCCGGGTTGTCGGCGTCCGCGATGGCGGATCGCCGGCCGTACCAGTTCTCGAGTGCCCCGACCGCGTGCCGTCCGACGGGCACGACGCGCTCCTTGTTCCCCTTGCCGAGCACACGCACAGTGCGGTCGGTGAGATCGACGTCGCCCAGATCGAGCCGCACGAGCTCCGCGAGGCGCAGACCCGAGGAGTACAGCAGCTCCATCATGGCCCGGTCCCGAGCAACAAACGGGCCGTCGCCTGGCAGCTCGAGGAGCCGCGCCATCTGCTCCGGGTCGAGCACCTGCGGCAGGTGCCGCGCGGCCTTTGGTGCCTGCACGTCCGCCCCGGCATTGCTCGGGACGGCCTTCTCGCGGACCAGCAGGAAGCGCAGGAAGCTGCGTATCGCGGAGAGCCGCCGCTGGATGCTGCGCGGGGCCAGTCCCGAGGCGTGCGATTGCGCCGCGAAGAGCCTCACGTGCTGGCTGTCGAGCTCGCGCCAGGCGGCGATGCCGCGGGCGTCGCAGAAGCGCACGAGCGCGGCGAGATCGCGCGCGTAGTTCGAGTCGGTATGCGGCGAAAGCCGCCGCTCGGTCCCGAGGTGCCGGCGGAAGCGCGCGACCGATTGCAGCGCGTCGGGGCTCATTCGGCCGCGGCTTCGCTGCCGCCGCGGCGGCGCTCGCCGGGCGGCTCAGAATCTCGCAATCGCATCGGCGATCAGGTCGCCCACGCGGCCGAGGAATTCCGTGCTCATGCCGGGGTGGAAGCGATCGCGGTCGTGGCTTCCGAGCGCGAGCAGGCCGAGCGCTCCCTTCTCGCCGAGCGGCACGAGAGCGATGGAGCCCATGTCCGCCGCCTCCGCGCCGAACAGGAACTCACGCTGCGTGTCGCGCGCCTGGCCGCAGCGCGGCTTGCCGCTCGCAAACAGCGAATCGAAGGACTTGAGGTTGTCATCGTCCGGCGGGACGAGCTTGAGGAAGCGCTGCGTGGGCACATCGGGGCAGGGCGCGACCAGCACGAGGACCGCATTGAAGGCATCGAAGTCTTCCCTCAGGCTCGCCTCGGTCGCGGCGATCGCCGCCGCGCGGGACTTCGCCGCGAACAGGCGGAGCGTCAGGCGATGGATTCGCTCGGCCACCTGATCGTTCGAGCGCGCGACCTCGACGAAGTCGGCGAGCTTTTGCTCGAGCGCGGCCTGCCGCTCGCGCAGAACCTCGACCTGGCGCTCGATCAGGGAGATCGTCGAGCCGCTGCGCAGATGCGGCAGCCTGAGCCGCGCAAGGAGCGGGAGATGGCGCTCGAAGAACTCCGGATGATGCTGCAAATAGCGGGCTACCCCCTCTTCTTCCGCGTCCGCCGCGGTGACTCCGCGAGCTTCTCGTGTCGTCATGTCCCTTCCGCCCCCAGCGTGAATGATGTTGGATTTCGCATCAGCCTTGCGCGCCGGCAATCTCGACGCGTCCTTCGAACGCAAACTCGGCGGGGCCGGTGAGCCAGATCGGCTCGCCAGGCCCGTTCCAGTTTACGCGCAACTCTCCACCGCGTGCCTGCACGCGGACCTGCGAATCGGTGAGGCCGGCCCGCCTGGCGAAGGCGACCGCCGCGCACGCGCCCGTTCCGCATGCGAGCGTCTCGCCCGTGCCGCGCTCGTATACCCGCAAGCGCACGTGGCCGCGGTCGACGATCTGAAGAAACCCGACGTTCACTCTTGCCGGGAAACGGGAATGGCGCTCGATGGCTGGCCCGAGGCGCTCGACAGGCGCCGCATCGACCGAATTCACCGTGAGCACCGCGTGCGGATTGCCGAGCGAGACGACGCCGATGCGGACGGTCTGCCCGGCCGCCTCGAGCTCGTAGAGCTGCGCATCGCCCGATAAGTTGCCTGGCACATCGAAGGGCAGCGAGCGGGGATCGAAGCTCGGCACACCCATCTCAACTGAGACCAGATCCGGGGCGAGCACGCGTGCGCGCACGGCACCGCCTGCGCTGTCCATCACGATCGGCTCGCCGGAGCGCGCCCGGCCGCGCCGCTGCCAGAGCGCGGCGACGCACCTCGCGCCGTTCCCGCACTGCTCGACCTCGTCGCCATCGGCATTGAAGATGCGATACGAGAGGCTCGAACCCGCACGCCGCGGCGGCTCGAGCACGAGCGCCTGATCGAAGCCGATGCCGGTGCGCCGGTCGGCGAGGCGGCGCAGCTCGGCGGTGCAGGGCAGGCCGCTCGACGGCGCATCGAAGACGATGAAGTCGTTGCCGAGGCCGTGCATCTTCGTGAAGTCGATGCGCATTGGATGATCCACGCGCTCTCCGCGCGAGCGTGCGGCTCATCATATCGCTCGCGCAATCGAGCGCCAATGCGCTGCGCCCGCCAGCCGCTCGGGGCCCGCGGGTCAGAATCGTGAGTGCAGTCGCCGTCTCAGGTCAGGAGGCGTTCGCGGAGGAGTCGGCCGATGCCTTCGCACCGCAGGCGCTCTCAACGTCCAAGCGCGCCTGGACGCGGGCCTTGTCGGCCTCATCGTCGCTCAGATACGTGCGGTCGCCGTTCTTGTCCTCGCGATAGATGCGGCGTGCCTCGATCGCTTTCTGATAGCGATCCTTCGCCTGCTTGCATTGCTCCGCGCGGGCCGCCGCCTGATCCTTCCGCACCGCGCGCTGCGCGGCATCGCGGCTCAAGTCCTCGTCGATGCGCTTGCTCGTGGCATCGAGCTGCGACTGATCATCGGACGAGGCGGTGGTGTCGCTCTCGCGAGGATGATCGGTCTTGATGAGCACGGCGCCCGGCGTCCAGTGGTCGCTGTATTGCACGTGGCCCTGAGGGTCGACCCCTTTCCAGATGTCCTCCGCATGCGCGCCGCTCCCTGCGAAGCCGACCGACAGGATGCCGGAGGCGAGGAGTCCGAGTTGGATGACCACGTGTCGGCGCATGCGAATGCCCTCTCGGGGGCGGGAACGACCCACTGGGGACGGCATGATTATGGGGCGCGCATGCCCCGGCACCTTTGAACTCCGTCACACTGGCCCCGCCGCCCGCCGAGACGGGGCCCACGGTCCCGGACGCTCCGGGAGCTCGACGGCCGAAACGCGCACGGCCGGGAGGCCAGGTGGGGCCTGTCCCGACCGCGCGCGCCGCAGCGTGGTGCCTACATCGTGTAAGCGCGCTCGCCGTGGGTGGTCACATCGAGCCCCTCGCGCTCGTCTTCCTCGCTCACGCGCAGGCCCATGACGATCTTCACCAGGTAGAACGCGACGAAGGCGACCACCGCGGTCCACACGATCACGAGTCCGACCGCCTTCGCTTGGATGACGAACTGCGTCCAGATGCCGGGGTAGCCCGTCTTGCCGGTGACCCAGTCGATGACTTGGCCCGGGCCCCCGAGGGCGGGGTCGTTGAAAATCCCCGTCGTGAGTGCGCCGAAGATTCCCCCGAGTGCGTGCACGCCGAACACATCGAGCGCATCGTCGGCGAACAGGCCGGTGATTCTCTTCAGGCCCGTGACGCCCCAGAAGCAAACGAGGCCGACGCCGATGCCGATGACGAACGCGCCGGGGATTCCGACGTTGCCGGCGGCCGGCGTGATCGCGACGAGCCCCGCGACCGCACCCGATGCGGCCCCGAGCATCGAGGGCTTACCCTTGACGATCCACTCGGCGAACATCCACGAGAGCACCGCGAGAGCGGTCGCGAGGTAGGTGTTCATGAATGCGAGCGCCGCGGAGCCGTTCGCCTCGAGCGCCGAGCCGGCATTGAAGCCGAACCAGCCGAACCAGAGCATCGAGGCGCCGATCATGGTCATCGTGAGGCTGTGCGGCGGCATGGCTTCCTTGCCGAGACCGACACGCTTGCCGAGCAGGATTGCCCCGACCAGGCCCGCGACGCCGGAGTTGATGTGCACCACGGTGCCGCCGGCGAAATCGAGAGCGCCCCACTGCCAGATGAGTCCGCCGGTCGCGCTCACCTTCGCGGCTGCAGCCGCCGACATCCCCGTCGTGAAGGCGTCGGGCCCCGGCCAGTACCACACCATGTGCGCGACCGGGCAGTAGGCGAAGGTGAACCAGAGCGTGAGGAACACGAGCGCGGAGGAGAATTTGATGCGCTCGACGAGCGAGCCGAGGATCAGGCAGCAGGTGATCGCCGCGAACGTCGCCTGAAAGGCGACATAGACGAGCTCGACGAGGGGCGTGCCCTTGTCGAACGTGCCGACCATCGAGTAGTTGCCGGTCGCCGAGTCGAAGGTGCCGTTGAGAAACAGCCGCGAGAGGCCGCCGAAGAACTCGTTCCCCTGCGTGAACGCGAGCGAGTACCCGTACACGCACCACAAGACGGTGATGAGCGAGAAGCCCACGAACACCTGCATGAGCACCGACAGCATGTTCTTGGTTCGCACCAGCCCGCCATAGAACAGCGCGAGTGCCGGCACTGACATGAACAGCACGAGCGCCGTGGAGGTCATCATCCACGCCATGTCGCCTTTGTTGGGCGTGGGGGTCGCTGCCTCGGCGAGCGCCGGCGCGAGCACTGCGAGCGCGGCGACGAGCCCCGCCGCGTTGAGCGCCGCTCGAGTCCGCGTGCGGTGGCGAGTTCGAGCGGCGAGGTCGGTCGGTTCCACGGCGCTTGATGCGCCGCGCGAGGGCTCGAGGCTTCGGGCGGTCGGCATGATCTCTCCCGCTATACGTTCAAATTCGCGATAATTCGCCGTTTGCACCGGTCTGGACGCAGGCGGCGGCTGACGCGGCACTTCGGGTCGCGTACGCTCGACGTCCGAGCGCGCCTTGCTGGTGCAGCTTCCGTGCCATGCGCTTTTCTCCTGGAATTCCAGGCTGTTGCGCGCGGTACGGGCGCGAGCCCGCACGGCTTTGGTGCCGACGCCGGCGCGCGCGCATCAAATGAGGGCAGCCATGGATCCGTTTCGAATCGACGAGATCGTCCGCCGTCTGCTCGAGAGCGTGCCGCCTGCGCTGAAGGGAATGCAGCAGGACCTCGAGTCGAACTTCCGCGCGGTGCTGCGGGCAGCGCTCGGCCGCCTCGATCTGGTGACGCGCGAGGAGTTCGACGCGCAGACGAAGGTTCTCGAGCGCACGCGTGCCAAGGCCGAGGCCCTCGAAGCGCGTCTCGCGGCGCTCGAGCGCGCGATGCCGCCGGGCGCGGCGGGTGCTGCGG
>JBOHZR010000013.1:0-40125 GCA_050738595.1 Steroidobacteraceae bacterium | reverse complement strand
GTCGCGCGGACAAAGACGATAGAGATCAAGATCGAAGAGAAAGAGACGAACGCCGGCAAGGGCTGCTCAGATCAAGAAGCGCACCCCAATCCCCGGAATCAGGCGGTTCCTGACCACCGTTCACACTCCGTCCTCCAAGATCGGCTATTGGCCTCGAGCAGCGCCCTGAAGTGCTGCCTCAGCGCCTCTGTTGTCGTCAGCATCGCGGTGAGCTCCGCTTGTCCCGGCCCAGCCGATCGGTCGCCCTGGTTCATCGCCCGAGCGATCTGATTGAGATTCCGGCCGATGGCGGCGAGCTGCTCGACCGACTGCTTGAGGAGCGTGTACTCCGCATTCGGGAGCGGCGCTGCTCCCCGAACGTGCGATCGAGTGAGAAAGGACAAGTAGGTCGCTGAAGGAAGCCCCCTCGCCTTCGCGCGCTCCTTGAGCAGCCGCCAGTCCTCGTTCTCGAGGCGCACGTTGACGCGTGCATCGCGGCTCACCTTGCCAGCCGGCGCGATCGGCGGCGGCTCACCAAGGCCGGCAGTCCGCAGCACCACCTCGAGCAGCTGGCGTAGGAGCGTCGACTCGGTGATCCGCTCCCGGTCGGCGAGTTGACGGACGCGCGCCTTGGTCTCAAATGGCACTCGACAGGCGATGAGAGCGAACTGCGGCATACGGAACCTGTTAAACGGCAGCACCCGGCTGCCAATCCTGCCTCTCTCAAACAAACTGATGCGGGTCTAACGATGCCTCAGATATCGCCTTCTACTCCCATTCGAAGCGGATGTCTTTTGACTTTTCATCGTCGACTCTGATAGACGCGCATGGACGCTCCCTTCAACAGTTCATTGGTCTCAAATAGGGCGCGGTTGAGGTCGATTAGGAATTCATGGTGCCACCAGAAGAGGTCGATAGCCGGTGCAAATCTCTATCGTGTCGTCGGTGGATCCGTCACGCCCGTCCAAGGTCGAGAGTGCTGTGCTCCGCTCTCATCGAAACGCTCTCAGTCCCTCGGTGGTCGGACCGTATTCATCGAGCTTGTCGGGACTTGAAGCAAACCGCCGGGAATGGCGGACAGTGCCAGCCCTGCAGTGCTCGAGCCAGACGTCGATGCGTGCGACGTTGCACCGCGAGGCGATTCGCCTCAATGTGTTCCGCCGTGTGGTCCGCGGCCAGTTGCCCGAAGAGCGTCTGCCGAGCGGCGAACACTCGTAAATCCGGTCAGCGGCGATGCAGACAAGCTATGTGGCGGCGGACTGCGACCAGATGGATGCCGCCCCGGATCACCCACAGCCCCTGGTACCGGCTTTGCGCGTCCCCGAAACGATCGCACGGCGTTTATCGCTCTGTTGGACAGCGTGCGCCGCCAGAGCCATCATTTCGGGTACGTGTTTCGGTAATCAGATGGACGACCTTCGCGGTCGAAGCGGCGTCGATGGCGGGGCAGGCATGAACTGAGCGCTCGGCTCTCGGAATCTGGTTCCGTTCCGAGACACCGGATGGGGGTACGCCTGGGGGTACGTAGGCAGGACTGATCGGTGAATCACCCGATCTTCAGCGTGTTCGTCGCGTTTTTCGAATCCTACCAGGCCCACCATCCACTGAAATTCCACCATAAAATGGCGGAATTTCATGCACATGGCTCAGTGCACGGCGGGTGCTACTCACGAAGCGCCCCGACCTGCTGCTGTACGTGAACGGGGGCGCACGAACCTGAGTTGGCAGGCGGTGGGCGCGCGGGGATAGTAGGCGTATGAGACACCCGCGGTCGCGCCAGCCATCGAACCACCCCGATGCGAGCGCGTCGGCGCCGCTCGATATCGATGCACTCTATGGCCTCGATCCGGTCTTCGAGCCGGGCCGTGAACAGGGCCAGGCGCGTGGGGCGGCGGCGACGTTTCATACCATCCAGTGTCCTTACTGCGGCGAGCGCTTCGATACGCTGGTCGATGCAAGCGCCGGCGCGGCGGCCTACATCGAAGATTGTCAGATCTGCTGTCAGCCGATCGAGCTTGAATTGCAGGTCGACTCGAGCGGCGCGTTGCGCAGCCTGCGCGTGCACCGCTGCTGAGGCCGATGGCGCCGCTGAACCCGCGAATCCTCGTCATCGGCGGCGGCTTCGCCGGCCTGACGGCCGTGCGCGAGCTCGCGGGCGCGCAGGGCGAGGTTCTGCTCGTCGACCGGCACAATTATCATACGTTTCAGCCGCTGCTCTATCAGGTCGCGACGGCCGGCCTCGCCGCGCCCTCGATCGCCGCGCCGCTGCGGCACATCCTGCGCAATCAGCGCAATGTCACGGTGCTGCTCGGGGAGGTGCGCTCGATCGACGTGCACGCGAAGCGGGTCATGATCGACGCTGCGCCGCACGCCTATGATTATCTGATCGTCGCGACCGGGAGCACCCACGCCTACTTCGGCCACGGGGAGTGGGCGCCCTACGCGCCGGGCCTGAAGACGCTTGCGGACGCACTGAACGTTCGCGCGCGCATTCTCACCGCGTTCGAGCGTGCCGAGGGCTGCAATGATCCGGCAGAACGCACCGCGTGGCTCACCTTCGTGATCGTCGGTGCGGGCGCGACGGGCGTGGAGCTCGCCGGCACGCTCGCGGAGATCGCCCACCATACTTTGAAACGAGAGTTCCGCCGCATAGACCCGGCATCCGCGCGGATTCTGCTCGTCGAAGCGGGTCCGCGAGTGCTGCCGCGCTTTCCTGCGTCACTGTCTGCGGACGCGCATCGCCGCCTCGAGCGCCTCGGAGTCGAGGTGCGCACCGGTCAGGCCGTCACGGACATGGACCCTCGAGGTGTTCATATGGGGCCCGAGCGCATCGCGGCCGGCACGATGATCTGGGCGGCGGGCGTCGCAGCCTCCCGGCTCGGGGCATTGCTCGGAGTCGAGCTCGACCGCTCCGGTCGCGTGGCGGTCACGCCTCATTTGAATCTGCCGGAGCACCCGGAAGTGTTCGTCGCCGGAGATCTGGCGCGAGTCGCGCAAGGCTCGCGGCCGGTGCCGGGCGTGGCGCCGGCCGCAAAGCAGATGGGCCGACATGCGGCGCGCGCGATCCGCGCGGCGCTCGAGGGCCGGCGCGCCACGCCGTTTCGCTACCGCGATTACGGCTCGCTCGCGACGATCGGGCGCAGCGCCGCCGTCGTCGACTTCGGTCGTATCCGCCTGACCGGCCTCATTGCGTGGTGGACCTGGCTCACGGCGCACATCTTCTTTCTGATCGGCTTTCGCAACCGGCTCGTCGTGCTGATCGACTGGGCCCAGGCGTACTGGACCTACCGGCGCGGCGCTCGCATCGTGATCGATTGACGGGCGAGCAGCAAGCGAGCAATGTCGACCGTCATGCAAGCGGCACGGCCATTAGCCCAGGGGCAAGCTCGCTTGCCCGAGTGGGCGGCCGATCTCTCGACCGCGCTCGAAAGCGGCGCGTGCGGGCAGTTCCTGCTGTACGGGAACGTTCACGACCGCTTCGCCATCGGCGATCGGTTCGTCGGCATCGATCGCTTCATCGAGGATGAGATGCTCGGTGCGACGGACGTCATCCTCTCGTACGACCTCGGCAACGGGCTGACGGTCGAGCGAGGCGAGAAGCGCCTCGCGCAGTGGGCTCCGCCCGTGATGCGCTCGCTTCCGCAACAGCCGCTCGAAGCCGTGCGCTTCATCGGCCGTTACATGCGTTATCTCGGGAACCTGAGCGCCGTCGGCCATGGCGACCTTCCGCGCGTGGCGGTCATCCTGCGCGGTCTCGATCAGCTGCTGCCCGCCGACGGGACGGGCTTCGAGCATGGCAGTCTCACGTACCTCGTGCGCGAGTGGGCGCTCGGCAGCCCCTTCATCCAGCTCCCGTTCGCAAGCCTGCTCATCGCGGACAATCTGACCGACGTAGAACCCCTGATCGTCTTCTCCCCGCAGGTGAAGCTGGTGCGCATACCGCTTCCCTCGGTGAGCGAGCTGCAAGCCGCGCTCGGTCTCCTGCAGCGCGAGCATCCCGAGACCATCCCGAGGACGACCGATGTGGCGGCACTTGCCGCGGCGGTGAGCGGGGTATCGGTGAACACGCTCCAGCAGATCACCAAGCTGCGGGCTCACAACGGACGCAGGCTCCAGTCGGAAGACTTCGCGGTGCTGAAGAAGGAGATGGTCGAGCGCGATGCGCCCGGGCTGATCGAGTTCGTGGAGTCGACGCGCACCCTGGAGGACTATCACGGTCAGGAGTCGCTCAAGAGCTGGCTGCGCCAGGACATCGCACTCTGGCGTCTCAACGACCTGCGGGCGCTGCCCATGGGCTATCTGCTCTGCGGCCCGATCGGCACGGGCAAGACATTCCTCGTCGAATGCCTCGCCGGCGAGGCGAGCGTTCCCGTGCTGAAGCTGAAGAACTTCCGCGACAAGTGGATCGGGTCGAGCGAGTCGAACCTCGAGAAGATCTTCCGGCTCATCCGGGCGCTCGGGCGCTGCATCGTATTCATCGACGAGGCGGATCAGACGCTCGGCCGGCGCGACTCCGGCGCAGGCGATAGCGGACTTTCCGGGCGGCTTTACTCGATGGTCGCACAGGAAATGTCGAATACGGCCAACCGCGGCAAGGTCATGTGGGTCTTCGCCTCGTCGCGCCCCGATCTTATCGAGGCGGACCTCAAACGCCCGGGCCGCATCGACGTGAAAATTCCGATTCTGCCCACGGTGACTGCTGCGCAGGCCGCGGCCCTCATCGTCGCACTTGCCGGACGGCTCGAGCTGCAGGTGACACAGCAGGAGCTCGAAGAGCTTCAGCTGCCACTGCCCCAGTTCCTCACTCCGGGTGCCGCAGAAGCGCTGGTCGTCAAAGCCTATCGCGTGGCGCGGACCGAGCATGTGTCGGCCGCGCAGGCACTCGCCCGCAGCCTGCAGGGATATCAGGGCGCCGTTCCACAGGAAGTGCTGGATCTGCAAATCCGACTGGCGATCCGTGAGGCGACCGATCTCACGTTCGTCCCGCCGGAGCTCGCGGGCTTCGCGACCGAGAACGAGTCCGCGCGCTGAGCAGGACCCTGCGGGCAGAAACGCAAGAGGGACGCGCCGATGATTCCTCGTACAGGCTCCACGCGGCCCGGGGTTCTGGCCGCCGCCGCGGCCCTCACTGCATTGCTGATTCCCGGCCCTCGCGCCCTCGCGCGCTGCACGCTCGCGAAGCTCGCAGAGCTTCCGGTGACGATGCGAGGCCTGCAGCCCACCGTTCCCGTGAGGATCAATGGCGCGGATGCGCGATTCCTGGTCGACAGCGGCCTCTTCTACAGCATGATCAGCTCCGCCGTCGCTGCGCAATTCAAGCTGTATCTGGAGCCGGCTCCCTACCATCTGCGCATCAAGGGAGTGGGCGGGTCGACCGACGTGTCCGTGACCACCGTCAGCCAGTTCACGCTTGCGGGCATTCCGTTGCGCCACGTGCAATTCATCGTGGGCGGGAGCGACTTCGGCGGTGTGATAGGGGAGAACATCCTGAGACTCGGCGATACGGAGTATGACCTCGCGACCGGCGCAATCCGCCTCTGGCGTCCCGAGGGCTGTGGGAAGGCCATGCTCAGCTACTGGGTCAAGGACCCGAAGAGCCAGTCTCTTTCCGTGATCGATATCGACTGGATCAACGCCGGTAGGTCGCTCATCATCGGTACTGCAGAGCTCGATGGGCGCAAGATTCGGGTCGTGTTCGATACCGGCTCGGGTCGATCGATGCTCGCGCGCCGCGCTGCCGAGCGCGCCGGTTTCAGGCCGGACGGACCGGGAGTGCGGGCAGGAGGCTTCGTGCGCGGTATCGGATCGCAGGTCGTGAAGTCCTGGATCGCGACCTTCCCAAAGTTTGATATCGGGGGAGAGGAAGTCCGCAATGCGCAGTTGCGCGTTGCGGATCTGAGCCTGCCGGACTTCGACATGCTGATCGGCGCCGATTTCTTTCTCTCGCACCGCATTTATGTTGCGTTGAGCCAGAACCTGCTGTACTTCACCTATGACGGTGGGCCGGTGTTCAACCTGTCGAGGGCGCCTCTGAAGCAAGCGAGCAGCGCTCCCGCTGCCGAGCCGGCATCGAGCCGCGGCGCGAACGGTGCCGAGCCCGCCGATGCGGCTGGGTTCAGCCGCCGGGGGATGGCCTTCGCCGCACGCCACGAGCTCGACCGCGCCATCGCCGACCTGACACGGGCGTGCGAGCTCGCTCCCGCGCAGGCGAGCTATCTCTACCAGCTCGGACAGCTCCGGCTCGCCGCCGCGCAGCCGCGCCTCGCCCTCGATGATTTCAATCAGGCGTTGAAGCTCGACCCGAACGATGCGGGCATGCTCGTCTCGCGAGCGCGGCTCCGGCTCAGAAGCGGCGACCACACCGGCGCCGTCGCGGACGTCGAGGCGGCGGAGCGGCTGTCGCCCAAGCGAGGGGACATCCGTCTCACGCTGGCCGGTCTGTACGTGAGCGCCGGGCTCTATGCCCCGGCTGTCTCGCAGTTCGACCTGTGGATCGACGGCCACGCGGAGGACTCCCGCCGGCCGGGGGCGCTGAACGGTCGCTGCCGGGCGAGAGCGCTCGCGGGGCAGGACCTGCGGCGTGCGCTCAACGATTGCAATATGGCGTTGCGCCTGAGGCCCGGAACCGCCGACTTCCTCGACAGCCGCGCGCTCGTCGAGCTGCGGCTGGGTGTCCTCGACAAGTCGATCGAGGACTACGACGCAGCGCTGCGCGTGCAGCCGAACAACGCCTGGTCCTTGTATTCGCGCGGCGTCGCGGAGCTTCGCAAGGGTCTGAAGGCCGAGGGGCGCAAGGACATCGCCGCGGCGGTGGACCTTATGCCCCGGGTCGTCGATCTGGGCCGGGCGCGCGGCGTGACGCCCTAACGAACCCTAGCGCGGGGTCGAGTCGCGCCAGTCAAATCCTCGGAAAAGACCGTGTTGCTCAGAAAGCGGCGCTCCAGCTCCTCGGCCGAAAGCGGCCTCGAGAGCAGAAATCCCTGCACCTCGTCGCAGCCGCGTGCGCGCAGCCACTCGAGCTGGCTCGGACGTTCGATGCCTTCGGCCGTCACGACGAGACCGAGGCTTCCCCCGAGAGAGAGGATCGCATTCGCGATCGCGGCATCGCTCGCCGAGCGATCGACGTTGCGCACGAAAGCCTTGTCGATCTTGATCCGATCGGGCGGGAAGCGGGTGATGTATGCGAGCGAGGAGTACCCGGTCCCGAAATCATCGAGTGCGATGCCGCAGCCGAGCCCGCGCAGCCGCTCGAGCGCATTGCGTACGATGGCCGAATCCTTCACCAGGATCGATTCGGTGATCTCGACTTCGATCAGCGAAGTCGGCACGCCGGCGGCGGCCGCTTCCCGCTCGATGACGCGCGCGGGGTCGCCGTGCAGCAGCTCTTTGCCCGAGACGTTGATCGCGAGCGGCACGGTGTAGCCCGAATCGAGCCACTTGCGCAGCTGGCGGCATGCGGCGCGCACGACCCAGCTGCCCATGTCGAGAATGAGTCCGCTGTCCTCGGCGATCTCCACGAAACGGTTCGGAGAGATTTCACCGTGCTCGCTGTCGCACCAGCGGAGCAGCGCTTCGACGCCCGAGAGCCGATCGTCTTTCAGCCGGAACTTCGGCTGAAACAGCAGGTGTACACGATCGTCCTGCACGGCGCGCCGCAGGCGCGCCTCGAGATCGAGCCAGTCGCGCAGCCGGCTGCTCATCGCAGGTGCGTAGATCGCGATCGGGGCGGCGGCGCCGGTCTTTGCCTGATACATGGCGGTGTCGGCGTGCTTGAGCACGGTCGCCACGTCGTGCCCGTCGCGCGGATATTCGGCGATGCCGATGCTCGGGGCGGAGTAGAACTCGAGGCCGTCGTAGGCGATGGGCGACTGGAACGCAGCACTGCAGTCCTCGGCGATCTGGATCGCGATCGAGCGTGCCTCGGCATCTCGAACGAGGATCACGAACTCGTCCCCGCCGAATCGCGAGACGAAGACATGCGCCGCCGGCGATTCAGGCCGAGAGGCCACGGCGGTGAGTTTGTCCGCCACGGTGCGCAGTACCGCATCGCCGACGGAATGGCCGAAGGTGTCGTTGACGCGTTTGAAGCTGTTGAGATCGAGATACACGATGGCCACTGACTCGCCGGCCGCGGCGGCCTCGGCGAATTGCCGCTCGGCGGTCTCGAGGCAGCGCTGCCGGTTCGGCAATCCGGTGAGCGGGTCGAAGTACGCCAGGCGCTCGATGCGCTCGGCTGCCGCGGCGTTGCGCAGGATGTATTCGAGCCGGCGGGGCAGGAGCGCCCAGTTGACCGGTTTGGAGATGAAGTCCGTCGCACCGGCCTCGAACGCGAGCCCGATCGCCGCCGAGTCCTCGTGCCCGGTCACCATCACGATCGGTACGCTCGTGAAACGGGGGTCGCTGCGCAGCCGCCGGCATACGGCATAGCCGTCGAGGCCTGGCATGTCGACGTCGAGGAGCACGAGCGCGGCGCCGTGCGCGAGCGCGGCATCGAGCGCGGCCGTGCCGTTATCGAATCCGAGCGGCGCGAGGCCGACCTGCTCGGTCGATTCGGCGAGAAGCAGCCGGCCGATATCCTCGTCGTCCGCGATGATGGCAATCGGCTTTGGCGCGACGTCCCCGCCCATGCGATGTTCTCCCCCTTCAGTCATGCGATCTCCTCGAGACGCAGTGTTTCGAGCTCCGCGACGAGCGCCGGATGGGACGCTTTCAATCGTTCGTAGAGCTCGCGGGCGCCGGCGCCGTCGCCCGCCGAGCAGCGCTGTTCGAGCCGCCGGACGTGCTGCGAGAAGACGCCCGCGCCGACGTTCGCCGCGCTCGATTTGAGCTTGTGGCAGATCGCCCGCGCGCAGGCGAGATCGCCGAGATCAAGGGCTGCGCCGAGCGCGGCGAGGGCGCCGCAGGAACCTGCGCGGAACAGCTCGACGAGCTTGCCGTAGAGATCGGCGCGGCCTGGCGCACGCGCGGCGCGTAGGCGCGCGACGACATCGGCATCGACGCTCGAGAGGGACTCCGGCTCATCGGAGGCGCTGGGCGCCCCAGCGCGCAACGGAGCGCTGCTGCGCACTTCCGTGCCGTGCGGGCCGGTTTCGAGCCGCTCGTCCCCGCGCGCTTCCGCGTCGTCGCGCGGTATCCAGCGCCTGAGCAGCTGCTCGCAGGCTTCGAGCGTGTAGGGTTTCGTCAGTACGTCGTCCATCCCGGCCGCGAGACAGCGGTCGCGCACCCGGCTGGCATCGTGCGCCGTCAGGGCCACGACGGGGGTGCGCCCGCCGCCGCGCGCGCGCTCGCGGATCAGTTGGGTCGTTGCGAAGCCGTCGAGCCCGGGAAGGTTCAGATCCATCAGAATCAGGTCGAACCGCTCCGCCGCGCTGTGTGCAACGGCGTCTGCGCCGTGCCTCGTCCAGAGGCACTCGCATCCGAGCGTTCCGAGATAGCCCTGCGCGACGGCCGCATTGACCGGCTCGTCCTCGACGAGCAAGACGCGCCCGCCGATCGCAGAGGGCGCCGCCACGGGCGGGGCCGCAACGGCTCGCTCCTGCGACGCGGCTGGCTGTGGACCGGCGACGGCGAGCGGTAAGGAGACGCGGAACGTCGAGCCTTTTCCGGGAGTGCTCTCGACCGTGATGTGCCCGCCCATGAGCTCGGCGAGCTCACGGCAGATCGCAAGCCCGAGGCCGCTGCCGCCGAAGCGGCGGCTGGTGGATTCATCTGCCTGCGTGAAGGGATCGAAGATCTTGCCGATCGTTGCGGCATCCATGCCGATCCCGGTGTCGCACACCGAGAGCTGCAGGGCCGCGCGGTCCGCCTCGACGCTCGCGACGACGGCTCCGACAACGACGCGGCCCCGCTCGGTGAACTTGACGGCGTTGCCGATGAGATTCATCAGAATCTGACGCACACGCAACGGGTCGCCGAGCAGCTGCCGTTCGGCTCCCGGCAAGGCGCCCGACGGCGGGCGCGCGCTGAGCTCGATTCCCTTCGATTGAACGGTCGCCGCAAAGACGCTCGTGCACTCATCGAGGATGCGGTCGAGATCGAGCGGCAGGACTTCGAGGGCGATCTTGCCCGCCTGTGCACGCGAGAGATCGAGCAGGTCGTTGACGATCCGCACGAGCACCTGCGCCGACGAGCGGATCGTCTCGGTCAGGTGCGACTGGACGGCCGAGAGCGGCGTGCGGGCGAGCAGCTCGGTCATGCCCACGACGCCGTTCATCGGCGTGCGCAGCTCGTGGCTCATGCGGTCGAGGAAGTCGCTCTTCGCTCGGGCCGCTTCGGCGAGCTGCCGATTGCTCTCGGTGAGCTCGTGAGTGCGGGCGGCAACCTCCGCTTCGAGCCTCTCGCGCTCGCGAGCTTCGGCCCGACGCTGCAGTCGGTGCTTGCGCAAGCGATGAGCGATGAGGCCGAGCGCGGCGAGCGCATAGAGCGCGTACGCCCATGCGGAGGCCCAGGGAGCGGGATTGCGGTGCAGTGTGATCCGCAACGGGTTGCTCCACACCGAATCGGAGTTCGCACCGCGGACCTCGAGCACGTGATCGCCCGCAGCGAGATTCGTCAGCGTGATGCGATGCTGCGTCCCGAGATCGATCCAGCGGTCGGTGAGCCCGGCCATACGATACGCAAGCCGGTTGTGCTTCGGCGAGGTGAAGTCGAGCACGCCCACATCGAGGGAGACGATATTGTCGCGGTAGCTGAGAGGAATGCGGCTTCGTAGCCAGTACGGGACGGGTCCGGGCGCCGGCACGCCGAGAATCTCGACGCGCGTGAGCGCGAGCCGCGGCGGTTGCACATCCTCCGCCAGGCGCGATGGATCGAAGATATTGAATCCACCCGGACCGCCGAAGCACAGGCGCCCATCGCGCAGCCTGAAGTAGGCTCCGGAATCGAACTCCTCGCCCTGCAGACCATCCTCCCGGTGATAGGTTTTGACGGTATGCTCGGTCGGATCGAAGCGCATGAGACCGGCGCTGCCGCTCAGCCAGAGGCGGCCGGCTGCATCCACGAGCACGCCGTAGATGGTGTCGCTCGAGAGTCCGTCCTTGCTCGAGAAGGAGCGGAAGCGGATCTCGTCGGGCTCTGCGGCATTTCCCGTGGCGAGCGCGAGACCGCCGCCGCGCGTGCCGATCCAGACCCGATCGTGCGCGTCCACCGCGAGCGCATACACGGTATCGGAGGGCAGGCTGGCCGGGTCCTTCAGATCGTGCCGGAACACTTTGATGATCGTGCCGTCCGCGCGTGCGAGATCGAGCCCCCCGCCGTCCGTCCCGATCCACAGATCGCCGCGCGAATCCTCGGCGAAGGCGGTCACATTCGCCGAGCTCACGGCGCCAGGCGCGACCCCGTAGGGCAGCTGGCGGATCCGCGCGGTGGCGGGGTCGAGCACGTCCGCGCCGCCGCCGAACGTGCCGATCCAGACCTCGCCGCTCCTGCCCTCGAAGATCGTTTCGATGCCGGGCGCGCTCACGCTGTGCGGGTCGCCCCGCTTGACCCCGAAGGACAGGAGCCGCCCGTGCGGATCGAGCTCATAGAGTCCCCGACCGAAGCTGCCGATCCACAACGCACCCCGGCGATCGGCGAGCAGCGACATCACGCGTCCGTCATCGATGACGGTGGGCCGGCCGACGATGGAGCTCAGATTCCGCGCTTTCCCGGAATCAGGATCGAACTCGACCAGTCCGCCGCCGATCGATCCGATCCACGCTCGGTTATCCGGCGCATCCGCGAAGGCGGAAACGAATCGGCCTCCCAGCCAGTCGGGACGGTATGCACCGAGCTCGGAGCTGCGCGGATTCCAGTGGCTGACACCGCCACCGAAGGTGCCGATCCACACGATGCCGCTCTCGTCCTGATACAGCGACAGGACGGTCGAGTTACGCAAGGATTGCGGGTCTCCCGGCTCGTGCCGGTAATGGACGACCTCGCCCGTCGAGCGGTCGAGCAGATCGAGTCCGTTTTCGGTGCCCACCCAGAACCGGCCCGCACGGTCGACGAGCAGCGCTCGTACGTCATCGCTTGCCAAAGAGTCGCGACGCCGAGGATCGTGCCGGAAGACCTGCACGACCTGCCCGTCCGCGTCCATCCGATCGAGGCCGCCGTCGAACGTGCTGACCCAGATCGAGCCGCTCGGATCCTCGAGCACGTGCGAGATTTCGTTGCCGCTCAAGGAGTGGGGATCCCCTGCGACGTGGCCCAGGTGCTGGAACGCACGCGCTCCGGGCTCGAGCTCGTCGAGCCCCTTCGATGTGCCGATCCAAATCCGGCCCGCCCGATCGCGCATCAGCGAGAAGATCTCATCGCTCACCAGGGATCCCGGATTCGATGCATCGTGGCGAAAGTGCTCGACGCGGCCCGATACGGGATCGAGGAGGTCGAGACCGGCGTCGATCGTCCCGATCCAGATCCGCCCGCTTGCATCGATCGCGAGCGCGCGCACCGAGTCGCTCGCGAGCGAGCGGGAATCCTGCGGATCGTGGCGGTAGACGGTGAAATCGTCTTTGAGGCGATTCCAGCGGGCGACTCCGCCGCCATTGGTCGCGATCCAGAGATTCTGTCGCGCGTCCTCGACGATCTGATAGATGAAATTGCCGGGCAGCCCGTGGCGAGCGCCGCGGGAATAAGCGTAGCGCACGAGGTCCTGACCGTCGTAGCGGACGAGCCCGTCCTCCGTGCCGAACCACATGAAGCCCCGCGAGTCCTGCAGGATCGCCGGCACGCTGCCGTCCGGAAGTCCATCGGCCGTCGTCAGATGCTCGAGAACGAGCGAGGGGGCCCCCGCATCGGCCGCCGCCGAGGCGAGAGCGCTGAGGAGGAGCCCCGCAAAGAGACGCGGGCGCCAGGCGCCCGCGCGAATCCGCTCGCTCACGCTATCGCATGCTCATGCTATTGATTGGGGACCCAGGGCACTGTCGGAGCGGTCGAGGTGACCGGAGGAGCCTCGGACGTGCCCCACCAGGGGACGTTCTTGGTCCACGCATATCCCTTGGTCCAGGCATATCCCTTGGTCCAAGCGTAGCCCTTCGTCCAGGCGTAGCCTTTCGTCCAGGCATAGCCCTGTGACCAGGCGTATCCCGAGCTCCATGCATAGCCCTGGCTATAGGGATAGCCGCCCGACCACGAGAACCCGTCGCCGGGCTGTGCCTCGCCCCACCGCGAGCCGTTCATGTTCATGATGTAGTAGTTGCCGTTCGCGTCCCGGTTGGCGGGGCCGCCGAAGTGCTCGCTACCCGCCAGATCGGCGCTCACGTCGAGGCCCGCATTCGCGCAGCCCTGCGCGGAGCTATCGACGGCCGCGACAGCGTTGATGAGACCCGCTCCCTGCTGAAAGACGCTGTAGGCGAGAGTCCCCGAGGAGCTCACCGCCGGACTCGCCGAGGCCAGCAGGCGGCACTTCACGGTATCCGGCGTGAGCGTCGGATCGGCTTGCAGCATCAGCGCGACGACCCCCGAAGTGACGGCCGCAGCTTGTGATGTGCCGGACATCGTGAACATCTGCTCGGCGATCAGCATCGAGTCCGGATCGATGTTCGCGAGATAGCTGCCGCTCGCCATCGAGGCGACCATGTGCCCGCCCGGGGCGAGCAGCTCCGGCTTCACGAAGCCCTCGAGCGTCGGACCGGTCGATGAGAACGAGGCGAGACGATCATCGCTGAAGTCGTACGGCGTGTAGTTGTCGGTGAGCGCCCCGACCGTGATGACATAGGGCACGTTCCCGGGCACATCGATCGTCATCGGATCGGGGCCCTCGTTTCCGGCTGCGGTGACGACCACGATGCCGGCCTTCCAGGCTGCCATCACCGCCTGATCGATCGGGTCGTCCCAGTAGTACGACTCGGGGGGGGCACCGATCGAGAGATTGAGCACCCGGATGTGGTATTTCGCACGGTTCGCGACGATCCAGTTGATTCCGGCGATCACGTCAGTGTAGGAGCCGGCGCCATACTCATCGAACGCCCGCACGACGACGAGGTTGGCCTGCGGCGCGATGCCGAGATATTCGCCGGCGAGGTTCTGTGCTCCGCCCGCTGCGATGGACGTGACGTGCGTCCCGTGGCCGTACGGATCGCCGGTGACCGGGCCGGCGCCGCCATTCGTCACGTCGACGGTGGTGAGCACCCGCGAGCCGTAATTCTGCAAGAGGTCCTGCCACAGTCCCGTATCGAGCACGGCGATGGTGACGCCTTTGCCGGTGATGCCGGCCTTCTGCAACGTATCGGCGCCGACCTCCATCGGGTAGTTGGTCTCGTACGTCAGCGTGAGTCCCAATAGCCCGGTGCCGTCCTGCGTCACCGTGCTGCTGCTTAGCGCCGCGACGACCGGAGTCGTCAGGCTGCTCACGAGCGGATTGGTGGTGACCGTCGAAATGAGAGGCGTGGTCACGCTGGTGACAGCCGTGACGAGCGGGTTCGTCGCGAGCGTCGAGTTCACTGAATTGACCGTACGGCTGAGGGTTCGCGTGAGCGAGTTCGTCAGGCCGCCGAGAAGCGACGCTCGCGTCGTGACCTGCCGATCCTCGAACAGCCGCACGCCCGATGTGGCACGCAGGCGGGCCGCCTGCCGCGCATCGAGCCGCGCGGCGACCGCGTGAATGATCGGCAACTCGCGCTCGATCCGCCCGTGCACCTGCGCCACGCTCGCTCGGGCCGCGGAGGCAGTCGGAGCCTCCACGATGTAGAGCGGCGGCTTCGGTTGCGCCGAGGCGAGCGAGGCGAGTGAGAGCAGTGCGAGCGAGATCAGGACCCGGCCGTACGAATGCATGATGGTGTGCTCTTGTCTTTGGAGTCGCGTCGGGGCGTATTCTCGGGCAGCTGTGATCGCTGTCGCGGTCGAGCGACGCGCAGCGGATCGGGCGATCCGCGTGATGCACGTCGCATAACGCGGTGTCAAATCGCCGCGGGAGGCGGCCGATTCAACTCAATTCCGGGGTGCGTGCGCCGCAGTGGGCTGCACCGCGGGATCGGCAGAGGAAGCGAGCATTATGTCGGCTGCGAGCCCGTGATACAGATCACCACTGCCGATCTGGCAGCCGAGCTCGAGCAGTGCCTCGCGGATGTTTGCAGCGTCGACGCCGGTTGCGATGGGCACGAGTCCGAGCGCGGAAGCCATCGCGACGCCCGCGCGACAGACTTTGCGGGCGATCGGATCGCCCGTGAGCGCCGCCACCCAGGCGCGATCGAGCTGCAGGCCCCAGATGCGCGCGCGCGCGAGCGCATCGAGCGAGCCCGTTCCACGCCCGACCTCGTCGATGACGAGCCGCGCACCGAGCGCTTCGAGGCGCGCGAAGCGCGCCGGCTCGCGCGCGACGAAGACCTTCTCGGCGATTCTGAGCTCGAGCCGCTCGGCGGGCACGCCCTCGGCGAGGAGGCGCGACACGTCGTTCGCGAAATCCTCGTGCAGGACGTGATGACGCAGCGCACCGAAGGAGATGCGCGTTTCGGGTCCCGAACGCGCCGCGAAGAGCTCGAAATCCTTCTTGAGGCAAGCGAGCACCGCCCGCGAGAGCGGCGCCGCGAGCCCGGTCGCCGCGGCGAGCCGCAGGAACTCCGCCGGCCGAATCTCCCCTCGCAGCGGATGGCGCCACTGCAGATAGCCGACACAGGCGAGCAGGCGTCCGGTGCTGAGGTCGTGCCGCCCGATGTAGCGCAGGCGAATGTCACCGGCGTCGATCGCTTCGCGCAGCTCGCGCGCAAGGTCGAGCCGCGCGAGTGCGCGCAGCCGCACGGTATCGCTGAAGAAGCACACGGCAGCCGAGCCTGCGCGGCGCGCTTCCGCGGCGGCGGCGCGCGCGTGATCGAGCAGCGCTTTGGGCGAGGAGGCGTCCTGACCGAGGATCGCCACGCCGGCGCAGGGTGTCAGATGAAACTCGGCATCGCCCGTGCGGATCGGCTCCTTCAGGCTGCCGCAGATTCCTAAGACGCAGCCCTCGATCGCATCCCGATCCGCGCTCTCGAGCACGAGCGCGAGCAGGCTTTCGGAAAGCTGTCCGAGATACCATGCCATTGCGTTCTGCGGGCCGGAGCTCCCGCGCGGAAGGCGGCGGATCGCCGCACTCATCACCTGCTCGGAAATGGGGGAGGCCAGCACCTGAGCGATATCCGCGATACCGTCGACGTGGATCACCGCGACCGCGATCGGCATCTCGCGCAGCGCGGCCCGCGACAGCGAGTCTTTGAAACGGCGCAGGAACCCGCGTCGATCGAGATGCGCACTAGGAGGGGAGCCGCTCTCCGAGGTGTCATCCGGCAGAGCGGGCGGAGCGGCGCGGATCATGCACACGGCGCGGTCGGACCCGCACGGCGTCGCGGCAAGCGTGTACTCGCATCCGCGATGCGCGCAGCGCGCCTCAGCCGTGGACCGCTGCGCGATCGCCTTGCGAACGAGCTGCTTGAGCAGCATTGCAAAGGGCGCGGGCCAGAGCGCCTCGAGCGGCTGACCCGCCGCGCCGCCAGGCGGTGCGAGTCCCGGCGTGTCGCGGCCGCCGCCGTGCTCGAGCAGCGTGCCGTCGCGCCTGACGAGCACGATGAGATCGGGCACGGCCTCGATCAGCGAGCCGGGGCGAGCGGGCGAATCCTCGCGCATCGATGGAATGGGGCGAACCTCGCTCATCGTTCCGGATTACGTCAAACGGCACGCTCGAGCGGCGCGGCCGCGCGATCATTCGGTGCGCCCGGATGCGAACGTGCGCCGCAAGCGTAGCCCGGGCAGAGCGCCCAAGTCCGGGACGCAGTTCCGGCACGCATTGCCGGCGCGCAGGGAACGTCGATACAGTGTGGTTGCACGCCCATGCTCCGACTAGATGAAGTTTCCCTGCGCCGCGGCACGCGGCTGCTGCTTTCGGGCGCGACGTTCACGATCTTCCGCGGCGAGAAGGTCGGGATCACCGGTGCGAACGGCGCGGGGAAGTCGAGCCTGCTCGCGCTCGTGCGCGGCGAGCTGCAGCCGGAGGCGGGCACGTTTGAGATGCCTGCAGGTCTTGCGCTCGCGCACGTCGCCCAGGAGCTCGAGGCGAGCGAGGTGCCCGCGATCGAGCACGTGCTCGACGGGGATACGGAGCTGCGCGCGATCGAGCGTGCGATCGCGAACGCCGACCCGACGTCCGAAGTCGGCGCCCCGCCTGACGGGCAGGCGGGAGTGCGGCTCGCGGAGCTGCATGCGCGCTACGAGGCGGCCGGTGGTTACGCGGCGCGCAGCCGCGCCGCCCGTCTGATGCGCGGACTCGGCTTCACGACCGCCGATGAGACCTGCCCGGTGCGCGCGTTCTCGGGCGGCTGGCGCGTGCGGCTGAACCTCGCCCAGGCGCTCATGTGCCGCTCGGACCTGCTGCTGCTCGATGAGCCGACGAACCATCTCGATCTCGATGCGATTCTGTGGCTCGAGGAATGGCTCCGGGAGTATCGCGGCACATTGCTCCTCATCGCGCACGATCGGGAGTTCCTCGATGCGATCGCCGGTCGCATCGTTCATCTCGAGCAAGGCCGGGCGCGGGCGTACCACGGCAACTACTCGGCTTTCGAGGAGCAGCGCGCCGCGGCGCTCGCCGGCGAAGCCGCACTGTTCGCGCGCCAGCAGCGCGAGATCGCGCACATGCAGTCGTTCATCGACCGCTTCAGCGCGAAGGCGAGCAAGGCGCGCCAGGCGCAGAGCCGCTTGAAAGCACTCGCGCGCCTCGAGCGCATCGCGCCTGCGCACGTGGACAGTCCGCTCGAGATCGTTTTCGAGCCGCCTGCGAGCCTGCCGCGTCCTCTGCTTGCCCTCGACCGCCAGTCCGCCGGCTACGGCGGCCGCGAGGTGCTGCGCGAGGTGACGCTGACTCTCGCCCCCGGCGATCGCATCGCATTGCTCGGACGCAACGGCGCCGGCAAGTCGACCTGCATGAAGCTGCTTGCGGGCGAGCTCACCGCACGCGCCGGCACACGCACGCAGGCGCGCGACCTCGCGCTCGGCTATTTCGCACAGCAGCAGATCGAGCAGCTCCTTCCCGAAGAATCGCCTCTCGAAGCCTTGCGACGAGCGAGTGCGGCGCGGGCCGCGCGGGCGAGCGAGCAGGAGCTGAGGGATTACCTCGCGGCATACGGTTTCCAAGGAGAGCGCGTGTTCGAGCCGGTGGCGCCGCTCTCAGGCGGGGAGAAATCACGTCTCGTGCTCGCGCTGATCGCCTATCGCCGTCCCAATCTGCTGCTGCTCGATGAGCCGACCAATCATCTGGACCTCGACATGCGGCGGGCGCTGGCCGTCGCGCTGCAGGACTACGCCGGCGCGGTGGTGCTCGTCTCACACGATCGGCATCTGCTGAAGACCGTCGCGGATGAGCTGTACGTCGTCGCAGGCGGCCGCGTCGCGCCGTTCGGCGGCGACCTCGACGAGTACGCAAGATCACTCCTCGAGGCGCAGGGCGCACCGCGCGAGAGCGAGCGGCCACCGCGCGAAACCGACCCCGCCGGCGCGGGAGCGCGCCGCGAGAGGAAGCGACTCGAGGCCGAGCAGCGCAATCGTTTGAGTCCCCTGCGTGCCGCCGTGGCCGCCGCTGAACGGGAGCTCGAACGCGTACATCGCGAGACGGCCGCGCTGCAGTCCGCTCTCGCGGCGCCGGAGCTCTATGCACCCGATGCAAAGCCCCGCTTGCACGAGCTCCTCGCCCGGCAGGCACAGCTCGTGCTCGACACCGAAGCGGCCGAAGGCGAGTGGCTCGAACGCTCGGAGCGACTCGAGGCCGAAATGCTGCGCGCGCCCGACGCCACACGCGCCGAAGGTCCGGCGCGCTAGAATGCGCGACCTCTCGGTTCGAGGAAGGATGGAGCCATGACGACTCGTATGATGGGGCTCACGGCGATCGTCGCAGCCTGCATGGCCGCACCGCTTGCCGTCCACGCTGCGGACGCGCCGAAGAGCAGCTCGGCATCCTCCTCGGAATCGAAATCCTCCGCCGCCGAGAACTGGCAGGCGCAGTACGCGGAGGAGCGGCACGAGAGCCACGGCTCGATCGTGCTCCGCGGCAGGCGCGTCGAGTACACGGCGATCGCGGGCACGATCATGATCGAGAACATGAAGAACGAGCCCGGTGCGCTGATGTCGTACGTCGCGTATTTGAGGAACGGAGAGACGCCGGCGACGCGGCCGATCACGTTCCTCTACAACGGCGGCCCGGGCTCATCGACCGTATGGCTGCACATGGGGGCCTTCGGTCCAAAGCGGGTGGTCGCCGGCAACGGCGTGCGCGGCGCGCCGGCACCGTATCCGCTCGTCGACAATCCCAACTGTCCGCTCGATGTCACCGATCTCGTCTTCATCGATGCGCCGGGGACCGGCTTCGGGCGCGTGGGCGTCGACGTGCAGAGGCTCCCGCCGGACGAGCGGGAGAAGGCCGCGAAACAGAACGATGACCTGAAGAAGGACTTCTACGGTGTCGACCAGGACGGCCGGGCGTTCGACATCTTCATCACGAAGTTCCTCACGAAATTCTCGCGCTGGAACTCCCCGAAATACCTCTTCGGCGAGAGCTACGGAACGACGCGCTCCGCGGTGCTCGCACAGGATCTCGCGAGCACGTCGGACATCGACCTCAACGGGGTGATGCTGCTCTCGCAGATCTTCAACTTCGGCCTGAGCGTCGATAACCCCGAGAACGAGCCGGGCAACTATCTGCCCTATGTGCTGAGCCTGCCCACCTATGCGGCGACCGCGGCGTACCACAAGCAGCTGCCGAATCCGCCGGCTGACCTCGACTCGTTCCTCAAGACCGTCGAGCACTTCGCGATCACCGACTACGCGAGCGCGCTCGCGCAGGGCGATCTGCTCTCCGGGCAGGATCGGCATGCCATCGCGGAGCAGATGCACGAGTACATCGGCCTGCCGGCCGCCTACATCGAGAAGGCGAACTTGAGGGTCGATGGCGGCATGTTCGAGCACACGCTGCTCGCCAGCGAGAACGAGACGATCGGACGGCTCGACACGCGCTACAGCGGCCCTTCCCTCGATCCGCTCAGCAAGGAGGCCGAATACGATCCACAATCGGCAGCGCTGAGCTCCGCGTACGTCTCCGCCTATAACGAATACGCGCGCAGCGTGCTCGGGTTCCCGAAGGACCGGAAGTACCTCCCCGAGGCTCAGAACATGTCGCGGGTCTGGGATTGGAAACACAAGCAGCCCGGTGCCGACCAGGCGGACGGTTCGCTCGCGACCAACGTCATGCCGGATCTCGCTGCGGCAATGAAGACGAATCCGCGCCTGAAGGTCATGCAGTTCGGCGGCTACTACGATCTCGCAACGCCGTTCTACGCGGCGGAGTACGAGATGCACCAGCTCGGACTGCCGCCCTCCGTGCAGAAGAACATCGTGTTCGCTCACTTCCACACGGGCCACATGGTGTACGTGAGCCCCGAAGCGCTCGCGAAGCTGCACGATGACGTGGTCGGGTTCATCGAGTCGACGAGCAAGGGGACGGGTGGCGGGCCGGGCGGCAGGTAGCGTCGGCGCGTCGCCGGGTTGGCGGGTTGGCGGGCTGGCGCGCCGCGGAGCACCTCTACAGCAGCGCGATACCGGCGAGCAGTGAGAGCACCGTGAGCGGGACGCCGGTCTTGAGATAGGTCCAGAAGCCGAGCGGCACGCCGCGCGATTCGGCGCCTCGTGCGACGACGAGGTTCGCAATCGAGCCGACGAGTGTCAAATTGCCGGCGAGCGTCGAGGCCATGGCGAGGGCAAGCCACGCGCGCCGCGGCTCATGCAGCGCCTCGACGAACGGCTCGAGCACGAGGACCGCCGGCACGTTGCTCACGATATTCGATAGCACGGCGGCGATCGCCGAGAGCACCGGGATCTGCGCGAGATGCAGCGCGCCGATCACATCGCGCGCGTGCCCGGCGATGATCTTGTCGAGTCCGGCGACGACGATGAACAGCCCGGCGAACATCACAAGCAGCGGCCAGTCGACCTCGGCATAGACTTTGTGGGCCTCGAAGCGACCCGTGACGAGCATGACCGCACCTGCTGCGATCGCAACGCCCGGTGGCGGCAGGCCGGCGAAGAAGCCGGCCATCATGGCGAGCGTCACGAGGAGCGGGCGCGTGAGGAGCAGCCGCTCGGCGCGGCGCGGGCCGTCCTCGGGATCGAGCAGTGCGCTCGCAAGGACCTCGCGTGTCCAGAATTCCGCGCGGAACGTCAGCGTGAGCAGCGCGACCGTGAGCAGCAGCGCGACCACTGCGACCGGTGCGAGCGCCGCCGCGAACTGCGTGTAGGGGATGCGCGAGTGACTGCCGATGATCATGTTCTGAGGATTGCCGGTGATCGTGGCGACGCTCCCCGCATTCGAGGACATCGCGACAGCGAGCAGATACGGAACAGGATTGCGCTTCAGGCGTCGTGTGAGCTCGATCACGAGCGGCGTGAGCACGAGGCACACCGTATCGTTGACCAGGAACGCGGAGAAGATGCCCGAGACCAGCGAGATGACGGCGAGCAGGACGATCGGCCGGCGCGCGCGCGCGGCCGCCCAGGCGCTCACGCGATGAAAGAGCCCGGAGAGCCGCAGGTCCGCGACGACGATCATCATGCCGAGGAGCAGAGTGATCGTGTTCAGGTCGACGGCGCGGTACGCCTCCTGCAGCGAGAGCGTCCCCGAGATGACCATGCCGGCTGCGCCAGCGAGCGCCGCGCCCGCGCGGTCGAGGCGCAAGCCCGGAACGCGGCCGAGCGCGATCGCGGCGTAGGTTGCCGCGAACAAGGCGATCGCGATGATCTCGTGCATGCGCGGCAGGCGGGAAAGCGGCAATATACGAGGATTTGAAGCGTCATGCTCGGGAACCTGCGCGCCATCGCCTTCGATCTCGACAATACCCTCTGGGACATCGAGCCGGTGCTCGAGCGTGCCGAGCGGCGTCTGGTCGAATGGCTGCACGAGAACTGCCCGCGCATACCGGAGCGGGTCTCGCTCGCTGAGATGCGCGCTGCGCGCGAGCAGGTTGCCCGCGACGAGCCCGAGCGGGCGCACGACTTCACGTACCTGCGAATGATGGCGCTCGGACGCCATGCGCGCGAATGCGGCTACGAGGAAGCGATCGCGACGCGGGCGTTCGAGATCTTCTTCAGAGCCCGCAACGAGCTCGAGCTGTTCGGTGATGTGCGCCCCGCGCTCGCGCGGCTCAAAGCCCGTTATGCGCTCGCGACGCTCAGCAATGGCAACGCCGATCTCACGCTGATCGGGGTCGCGGAGCTCTTCCCCGTCTCATTGAATGCGCGGCAGATCGGCGCGGCGAAGCCCGACCGGCGTTGCTTCGAGCGGCTCGCCGATGCATTGCGGGTCGCGCCGCAGGACATCCTGTACGCCGGGGACGACCCCTGGCTCGATGTCGAGGCCGCACGCGCGGCCGGGTTGCGGACCGCGTGGGTCAATCGGCGCCGCCTCAATTGGCCCGCCGGGATGGCCGAACCGGAGCTCACGGTGGCTGATTGCGGAGCGCTGGCCGATGCGCTCGGGTGCACCTGAGGGGGCGAGCCCGCACGACAGGAGGGCTCGAGGCCGCACTGCACCCGGCTTCGCCCCGGATCCGGGCCTGCTCGCGAGCGGATACCCGGGCTTCATCGCAAGGGCTGCCAATCGCCGCGGCGAACGGATATCGTGCCCTCGAGACCCGGTAAGTCATATGAACGAGGCTGTCGCCACGCTATCTGAGTCGACTGTCGAACGCCGCAACGCGACGGCTGGCGGCGCACCCGCGGCTGCGCTCCCGGCGCGGCCCTCGCTCAGCGAGCCGCTTCCAGCGGATGTCTTCACGGGGCATCCCGAGCTCCTGTCGAGCTATCGCGAGTATCCGGCCTTCAGCGCGCCGTGGTTCTGGCGCAGGACGGCGATCTTCGCTCCTCTCGCCGCCGCGCTCGGATGCGCGCAGGCGCTGATCCTAGGGCTCGAGCTTCATGAAGCTCTGCGATCTGCTCGCGGAGCTGTGGTCGGAGCTCGAGCTCGTCGCGGTGTGCGATGACGGTCTCGGGGCGCTCGAGGCGATGACGAGCCTTCAGCCCGAAATGGCCTTTCTCGACATTCGCCTGCCGGGTTTGAGCGGGCTCGAGATCGCCCAGGCGGCAGGCCCCAGCGTGCACATCGTTTTCACCACCGCCTATGACGAGTACGCCGTGCGAGCCTTCGAGCGGGGTGCGATCGACTATCTGCTGAAGCCGATAAGTCGCGATCGGCTCGCGACGAGCGTCGCGCGCTTGAAGGAGCGGATCGGCTCCACCACCGCACCGCCGCCGATCGGTCCGGTGCTCGAGGCGCTGCAGAGCAGGCCCCGCTCGAGCGCCCGGCTCGGCGCCATCCGCTGGATCACGGGCAGCGCGGGCCGCGTCACGAAGATGTTCGGCATCGAGGAGGTGCTCTTCTTCCAGGCTCGGGACAAATGCGTGCGGGTCGCGACGTCCGAGGACGAAGTGCAGATTCGCACGCCGCTCCGCGAGCTGCTCGAGGCGCTCGATCCGGAGGAGTTCTGGCGCATCCATCGCAGCGTCATCGTGCGGGCCGCGGCGATTCACAGGATCGAGGCGAACGGCGACGGCGTGCTGCAATTGCGCGTGCGCGGGCGAGACGAGCTGCTGCCCGTCAGCAGCGCGTTTCAATACCGATTCAGACCCATGTGAGCGGATCGAGGAGGGGGGATGCAGAACGCGGTCGAGCTCCAGGGCATCAACAAGGCCTTCGGCCGCACACGCGCCATCGAGAAACTCGATCTCGTGCTGCCGACCGGATCGACGTATGGGCTCATCGGCCCGAGCGGCGCAGGCAAGACCACGGCGATCCGGATGATCATGTCGATTCTGTTTCCGGATTCCGGACGGCTCTCGGTGCTCGGGGCGCCCTCTGCGCTCGATGCCAAGGATCGTATCGGATATCTGCCCGAGGAGCGCGGGGTGTATCGCAAGATGCGCGTCGGCGCCTTCCTGGTCTACATGGGGCGCCTGAAGGGCTGCTCGCGTAGCCGAGCGGAGGCGCGTGCGCGCACGCTCCTCGAGCGCGTCGGGCTGAAACAGACACTGAGCAGCCGCTGCGAGGACCTCTCCAAGGGCATGCTGCAGAGAGTGCAGTTCGCGGCGACAGTCATTCATGAACCGCAGTTGCTCATTCTCGATGAGCCGTTCAGCGGGCTCGATCCCGTGAGCGTGCAGGCGATGAAGGAGATGGTCGTCGATGAGCAGCGCCGCGGCGTCACCATCCTGTTCTCGACCCACGTCATGGCGCATGCGGAGGAGCTCTGCGAGCAGATCGTGATGATCCACCAGGGCAGGAAGGTGCTCGATGAGCCGATGTCCGGCCTGCGCCGCCAGTTCGACCGCCGCCGAATTCGCTTCGAGCCGCTCGATGCGCAGGCGGACTTGATGAGCCTGAATGCGCTGCCCGGAGTCGAGCGCGTGCGCCTCACGGACGAGGGGTGCGAGATCGGGCTCGCCGCCGGCACGGAGCCGGCGGCGGCGATTCGGGCGATTGCCGCCCAGATCCCGCCGGCTCGAATCGAGCTCGCCCGCATCCGGCTCGAGGACGTGTTCATTCGAATCGTCGGCGCAGAGATGGCATCCGAGGAATCCCACAGCGCTTTGCGCACCCACCTTCGGGGACTCGCGGGCGCAGGAGTCGCGCCATGATCCAGCGTATCGGGCTCGTCGCGGCACGCGAATTCCTCGCGATAGTCACCCGCAAAGGATTCCTCATCGGCCTCCTCATGATGCCGATCCTCCTCTTTCTGTTCGCCATCTTCGGACCGCGCATCCTCAATTCCCACGGTCCGCGAGTGAACGGACAGGTTGAGCTGATCGATCCGACCGGAGCCGTGGCAGCGGAGCTCAAAGCCGCGCTCGAGCCGCAAGCGATTGCCGCCCGCAGGGCGCGCAACGCGACTGCCGAGGGCGCGACGCAGGGCCCCGCGGCGCCACGGTCCTCCGCCACATCGATTCCGCGGATTACCGTTCTCGAGCGGCCGTCGACGGACGACCTTCAGCGGGACAAGCGCTGGCTCGTCACGACGAGCACCGCGGGCGCGCCCCATCTCGGGCTCGTCATCGTGCATCCGGATGCGGTCGTGCGGGCGGCCGGGCACGCCGACTACGGAAGCTACGATCTGTATCTTGCCGCACACGTCGATGAGGCAACCGAGGCGGCTATCCATGATGGCATGCGCGAAGCGCTGATCGGCGCACGCTTGCAGCACAGCGGTATCGACCGGCAGGCCGTCGAATCCTCGATGACAATCGTGCAACCGACCGTCACGGTCGTGACGCGCGCCGGCGAGCACCCGTCGCGGCGCGGCTTCGCGCGGCTGCTGCCCATCATCTGCGTCGTTCTGTTGTTCATCGGGATCATGAGCGGGGGCCCGGCCCTGATGACGTCCACCGTCGAGGAGAAGTCGAGCCGGATCGCCGAGGTGCTGCTCGCGGCGGTGTCGCCTGTCGAGCTCATGGCCGGGAAGCTTCTGGGTCTGCTCGGCGTCGGACTCACGATCGTGGCTGTGTATCTCTGCCTCGGGGTGTTCGCGCTCGGCGAGTATTCGCTCGCCGGCAATCTCGATCCGATGCTGATCGTGTATCTGCTCGTGTTCTATCTGCTCGCGTCCATGGTCTACGGCGGCCTGATGCTCGCGATCGGTGCCGCCGTCAACCAGGTCGCGGAAGCTCAGTCGCTCCTGGGGCCGGTGATGTTCCTGCTCATCGTGCCCTATCTGCTTTCGTTCATGGTCGGGGCCGCCCCGAATTCCGCGCTCAGCGTCGCGCTGAGCTTCATCCCGCCGATCAACTCCTTCGTCATTCTGGCGCGGCTCGCATCGGCGACACCTCCGCCCTTGTGGCAGGTGCTGGGTTCGATGCTGGCGGGCGTCGCGGGAGCCGTCGTTGTGGTTTGGTTCGCGGCGAAGGTCTTTCGCATCGGGCTGCTCATGCACGGCAAGCCGCCGAACTTCGCCACACTGGTACGCTGGGCGAGGATGGCGTGACAGGAGCAAGGCGGGCTCGTGCTACGGGGTCGTGTCTCGGCGGATATTCGTTCAGTCGCCGCCGATCGAACGAATGACGCGTGCCGGATTCCCTCCGACGAGGGTATTCGAGGGGACATCCTTGGTGACGACCGAACCCGCAGCCACAACCGAGTTCTCACCGACCGTAACCCCGCCGATGATCGTGGCGCCGGCGGCGATCCAGACGTTTCTCTGAATCGCGATGGGTTTTCCGATCGTGGCGGTGCGGCGCTCGAGCTTCACTTGCACGAGCGCCTGTTCGATCATCGGGTGATGGATCGCCGACGATGCCGAAATTCCATCTCCTCACCGTGATCGAGGTGAGGCCGGAGGCCGAGGATGCCGTCCGGCTGACGCTCGCCGTGCCGCCCGAGCTCGAGGGCGCCTTCCGGGGTGCGGCGGGCCAGCACATCGTGCTGCGGACGCGGCTCGGGGGCATCGAGCTGCGCAGAACGTACTCGCTCACCGGGCTGGCCGGCTCGCTGCCTCTCACGCTCGGCATTCGCGTGCAGCCGAACGGCCGGTTCTCGTGGCAGGTGTGCCGGGCACTGGGGGTGGGCGATACGGTCGAGCTCATGCCCCCCGGGGGCCGCTTCGGCGCAGCGCTCGCGAGGGGCGCGCAGACCCCTGGCGGTGCGACGTACGTCGCGTTCGCGGCGGGCAGCGGCATCACGCCGATCCTGTCGATCATCCGGACGGCGCTCGCCGAGCGGCCCGATGCGCAGGTGATGCTGTTCTACGGGAACCGCACCACGGCTCGCACCATGTTTCTCGAGGACCTTCAGGGGCTCAAGGACCGGTACGTCGCGCGGCTCGCGCTCCACTTCGTGATGAGCGCGGAGCCCCAGGACATCGAGCTGCTGAACGGCCGTTTGAATGGTGCCAAGGTACACGCGCTCGCAGGGCGGCTCTTCGAGCCGCGGGCCGCTGATGCCCTTTTCATCTGCGGTCCCGACAGCATGGTCGAGGAGGTCAGGGCGGCTTTGCAGTCGCTAGGCGTCGAGCGCGAACGCATTCACAGCGAGCGTTTCGCACCCGCCGAGCCGACCACGCGGCGCGCGAGCGCGGTGGGTGCGGTCGGCGCGGCGGCGTCGCTCGCCACATCAAATCTCGCCGAGGCGGCGCAGGCGCAGATCGACCGTCCCGCGGATGCGGCGTTGGAGCCGGCGGCCGCGCTCACCGAAGTGAAAGTGCGGATGGACGGACGGCGGCGCACGTTCACGATGCGGAGCAATAGCGAGACGATCGTCGAGGGTGCGGCGCGCGCCGGGATCGAGCTGCCCTTCTCCTGCCGCGCCGGCGTGTGCTCGACCTGCCGCACGCGGCTCTCGCGCGGCCGCGTGCAGATGCGAGCAAATTATGCGCTGGAGGCCTGGGAGCTCGAGCAGGGTTTCATCCTCGCGTGCCAGTCGCAGGCATTGACGCCGGAGCTCGAGCTCGACTACGACACGAAGTAGCGTGAAGTAGCGCGAAGCGGCGCGAAGTAGGACGAGCGGCGCGCGCTGGCGCCGAACGCGGTGGCCGTGAGGCGGCCAGGACCGTGGTGGCATGCATGCAGGTTCGAAGCTTCGTCGCCGGGGCATGGCGAGCAGGGTGCGGTACCCCCGCGCTGCTGCGCGATGCAACGACCGGTGAGGTCGTCGGGGAGACTTCCGCGGAGGGCATCGAGGGTCGCGCGATGCTGGAGCATGCGCGCAGCATCGGGGGACCGAACCTGCGGCGTCTGACGTTCCACGAGCGCGCATCAAGGCTCAAAGCGCTCGCCCGGCTGCTGAGCGAGCACAAGCAGGAGCTCTACTCGCTTTCGTTCGCGACGGGTGCGACACGCGCCGATTCGTGGATCGACATCGACGGTGGCATTGGCACCCTGTTCACGTACGCAAGCAAGGGCCAGCGCGAGCTGCCCGACGGGCACGTCTACGTGGAGGGCGCGGCCGAGTCGCTCTCGAAGCGCGGCACCTTCCTCGGCCAGCACATCTGCGTTCCCCGCGAAGGGGCGGCGATTCAGATCAACGCATTCAACTTTCCCGTGTGGGGCATGCTCGAGAAGCTCGCTGCCGCGCTGCTCGCAGGGATGCCCGCGATCGTGAAGCCCGCCACGGCGACGTGCTTTCTCACCGAGCGCGCATTCGCCTACATCGTCGAGTCGGGAATCCTGCCGCCCGGAGCAGTGCAGCTGATCTGCGGCGGGGCGAGCGATCTGCTCGATCACCTCATCTGTCAGGACGTGGTCTCCTTCACCGGCTCTGGGACAACGGCGCGGAAGCTGCAGCGCCATCCGCGGATCCTCGATCAGGCGGTGCGTTTCATCGCGGAAACCGATTCGCTCAACTCCTCGATCCTCGGCCCCGATGCCGCGCCCGGAACGCCGGAGCTCGATCTGTATGTGCGCGAGGTCGTCCGTGAGATGACCGTGAAGGCGGGGCAGAAATGCACCGCCATCCGCAAGGCCATCGTGCCGGCGGAGCACCTGCCGGCGCTGTGCGAAGCGCTGCGCTCGGCGATCGGCTCGGTCCTCGTTGGTGATCCGCGGCTCGAATCCGTCGCAATGGGGCCGCTTGCCTCGCTCGAGCAGCGTCGGGAGGTGCTGAAGCAGCTGCGCAAGCTCGAGCAGGAAGCGCAGGTCGTGACGGGAGGGCGGGCAAGCCGCGCACTCGAAGGGGCGGATGGGGATCGGGGCGCGTTCGTCGCTCCGACACTGCTCAGCTGCCGCGATCCGGACGCGGCGCGTGCGGTCCATACGGTCGAGGCTTTCGGACCCATCTGTACGATCATGTCTTATCGAGATCTCGACGAGGCGATCGCGCTCGCACGGCGTGGCGGGGGAAGTCTCGTCGGGTCTGTCTTCACTGGCGATGAGTCCGTCGCAGCCACGCTCGTCCTCGGCCTCGCGCCTCTTCACGGCCGCGTGCTCGTCGTCGACCGACACTGCGCCGCGGAGTCGACTGGCCACGGCTCGCCGCTTCCCCATCTCGTGCACGGCGGGCCGGGACGCGCGGGTGGCGGCGAGGAGATGGGCGGCATTCGTGGAGTGCTGCATTACATGCAGCGCACGGCCCTGCAGGGCTCTGCGGATGTCATCTCGGTGGTCACGAGACGCTATACGCGCGGGGCGCGCGAGCTCGATCCCGGGAAGCATCCGTTCCGCAAGAGCTATCACGAGCTGCGGGTCGGGGACACGTTCCGCAGCGCTGCGCGGGAGGTCACGCTCGATGACGTCGAGGCGTTCGCCGCGCTCACCGGAGACCGGTTCTACGCCCACATGGACGAGGCCGCCGCCCGGCGCAATCCGCTATTCGGCGGGCGCGTGGCGCACGGTTACTTTCTCGTCTCCGCTGCCGCAGGACTGTTCGTCGAGCCCGAATTCGGGCCGGTGCTGGCGAATTACGGGCTCGAGGGCCTGAAGTTCCTCAAGCCGGTGAAGCCTGGAGACCGCATCCGCGTGCGGCTCACGTGCATGGAGAAGTCCCTGCGCGCGGACAAGGGATACGGCGAGGTGCGCTGGGACACGGAGATCACCAATCAAGCAGGTGAACCCGTGGCCGTCTACGAGGTACTGACCCTGGTTAGCGAGGAGGCGCCGGCCGCGGAACGCTAGAGCGCGATTCGTACGAAGAGTACGATCCTCCCGCGTCGAATCGAGTAAGCTTGACCGCAGATCCGTGGAGGTATTTATGCGAAAGCAGCTGTGGAGTTTCCTCTTCGCGACGTGTCTCGCCCTGCCGGCGCTGGCCGCGCTCAACGCTGGGGACAAGGCACCGCAATTCACCGCGCCGGCATCTCATGCGGGGAAGACCTTTACGTACTCGCTGAAGCGCGCGCTGAGGCGCGGGCCGGTCGTCGTGTACTTCTATCCTTCAGCCTATACCGGCGGCTGCGATCTGCAGGCTCACACGTTTGCCGTCAACTTTGACAAGTTCACCGCAGCCGGCGCGAGCATCGTCGGCGTGTCGCTCGACAGTATCCAGCGTCTCAACGACTTCTCGGCGGACCCCAAGTACTGCGCCGGCAAGTTCCCGACAGCATCCGACGCGAGCGGGTCGATCACCAAATCCTTTGGTCTGGCTGTGCATCAGGGCCCGCCGGGAATGAAGGACGTGCGGGGCGTGGCGATCGGTCACGGCTTCGCCGATCGTGTGACGTTCATCGTCATGCCCGACGGGAAGATCGCCGCGACGATCGGTGGACGTGGGGTCGCGCCAGACGAGAACGTGAGGCAGGCGCTCGCCGCGGTTCAGCATCTCCCCGCCAAGGGATAGGGACCCGCGCCCGGAACGTAGAACCCGACTGTGCGGCCGGGGGGCGGATCCCTGCCCGATACGGCGACCCTGACGCGATACGCTGCGGCTCTGCGGGAGCGTTCCGGGCCTCGTGTTCGCGGACTCGAGTGGGTCATGGAGGGCGACTCCTCGCGGTGCGTCCCGTGGTACTCGCGCGGCTCGTCAGGATGACTTGAGTTTCTCCTCGACGTAGAGCGAAAGCTCGATCATTCGCTCGGCGAGCTGTTCGGCCGGAAGGCCCGCGAAGTTCTTGAGCACGAGCTCCTTCACGTAGAGCCTCAGGAGATATCGCAGCTGCAGCGCTCGGTTGCGTGTGGCGAAGACGAAGTCCCGATGCCCGTTGTTCACGACGATGAGATTGCGCTCGGCGTCGTACCGTGATCGCCAGAGCTCGCCGGCGGCGCGCTCGAGCGTGTAACCCGGGAGACCGCGGGCGTTGACGACGGCCGGGCCGAGGGTGCCCGCGAGGCTCGCTGCAACGGTGATGAGCGCTTCTGCGGAGCAGCGCGTGTCGCGTTGGACAACCGAGATCGCGAGGCGCACCAGGCCGGGCGAGGAGGGTGCTTGGAATTCGACCTCTTGGTTGGTGGTCGATGAGAGCGTGCCGCCGCCCTCGAGAATTTCCCACGCGAAGAGGAGATCCTGCTCGACGCGGCGGCGCGCGCGATCGCGCGGCAGCGCGCGAAAGGCGCGCTGGGCGTTGACCGCGAGGGTGCTCGCGGCGGGGGACACCACGACGCTGTGCAACGGGCCCGCATAGTCGAAGAACTGGCGCTGAGCGGACTCCTTGCCGGTCGGCTCTGCGACCCCGGCACTCGCCGCATCGCGGTCCGCCGGCGCCTCGGAGCCCTGCACGCCGGCGCCGGCTGCCCCTCCCGGGGTGTTTTCCGGACGCGCCCGCGCCTGGATGTCGAACCAGTCGTACTCCTCGCGCGGCAGCGCCAACATCGCCTCGCGAAAGGCTCTCTGGATGGCGCGCAGGGACTGCTGGTTTGCCTGTTCTTCCTCGGCGTGCTGCTGCGCCTCGATCAGGGTGTTCAGGTGCGCTTCGAGGGAGCTCAAGGCGGCCATGAAGGCGGCATAGCGCTCATCGTGCACGATTCCCGAACGCGTCCCCGGCGTGAGATTCAGGTACGCCACATCGATGAGACCTTGCAAGTAACGCGACGTCCAGGGGGCGTGCTCGAGGCCAGGCAAGCTGCCCAGGTCCTCGAGCACCCGCGTGCCAGCCCGGGTGAGGGCGACGCGACACGACTCGTCCGGCTCGGTGAGGTAGAGCTCCGCGTACGCATCCCCGAACGGGCCGCGTACGGCAGGCAGCTGATGCAACAGCCGTCCTTCGAAGAGCCGCGGCTCGACCTCGTACTGCTTGCGCGCCAGCTTGTCGACGACCGTCACACGCACGCCCGAGGAGCGAATGCGGTCGCGCAGCTCAGAGGCCAGATACCACTGAATCTTCTCTCCGCTCAGGGAGCGGATGCCCTCGAGGAGCGGGCTCACCTTGAGCTCGGTGCCGCGCTCGGCGAAGAGGGAGCGCCGCGGCGAAACGGTGTAGCGCGGTTCGCCCTTGCTCATCACCATCTGGTACGCGCGTTGATCGGTACCGGTGGAAGTCATGGTGAGGGTGTCGCCGACCGTCCAGAAACTCAAGAGCCCGATCCCAAACTCCCCTTGCAGCCCCGTACCGCCGCCATCGGCCTTGAGACGGCGCTTGATCGAGTCGCAGATGTGGGTGGCGACGTACTTGAAATCCGGCAGGCCCTCCGGATCGCGGGGTACTCCATCGCCGTCGTCCTTGATGGTGAGGTAGTGCTCCCGGTGCTCGCGGCCGCGGATGATGGTGATGCGCCTGGCGTGCGCATCGATCGAGTTCTCGACGAACTCGGCGATCGCCTTCAGCGGGTTGCTCTGGGAGAGGGCGATGATGCGGATCGCATTCCAGTCATCGCCGATGCGCAGCTTCCCGCTATCGGCATCCTTCGCCTTAGCGGCGTTCGACTTGGCAGCCACGGCCGAGCCTCAAGTCGCGCCCGCGGTGGCGAACGGGTGGACAAATGGGGCGAGCGGAGCGCTTCTGGTTTGGGAGACAGTCGATCCTGGGGGCATGGCAATCAGGCCTAGGACCGGCCTAGGACCACTGCAGTTGCGGTACGATTGACATCACGTATATGTGGAAATCTAAGTGAGGAAGCACCCGGGAGACAAGACGTGCCGCAGATCACACTGTACATCGATGAGGAAACCGATGCGAAGGCACGCGCGGCCGCCCGCGCGGCCGGTGTGTCCTACAGCAAGTGGGTGACGGAGCTCATTCGCTCGCGCACGCGAGATGAGTGGCCCGAGACGGTGCGCAAGCTCGCAGGGAGCAGACTGGACTTCCCGCTCCGTGGGGCGGATGCCAACACGATGGACGTACCGCGGGTCTCGCTCGATTGACGTACGTCCTCGACACCGACACGGTCGGCGATTTCTTTCGCGGTGAGGGGCGCGTCGCCGAGCATCTGCTCGCGACCCCTCCGCGACATCGCCGTTCCTGCGATCGTGACGTATGAGCTGCGCCATGGCGTGGCTCGGGTTGCAAAGTCAAAGCGGCTCGCCGAGCAGCTCGAGACCCTCCTCGGCTGGGTGACCATTCTCCCGTTCGACGATGCCGTCTCGCAGATCGCAGCCCGCATTCGCGTGCAGCTCGAGCGCGCCGGACGGCCGATCGGACCGCTGGACGCGCTCATTGCCGCGACGACGGTCGCGCTCAGCGCAACGCTCGTCACTCGCAACACATCGGAATTCGGCAGAGTGCGCGAACTACGAGTCGAGAACTGGTTCGAGGAATAAGGAGTCATCCGATGTCGACATGGAAAGGACATCAGAGGGCGTCGGCAAAGCGGACGTGATCAAGGCGGTGGAGGAAATCCTGAAGGATCTTGGGTTGGGCGATCATGCAGCGATCAACCGCAAATTGCTGCGAAACTGGAGGTGTTCCACAGCAGTGATCTCTGGGCGGCCCAGGTGGAAGATGGCCGCGAGGTCGTGGGAACGCTGAACCGGCGGTACGACCTGTGCGGGCTCGAGTGCGGATCGCCCGCTCCGTGGCTGGCGGCGGCGTACGACACGACACGCCGCGAGCTCATCCTGGCGGAGCTGCTGCCGGAGCGCGGCTTCACGTGCGAACGCATCGCGAGAGCCTGCGAGATCGCACTCGGTGAAACGCGCGTGCAGCTCGACTGCTACTGAGCCCGGCGGAGGATTTTCGATGAGCGAACGGACAGACAAAATTCCCCGTGAGCCCGTGGCGGCCTTCAGAGAGCGGTTGCTGACGGAGCGGCCGGGCTTTCGCGAGCAGTGGGAGGCCACGGCCGCGAAGCGATCCATCGCGCTCGCGCTCGTGCACCTGCGCACGGAAGCGGGCCGCTCCCAGGCGGATGTCGCGAAGATCGCCGGCTGGGACAAGGCCTTCGTCTCGCGGCTCGAATCCGCAAGTGGAGCCGTGCCTGACACGGCGACGCTCACCCGCTACGCCGCGGCATGCGAGCGCGCCCTCGGCCTCGTGTTTGCCGAGGTGAACGGGGACACGGCGCACGTGATCGATGCCGTGACCCTGGTGTCACCGGCCAGCACAGCTCACCCCTTTGAGCGATTGCGGGGTGAGGATCTGGCATTCGCCGCCGCTGTCGAGGACGAACTCAAGTCCGTGACTTGAGGCAGGGGAGGGGGAGTCGGGGGTGAGACTGCTCGCGGATTTTCTGGCGCTGATCAGCGCCGGGTTTCTCGCCGTGCCGGCGGTGTACATCAACCACTACGCCGCGCTCGCATCGCGGTGGCCCTCACGCGCGCCCGACTCGCCGACCCCGACCTTCAGGCGCGCCATGCGGCGCTCGTCCAACGGCTCCAAACGCTGCGCGATGAATGGCGCCCGTGGAAGGCGTGGTGCTTGCACAGTGGCACCGCGGCGGGTCTGGCGGCCGCTGCTCGCTTTCGGATCGAGCGTACATCACGCATTGGGTCGAACCTTGCCCTGACGGGCGATCGTGCTCGCGCTGGCTAGTTCTGTTTCACTCGCAATTGATCGACAGCCGCTTTCGCCACTCGAAGTTCCGCCCCGGTCTCCTCCCGATAGGCTTTGATGGCCGCGATGTAGGTCCTGGGATCGGCGGCGAGCGCGCGCACTCGATCCGAAGGCGCTGAACCCTGCGTTGGCATCGGGCGTGAAGAGCTTCACGACGGCTCGAAATCGAGCGCGTTCTGGTGGTGGTCGATGGCGGCGCGCTGGGCTGCGCTGTTTTCAAGGAGCTTCTGGCGCTGGGTGCAGGTCAAGAGTTTCATGAGTGACTCCGAGTGAAAGGCGGACCCCACGGTCCTTCACCGCGGGACAGGACCGTGCGGTCCGCCGCTCGGGAGTCACTGAGATGCAGTCAGCGCAGAGAGCGCGAGGGGAGGGCGGCCGATTGCGCGGACCGTGACAGGTCGTCCGGCCTGGCGCGGGCCGTGCGAGCGGTGACTCTGCAGGGCGGCATGGACCGAACCTAGACCGAGGAGCCGCATAGGGCGGATACGCGGACGTGAGGAGCTCCTCGGCCGAGTTGCGCGATCAAGGAGAAACGCTGCTAGTTGCGTAGCGTGAATGTCAATAGTATAGTCACGGCGAATGTCAAGTGAGGCCACTGGATCTCGAGGAGTACCTCATGTCCACCGCCGATTCGGCCACGATCAGCTCGTTGCGGAAGCTTCGACCTGCGCCCGACCCGCTCGGGTTGTACTTGCGCGTCGGACGGAACGATCAGAATGTTCTCCTCGATCTAATCGCCCGCGGAGATGCGCAGTGCTTTGGTCTGGTAATCGAAGCCACCGCTATCAAGCGCCATCGTGAGTTACGGCAGCAGGCACTGGCGACTTGACTCGACACGATTCTTGACCCGCGGACTCAGGCGTCGGCGACGATCGGTGGTCACAGCGAAGAATTGGCAGCGCTCCCCTGGGGACTCGATCGTCCCCATAGACTGGAAGATTTCACCGGCGCAATCGGCCAGCGGCGCATCGCAGCCATCGCTGGTTTCGCAGTCGAACACGGCTTCACTCAAGTGCTCGCGCCGACTCATCTTGTGAACGCCAGCGTGGATCCATGGCTACGAACAGATTGTGAGTCAACGCGAAGTCTGCGCGGTCACCTCGACGGCGCAGGCGGCCGTAACGTGCAGATCCTCTACTCGTTGGCGATTCCGTATGCATTGCTGCGGGATGAGCACGAATGCGAAGCCGTGGTCGCCACTTTGGCGGAAGTGCCAGCGGATGCCATTTGGCTGCGGATCGAGGGTCTTGGGGCGACTGCGTCACCCAACGGCGTACGGAACTACGTGCTGGCGGCGCGCGCGTTCCAGGCATTGGAGAAGCCGGTCATTGCCGATGGTATTGGTGGGCTTGCAGGACTGTCGCTGCTCGCGTTTGGTGGGACCGGCGGCATCGCGCATGGCATCACCTTCGGGGAACGAGTAGATCATTCAACCTGGCGGCGACCACGCAGCGACAGCGCGTTCGGACGCGAGCGGCGCGTATATCTGCCGGATGTGGATTTGCTGCTGGAACCGGACCTCGCGGATGAGCTAATTCACTCCTCGCCCCGGGCTGCAGGTCTATTGGGTTGTCGCGATACGCGCTGTTGTCCAAGAGGCGCCAAGGACACGATCGAAACCCCTGCTCGTCACTACCTCGTCCAACGCATGAAGCAAATCGCGAGCATCGGCCGGGTGCCCCTTTCGGTGCGTGCGAAAAAGTTCGTCGATAGCGTCGTCCGGCCTGTCAGCGATGTCCTCGTACAAGCCACCAATTGGAAACTAAAGAACGAGGAGGTGTTAGAGATGCTAAAGAAACAACGCCGGCGGGTCGATGCGCTGCGCGTAGCGTTGCTGACGCTCGCCGGAAGCCTCGAGTCGCATCGGCACGCGCTGCCGAGAACCCGCATCGCACGCGAACCACGGCCGGGCCTGTGAGGTCTCTTCGACGGTAACCCATGTCGATCGATCCCAGTTCGACATTGCCGACAAAGACTTGGAGGACAGGCTATGAATGGTAATGCCATTGCACGCAAGCTGAAGACGCTGCAGGAGAAGGGTTCCATCCGATCCGTGGACGTTGCCAATGTATTGCAAATCAGACCGGAGACGGTCTCACGATGGAATCAGGGCAAGGCGTTCCCACAGCCGGATGCCGAGCGCACGTTGCTAGATTTGGAATATGTGGTCGAGCAACTTGCGGACTTATACGAACCCGATGAGGCGCGGCTCTGGCTCTTCTCCCGACAGAAACTGCTCGATGGACGTGTGCCCGCGGAGCTCATCCAGCAGCATCGCACTGATGAGGTTCTAAAGGTAATCCGACAAGTCCTCGAAGGCGTACACGTCTAGCCGCGAGCACGGGGTAGGAAGCTGCGGCGCATGCTTCACGATCCAGATCTGCTCGATCGTCTGGCGGCTACTCACCGGTGCGCTTCGATGGAGACGTGTTTCGCGCAACACGCCGTGGCCTTGATCCCCTGGCGCCCTCTACTAGCGGCGGCCGCTGGATGGTTCCGGATCTGACGCCGACGCTCTATACGAGCTGCCAACGCGACGGAGCGCTCGCGGAGGTCGCCTTTTCACTGGAGCCAGCTCGATCCGCTTCCTTCCAAGCCCGCGATGATCCACACCCTGGTCGTACATCTGGGCAAGACGCTCCGCCTCGGCCGCGCCGAACTCATCGACTTGGGTGTCTCATGGATCTCGTTCTCCGATGTGAATCCCAAGCGTACTCAAGCGATCGGCGCCGCCGTCGCGCACCTGGAATACGACGGTCTCATTGCACCGTCGGCGCGGTGGAACTGCGACAACGTCATCCTTTTCGTTGCACACCACCAGGCGCAGGACAGTCTTGTGGTGCGCGAGTCGATTGAAGTCGACTGGCGCGGTTGGCTGCCGCAGCACAGAGTGGAGTCATGATTTGCCCGAGCTTCGGGGAGATGCCGCGGGTTTCCGCCTGGCTCGACCGGCTCCCGATATAGAGTATGATAAAGGACGTTATCATACGCGCTAGTGGGGGGCTGCGGCCGGTGTGCGCCTCGTTGACGGTGGGCCGGCTAGATCACCTCAATGCTTGGGCCATAGGCCACAAGGGCGCGATCCGCGGTGACGAATCGCAAGGGCTCGATCAAGGCCTGTGCGATCAAGAGCCGATCAAACGGGTCGCTATGGTGCAGGGGAAGCTTGCCGACTGCGGCGGCGTGTCGCGCGAAGACCGGAAGTTCGATGAGTCCGCTGTCCTCGATGGACGCGACGAGTGCCTCCGGGTCGCCCTCGATCTTGCCCAGGCGAGCCTTAATGGCAATCTCCCAGATCGATGCCGCCGAGACGTAAACCGCGTCCGCCGTGGAAATGAGGCGTCGCGCGGCGGCCTTGAGCGCCGCGTGGCCGGTCACCGTCCACAAGAACACGTGCGTGTCGAGGAGCAGCTTCATCCGCGACCTTCGAATTGCGCCTGAATCTCATCCGGGAGCGGCGCATCGAAGTCCTGGCGAACCTTCACTGTACCCTTGAGAAGGCCGAAGCGGACCGTGCGCTTCGCACTCTGCAGGCACGTCAGGCGCGCGACCGGCTTGCCGGCGCGGGCAATGATGACGTCCTCCCCTGCAGCGGCTTGATCGACCAGCTTCGAGAGTTGCGTCTTGGCTTCGTAGATGTTGATCGTACGATCGCTCATGCTATTGACTCCAGACTAGACCCAGTCTAGTCTATTCGCGACTCTTCTGCAAACGCGCTCCTCTTCGGTGAACCCTGGAATGAGTACCGCGCTGATCACCCCTTCCCTGCCCAAAACTGGAGTTGCGCGCGCAGGCATTCCGGCGCTCTTCGCGCCCAATGAGAAAGCCGCGAAGCATTTCCTCGAGTTCTTTGCGGCCAATATCCGCAACCCCAATACTCGGCGGGCGTACTTTCGCAACGTCCGGCAATTCGCCGCCTGGTGTAACGCCCAGGGGTTCGACGAGCTCCTCGACATCGAGCCTGTACACGTGGCGGCGTATATCGAGCAGCTCGGAACGCGGCTCGCCAAACCTTCCGTCAAGCAGCACCTGGCGGCCATGCGGATGCTCTTCGATTGGCTGGTGGTCCGGCAGGTCATCACCGCCAATCCGGCCGCGCCGGTCCGAGGCCCAAAGTACACGGTCCGCAAGGGTAAGACAGCGGTCCTCACGGCCGAGGAAGCCCGGGAACTCCTCGATTCCATTCCGACGGACACAGCCATGGGTCTTCGGGATCGGGCGCTGATTGCAACCATGGTCTACACGTTCGCGCGCGTCGGCGCAGTCCTTAAGATGCGGGTCGAGGACGTGTACGTGCAGGGCCGGCGGACCTGGCTTCGGCTGCATGAGAAAGGCGGCAAGCGGCACGAGATGCCGGCGCATCACGTGCTCGATCAGTACCTCGATGAGTACCGCAAGGCGGCGGGGCTCGATTCAGACCCCAAGGGCTACCTGTTCCGCACCGTCCGCGGGCGATCGGGCGTCCTGACGGGCGATCCTCTCGCGCAGGCGGATGCCTACCGAATGATCCGGCGACGGGCGCTGGCCTGCGGGCTCAAGACCCGGATTGGAAATCACTCCTTCCGGGCGACCGGCATCACCGAATACCTGCGCAACGGCGGCAAGCTCGAGATCGCGCAGCAGATGGCAGCGCACGAGTCGGCGCGCACGACGGGCCTGTACGATCGGCGGGATGATGAGATCAGCTTGGACGAGGTGGAAAGGATTCTGATCTGATCGCTCAAAGACATGTTATCAAGACTCACGGAGGCGGCATGGCGAAGCATTACTCCGGTCTGTGTTTGGGGTCGACAACTTGATCAGCTGTCGATTTCCACACTACGCGCTTAGGGGTCCGCGCTGTTCGGTGCTGAACGTCGGTCTGGAAGTCTTCTGGTCAGTTGACCGGGAGGTTCAGGATGATGGTGAACAAGCTGACGGATCAGCTCCCACTGCGCGTGCGTTATGCGTAGCACACACACAAATTCTACCTATGAAGCAGCACCTTTACACGGCTTTGAGATAGGCTCTGGAGAGATCGGTGGGTCTGGGTGCCCGCATTGCCTCAGCCGAATTCTTACCTTTACGCGCCATTGCCTCATCTGAAATGTCACTATCGCGGCTCTCTTTCAGGAGCCGACGATGGATACCCGACTTACCCGTCCCGCACGAGCCGAACTGACGCATTCGTTGCGCCGGCGATATCAGGCGGCTACGAGCCGAGCAAAAAAACAGATCTTGGCGGAATTCATCGCCGTCACGGGCTATCACCCGAAGTACGCGATTCACGTGCTTAATGCATCTGAACATGCCACCTCAGGACCTCAAGGACGCGTCCGGCCAACACTGTACGATGAGGCGGCGAAGCAGGCGCTGATCGTTCTGTGGGAGGCCTCTGATCGTGTCTGCGGGAAGCGGCTGAAACCGCTGCTGAAAATCCTGCTGCCGGCACTGGAGCGACACGGCCACTTGAAGCTCGAGGAAGCAGCTCCGAGCCAAGCTGCTGGCCATGAGCGCCGCGACGATCGACCGGTTGCTGCGAGCACCGCGTCAGACGGGGCGCAAGAAAAGGCGTCGCGTGGTCCCCGAGATCCGGCGTCGTGTGCCCGTGCGCACCTTTGCCGACTGGCACGAGCCCCCGCCGGGCAGCATGGAAATGGATTTGGTCGCCCATTGTGGCGAATCGACCCGCGGCAGCTACATCCACAGCCTGGTCCTCACCGACATTGCGAGCGGATGGACGGAGTCCGCGCCACTCGTCGTACGCGGAAGAACCCTGCTAGTGTAGTGTCCCCGAAATGGCTTTACAGGTCGCGTTTTTTATCCCGTGGGAGGGTCGATCCGGGTT
>JBOHZR010000012.1:0-6620 GCA_050738595.1 Steroidobacteraceae bacterium | reverse complement strand
GCATCGGGCGCGAAGTGACCCCACAGACTCTGGAAGGCCATGGTGGTGAACTGCGTGGGGTCGCCCCATTCGGCGTTGAATTCCTTCGTCGGATCAAGGGCGAGAACTTCCTCCGGCCCGAGGCCCTTGCGGATCGCGCGCTGCAGGCGCTGCGCGATGGTCGCGAACATCTGGTGATGCTCCGCGAGCTGCGCGCGGGTGAGTACCGGGCCATTGGCGGGGATGATCTTCGTTTGATCGTCGGCCACCTGCAGAAGCCTCTGCAGACCCGTCACCATGCCGACGATCCAGCCTCCCGTCTTCACGTCGATGATCGGCCAGCCCCTGCCCGACACCACGCCGCCCGCAGCGAGAACGTTCGACTTCTTGAAGTGGACGTAAATGTCCCCGTCGGTGTGCGCCTGCAGGAGATAGCCGTACTCGACGGGCTCGCCGCCGACCCTGATCTCCTGAGTGCCGTTGTAGAACGTCTTGTTGGGACGCGCGTAGGGCGGCAGCGGTCCGTAAGTGCGATTGTGCTCGGGAACCGGGTTTGCGTAGCCGAGCCACAGGCGGGTGTTCTCGTGCGCGATGATGGTCGCGTGCTCCTTGCCGATGCTCTCGTTCGATCCGGTCTGGCAGGGATGCCAGTGCGTATTGAACAGCGTGTGCACGCGGGAAAGGCCGGTCGCGCCCTGGATGCTCTTCAAGAGCGCGGGCGAGCGAGCGGCGAGACCGCCATCGACGAGCGCCAAGCCCTCTGCGTCGCGGGCCGCGACGACGTTCGCGCCGGCACCCGTGAAGAGCGTGAGGGCATCTGTGAGCTTCACGGCCTCGACGGTGGGGGCCGGCGCCCCTGCGCGGGCGAGCCGAAATGTGCCGAGTGAGGCGGCCGTTGCACCGCCTACGATGGATGTGAGGAAGCCCCTGCGATCTACCCGGTAGGTCATCATCGTCCTCCTTAAGAGTGCGAACGTTGACCGATCCCCGGGTGCTTGGCAACGTCGCCGGCACCGTGACGTGGCGTACGGGCAACGGCTGGTATCGGCATCCGGGCAGTTTGTGACATGCCCCTGGCAGTCCATGACCTTTCGGGGAACACGGACGGGGCGGTCAGGGTTAGAATTCGTACCGTTCGATGCCCTAAAGTCATTCGCAGGACGAGACTGATGCGCAATCGGTATACGAGCTGGCTCCTGCTTGCCGCATCCGCATGCGGGTTCACCCTTCTTGCCCTGGCCGCGGAGGGGGCGACGCCCTCGCCCGGGGCATCCGCCCCGGCCGGTTCGGCCAGTGCGGTTGCGCCGGGCAGTGCGGCTTCCTCTGCGGGCGCGGCGGCGCATAGCGCGGTCGCCCATGGGGCGAGCGGCATCGAGCCGGCTCAGGCCAAGCAGTACTGGGGCATGCTCGACCACTACTGCAGCAAGTGCCACAACACGCAAGACTGGGCCGGTGGCGTCGCCTTCGGCGTCATGGACCCGCAGGACATCCCGCAGGACGCCAAGGTCTGGGAGACCGCCATCGACAAGCTCAGCGGCCGGCTCATGCCGCCCCCGGGCAATAAGCAGCCGCCTCAGGCCTCCATCAATGGGTTCATCGGCTGGATGCAGCACAGCATCGACCACGCTGCGGCCGCGCACCCCGCCTACACCGGATGGGTCGCCCTGCATCGCCTCAACCGCACGGAGTATCAGAACGCGGTGTGGGACCTGCTGCGGGTGAAGGTCGACGCCGATAGGCTTCTGCCGAAGGATGACCAGGCCGGAGGCTTCGACAACATCGCCGACGTGCTCCAGGTCTCCTCCACGTTCCTCAATCAGTATCTCGAGGCGGCGCGGCAAGCCGCGCTCCTGGCCGTCGGCGATCACAGCGCGACTCCCGTCGCCACCCAGTTCATCGCGGGACCGGGTTCCGGCGATCAGCTCTATCACGGGTCGGGGATGCCGCTCGGGTCGCGAGGCGGGTTTCAGGTCACGTATGACTTCCCCGCCGACGGGGCATACGAGCTCGATATCGGCAACCTCGCGGTCGCACTGTGGGAGTTCAACCTCGAGTTCCAGAATCGCCTCGTCGCCTCGCTCGACGGCAAGCCCTTCTGGCAGGGCGTTTACGGCGGCACCGAGCAGCACCAGGCGATCGCCGAGAAGCAGGATCGGGCGGTCGACGCGATCAACGCGACGCTGAAGCACATCAAATTCCGCGCGACGGCGGGGCCGCACGTCATCGCCGTCACCTTCGTCAACCGCGACTTTGCCGAGTCGGAAGGCCGGCTGCAGCCGTTGAGCGCAGGCGATGCACAGGGCGAGGTGCTGAGAGTGCGCTCCTTCTCCGTCAAGGGACCGCTCGAGGTGAGCGGCATGAGCTGGACACCGAGCCGGCGCAAGATCTTCACCTGCGTGCCGAAGACTCCGCAGGCGGATCGGCCGTGCGCGAAGCAGATCATCACGACGCTCACGCGGGAAGCTTATCGGCGGCCCGTGACGGCTGCCGACGTGGATCCGCTCATGGCGATCTATGACGCGGGCGCCAAGGACGGCGGCTTCGAGGGCGGAGTGCGCAACGCGATCACTGCCATCCTCGCGAGCCCGTTCTTCCTGTACCGCGCCGAGCCGACACCGGCTGGCGTGAAACCGGGGCAGACGTATCCCATTACCGACCTCGAGCTCGCCTCGCGGCTCGCGTTCTTCCTCTGGAGCAGCGATCCCGACAACGAGCTGCTCTCTCTCGCGACCCAGAACCGGCTGCACGATCCGGCGGTCCTGAAGAGCGAGGTGCTGCGGATGCTGAAGGACCCGCGCGCGATCACGCTCGCGTCGAACTTTGCGTTCCAGTGGCTCGAGGTGGATCGGCTCGCCGAGGTCAAGCCGGACGGCAAGGACTTCCCGGGTGTCGGCGATCCGCGGTCGCTGTTCCGCGAGGAGCTCAAGCTTTTCGTGAACAGCGTGTTCAGCAACAACCTCGACGTGGTCGACCTGCTGACGGCGAACTGGACGTATCTCAATCAGGACTTGGCCCTGCTCTACGGCGTCAATGGCGTGCGAGGCGCGCGTTTCCGGCGCGTCGAGCTCACCAATCCCGTTCGCTTCGGCCTGCTCGGCAAGGGCGCATTCCTCATGGGACAGTCGTATCCGACCCGCACGGCGCCGGTCCTGCGCGGGAAATGGATCCTCGATGACATTCTGGATGCGCCGCCTGCGCCGCCCCCCCCGGGCGTGAAGATGAATCTGCAATCGGAGGAGGTGGGCGCCAAAGCGCTCACGGTGCGCGAGGAGATGGCCGTCCATCGCCGCAGCCCGAGCTGCTTCGCCTGCCACGGGGTGCTCGATCCGCTTGGGTTGGCGTTCCAGAACTTCGACGCCGTGGGCCGCTGGCAGACCATGGACCGCTATAACCACACGCCGATCGACGCGACGTCGACGCTCCCGGGCGGCTTCAAGGTCGACGGACCGCTCGGCGTTCGCAAGTTCATCCTGCGGGATCCGTCGCGGTTCGTCACCTCGCTCACCGACAAGCTCATGACGTATGCGCTCGGCCGCACGCTCGACTATCGAGACATGCCCGAGGTTCGCCACGTCGTGGAATCCAGTGCGAAGGACGACTACCGCTTCGCGTCGATCGTTCTGGGGATCGTATCGAGTCCGGAGTTCCTGATGAGGACCGCGCCACCCGCCGCAGCGCCCGACGCTCAGGTGAAGACGGCGCAGGTCATGCCGCACGGCATGCCGTAGAGGAGAAGGGCACCATGTTTATCACGAAGAAGCATCTCTCCCGTCGCACCGTCATTCGAGGCGTGGGCGCGAGCATCGGCCTGCCGCTGCTCGATGCGATGCTCCCCGCGGGCACTGCGCTCGCGAAGACGGCTGCCAAGCCGGTTCCCTACATGGCATGCATCTACATCCCTCACGGCGCCGTGGCGCAGAACTGGAGCCCGAAGGAGTCGGGCACCAACTACACGATGTCGCCGATCTTGAAGCCCCTCGAGCCGTTCCGGAAGCACATGACGATCGTGAGCGGGCTCAGAAACCGGGCAGCCGAGAGCCCCGCGCCCCACGCGATCACTCCGGGTACCTGGCTCACCGCGGTTCATCCGCCGCACAGCCAGCAGCCGGATGTGGGCCCCTCCGTCGAGCAGGTCGCGGCGAGGGTCCTGTCGAAAGGCTTGCCGCTCACGTCGATCGAGCTCGCGGGCGAAGGCGGCGGCGGCGCGAGTGATCCGGACTTTGGAGCCTCGTATTCCGACACGATCGCCTTCCGCACGGGTACGCAGCCCCTGCCGATGATTCAGGATCCGCGGACGGTATTCACGACCTTGTTCGGTGACGGCAACACGCCGCAACAGCGCGCGGCGATTCTCCGGGAGACCGGCAGCATCCTCGATTTCGTCCGCCAGAGCACGCAGCAGCTGCGGGCGGGGCTCGGCGCCGCCGACCAGCGCCGGGTGAGCGACTATCTCGATTCCATCCGCGATGTCGAGCGGCGGGTCCAGGGAATGGAAGCGAAGTTTGCTTCCGGCAAGGGCATGAAGCTGCCGGACGCGCCGCAGGGCATTCCGGACGATTACGGCAAGATGCTCGAGACGATGTTCGAGCTGATGCAGCTCGCCTGGCAGGCGAACATGACCCGCGCCGCGACGTTCATGATGGCGCGCGAGGTCACCATGCGCACGTTCCCGAACCTCAACATCTCCGACGCGTGGCATCCGCTCTCGCATCACCACAACGACCCGGCCAACCTCGCGAAGCTGACACGGATCCAGAACTACATGACGCAGTCGTTCGCGGGCTTCGTCAAGAAGCTCTCCGAGACCCCGGATGGTGACGGGACGCTGCTCGATCACGCCATCGTGCTCTACGGCAGCAACATGGCCAACAGCGACATGCACAACCACACCCCGCTCCCGCAGGTGCTGCTGGGCCATGGGTGCGGCACGATCAAGGGCGGCCAGCACATCGTCTGCCCGGAGGACTCGGTGCATGCGAACCTGCTGCTCACCATGCTGCATCGTGCGGGTGTTCCCGCGCAGAAGCACGGCGACAGCACGGGCGAGATCAAGGAGATTTGAGGACTCGCGGAGTAAAGCTAGACATGTCTCGACCTGCCATGCGCCGCACTGGGAGCGCGATTCTCGGAGCCCTGCTGGTCGTAGCCGGCGTGGGGGTCGTCTTCGCGGACGATGCTCCTTCGCAGCTCATCGACGCAGCGAAAGCGGGTCACGAGAGCGCCGCGCTCGCCCTCATCTCCCACGGCGCGAACGTCAACGCGCGCTCGCCGGACGGAACCACGGCCCTGATGTGGGCCGCGCACAACGACGAGGTCGGTCTGACGCGGGCGCTGCTCAAGAAGCGCGCCGACGTGCGCGCTGTCAATCTCTACGGTGCCTCGGCGATGCAGGAGGCGGCGACCGCCGCCTATACGCCGATCCTGAAGCTGCTGCTCGAGGCGGGCGGGGATGTCGAATCGCCGAGTCCGGAAGGACAGACCGCCCTCATGGCCGTTGCGCGGACGGGAAATGTCGAGGCGGCGAAGCTGCTGTTGAGCCACGGTGCCGCGATCAATGCGATCGAGAACTGGGGCGGCCAGACGGCGCTCATGTGGGCGGCCGCGCAATCGCAGCCGCGGATGGTGAAACTGCTCATCCAGCATCATGCGAAGCTCGACCTGCGCTCGGCAGTGCGCAACTGGCCGCGGCGCGTCACGGCCGAAGGCCGCCCGCTGATCATGGATATGGGCGGGCTCACCGCGCTCGCCTTTGCCGCGCGCCAGGACTGCATCGAGTGCGTGAAGGAGCTCGTGAAGGGCGGCGCCGACATCAACGAGGGCGACCCCGACGACACGACGCCGCTCGTCATCGCGCTGATGAACTTCCACTTCGACCTCGCCAAGGTCCTCATCGATGAGGGCGCGGACGTCAACAAGTGGGATTTCTTCGGCGACACGCCGCTCTACGTCGCGATCGACATGAACACGCTGCCGACGGGCGGGCGTGCCGATCTGCCCTCGACCGATGTCCTGACCGGATACGACGTCGCGAAGCTTCTCCTCGCGAAGGGCGCGAACCCGAACGCGCAGTTGAAGCTGCGGCCTCCGTACCGCAACGGCGTCTTCGACCGAGGCGGTGACCAGGTGCTTGCGACGGGCGCGACGCCGCTGCTGCTCGCCGCCAAGGACGGGGATGTGCGATCCGTGAAGCTGCTGCTTCAGTATCACGCGCTCGTGAACCTGCCCAATGAGGAGGGCGTGACCCCGCTCATGGCAGCCGCAGGCGTCGGGCAGAGCTTCAATCCCACGCGCGGACGCTACAAGACGGACGCGCAGGCTGCGGCATGCGTGAAGGCGCTCGACGAGGCGGGCGGTAACGTCACGGCCGAGGATGGCCAGAAGGAGACGGCGCTCTTTGGGGCAGCCAAGCAGGGGTGGGATGAAGCGGTCAAGGAGCTCGTCGCAGCCGGTGCGCAGCTGCAGCCTGCCGATCGGTTCGGCTTGCGCCCGATCGATTACGCCCGCGGTAACTACTATCGCGCGTTTCTCGAGCCTCAGCCGGAGGTTCGCAAGACCACCGTGGCGCTGCTGGCCTCATATATCACGACGAAGACGGGGAAGCCGCCGATCATCTTCCCGCGCGACGTGACGCACATCCAGCT
>JBOHZR010000011.1:0-9111 GCA_050738595.1 Steroidobacteraceae bacterium | reverse complement strand
ACCTCATTCCGGATCTCGACGTGTTCGACAACGTCGATGTGCCCCTGCGGTACCGGCGCCTGAAGTCCGCGGATCGGCGCGAGCGCATCACGAGCGCCCTGGACCTGGTCGGGCTGGCCTCCCGCATGAAGCACATGCCTTCGCAGCTGTCCGGCGGCCAGCAGCAGCGCGTCGCCATCGCCCGCGCCATTGCCGGCGATCCGGCCTTCCTGCTCGCCGATGAGCCGACGGGAAATCTCGACTCCCTCATGGCGCGCCAGGTGATGGACCTGCTCGAGCAGATCAATGAGATTGGCACGACGATCGTGCTCGTCACGCACGATGCGGAGCTCGCGCGACGCGCGCACCGCAAGGTGCACATCGTCGACGGGCAGGTGTCGGATCTGAAGGTCTATGGGTCCCGCGCCGGCGCCGGCGATCCGGGGACAGAGGGGACCTTCGAGGCGCAGCCGGCCTGAGCTCGCGGCACGCACGAATCCTTAGGAGTCATCGGTCATGTTGCGTTACTACTTGCGGCTCGCGCTGCGGAGCTTTGCGCGCACCCCGGGGCTCACTGCCCTGACGATCGGCGCAATCGCCGTTGGAGTCGCGGTCTCCGTGGTCACCTTCAGCATTCACCACCTGCTCTCCGGCGATCCGATCTGGTGGAAGTCCGGTCGCCTGTACGCGGTCACGATGGACAGCTATCCCATCAATCTCCCGCCGGACATGCATGTGCCGAACGTCGCGCTCGGGCCCAATCAGCTCACCTACCTGGATGCGACCCACCTCTACGCCTCGAACATTCCGGCGCGGAAGGTCATCATGTACCGCGCCGAGGGCGCGGTGAGCGGAGGAACGGCCGACCGCTTGCCGGAACGCGTGACGACGCGTGTCACGACGGCCGACTTCTTCTCCATGTTCGATGTGCCGTTCCGTTACGGCGGACCCTGGACCGCCGATGCCGACCGCGACGGCGAATCCGTCATCATTCTGAGCGACGAACAGAACGAGCGCCTGTTCGGGGGCGAGAACAGCGTCGGGCGCGTCATTCGGTGGAACGACCGCCCGCGCACCATCGTCGGGGTGCTCGGGCCCTGGGCACCGCTGCCCAAGTTCTATGACATGGCGAACGGCGCCATCACGCCGCCCGAGGACACCTATGTGCCCTGGGGTGCGGGCTTCGCCCTGCCGGCCTCGATCAGCGCCAGCATGCAGTGCATGGGTCCGGAGGCGCACTTCGACATCCGCACCTCGGAGTGCGTCTGGGTGCCGATGTGGGTCGAGCTGCCCGATGCCGCATCGCGCGCCCGCATGCAAGCATTCATCGACAATTACTGGGCAGGACAGCGCGCCGCCGGCCGCTTCCCGCGCCGGATGAACAACCGGTTGACGAATGTCGACCGATGGCTCGATGAAAACGGAATTCTTTCGAGTGAGAGCAACCTGCTGGTGAGCGTCGGGCTCGCCTTCTTCGCCGTCTGCCTGCTCAACGTCGCCGGGCTGCTGCTCTCAAAATTCCTGAATCGCGCGACGGTCGCGGGCATCCGCCGCGCACTCGGCGCGAGCCGACGGGAGATCTTCCTCCAGCACCTCATCGAGGCGGTCGTCCTCGCCGTGGCCGGCGCGCTGGTCGGAGTCATCGTCGCCGAGTACTGCCTCGAGGGCTCCTATGCCTGGATCGAGAATTTGAGGTCGGCCAGTCCCTCGGCGGCACATGTGCAGTTCGACTGGGCGAACCTCGCGTGGTCGCTCGCGCTCGCCGCGCTCGCCGCGCTCGGGGCAGGCCTCTACCCGGCCTGGCGCGCCGGGCGATTGCCTCCCGCAGTGTACTTGAAGTCTCAGTAACAGCGAGGTCAGACCATGAGGCTCGATGTTCGTCCGATCCTCTCCGCGCTGCGACATCGCCGCACGGGGGCGACGCTCGTTGCGCTGCAGATCGCCATCACGCTCGCGGTCGCAGCGAACGCCGCGTACATCGCAGCGCAAGCCATCGAACGGATGCGACAGCCGACCGGCATGGACGTGAAGAATGTCTTCGTCGTCTCGACCGGCGGCTTCACGAGCCGCTTCGATTACAACCCGACCGTCGAGACGGACCTGCGATACCTGCGCTCGCTCGACGGGGTCCGCGGCGCGACGATCACCGATGCCGTACCGATGAGCGGTTCGGGAGCGGATGACTTCCTCACGACCGCCCCCCATGGGCACAAGGGATTCGAGACTCGCTATCTGGACGTGGATGAGGGTGCAGTCGATGCGCTCGGTTTGCGCCTCATCGCGGGGCGCCCGTTCAGCCACGCCGATGTGGTCATTCCCAAGAAGATCGAATGGTCGCACTTCGTCCCGATGCTCATCGTCACACGCGCGTGGGCGCACGCCATGTTCCCCAGCGGAGAGGCCCTCGGCCGAGTGGTGTACGACGACGCATCGAGTGAGCCGGCGCGAATCGTCGGCATCGTCGATCACCTCCTCGACTCCGAACGCGGGACGAGCGAGACCGAGCTGGTCGCCCTCGGCGCGCGGCGGCCGTTTTATTTCGGAACCGGTTCCTACTACTACATCGTTCGCGCGAGACCCGGCGAGCGCGACCTGCTCATGCGGACCGTCGCGCAGCACCTCGCCGCGTCCAATCCAGACCGCGTGATCGACTGGGTACGCCCGCTCGATTACTTCCAGGAGCGCGCCTTTGCCGCAGACATCGTGCTGACCACTGTGCTCAGCGTCGTGTGCGTGCTGCTCCTCGCGGTGGCCGCGCTCGGCGCCTTCGGGCTGATCAGCTACCAGGTCGGCACGCGGACGAAGGAGATCGGTACCCGCCGCGCGCTCGGCGCCCGCCGGGCCGACATTCTCCAGTACTTCCTGCTCGAGAGCGCGCTCGTCACGACCGCCGGCAATCTCGTGGGTACTTGCCTCGCGCTCGCGGTCGGCTACTGGCTCACCCTGCAGAATCAGTTCCCGCGGCTCAACCTCCTCTATCTCGTGGGCGCCATGATGACCCTATGGGTCATCGGGCAGCTCGCGACGTGGCGACCGGCCAGCCGCGCCGCCGCGGTCTCGCCGTCCGTTGCGACGCGGACCGTTTGATGTCGGTCTCATGACGGCTCGCAGGGAACGGAGCCCGTTGCGGCTCGAACTGGAGCGATCAGCACTGGAGGCCTCATGATCGGCTACTACATTCGCCTCGCGCTGAAGAGCTTCGGCCGCAATCCAGGTCTCACCGCGCTCATGGCCTGCGCCATCGCGCTCGGCATCGCCGTGTCGGTCGTTACGATCACCGTGTACCACGCGATGTCTGGCGATCCGCTCTGGTGGAAGAGCAGCCGACTCTATGCAGTCACGATGGACTCGTGGGATCCGAACAAACCCTTCGATCCGAAGCATCCCGAGCTGCCGCCGCCAGAGCTCAGTTACCGAGACGCCGTGGCGCTCTTCCGGTCCAACATCCCGGAGCGCAAGGCCATCATGTTCACCGAGGGCGGCGTGCTGAGCGGCTCGAGTGGACCGGGCGCCCGGAGCACGCCGCGGCCGGTGAATGCGCGCGTAACGACCTCCGACTTCTTCTCACTGTTCGACGTGCCGTTTCTGTATGGAAGCGGCTGGAGCGCGGCGGCGGACCGCAAAGCGGAACCGGTGGTGGTCCTCAGCCGCGAGATGAACGATGAGCTCTTCGGCGGGCAGAACAGCGTGGGGCGCACCCTCCGGTGGAACGACGTTCCTCTGCGCGTCATCGGCGTGCTGGATCGATGGGGTCCCGTCCCGAAGTTCTACGACCTCAACACCGGAGCGTTCGACCCGCCGGAGGACGTGTACCTGCCCTTCGGCTGGCTCACGGCACTGCCGGAGCTTCCGAGCGGCGATATCGAGTGCTGGAACCACTTGTTCGATTTCAGCCTCAGCACGTTCCGCGAGTTTCTCAATTCCGATTGCCTCTGGCAGCAGATGTGGGTCGAGCTGCCGACGAGGTCGAGCCGGATGCGGATGCAATCCTTCATCGATGCGTACTGGGCCGAGCAGCATGCCGGCGGCCGCTTCGCGCGGCCGCGCAACGACCGGCTCACCGACGTGGACGACTGGCTCGCAGACCACAACGTCGTGCCCGACGACAATCGCATGCTCGTCGTCGTGTCCCTGTCCTTCCTGGCGGTATGCCTCATCAACACGGTGGGAATTCTGCTCGCGAAATTCCTGGGAAGGGGCGGGATCACGGGAATCCGCCGGGCGCTCGGCGCAAGCCGCGGGGAGATCTTCATGCAGCATTTGGTGGAGGTCGGGGTGCTCACGGCGTTCGGGGCTCTCCTGGGACTCGGTATCGCCTTCCTGGGGCTGCTCGGCGTTCATGTGCTGTATGCGGATCCGAATCGCGCACTGACGCATTTCGACCACGCGAGCGTGCTCTGGGCGCTGGCGCTCACAGTCGCTTCGGCCATACTCGCCGGCGTCTACCCCGCCTGGCGCATTGGGCGCCTCGCGCCGGCATGGCATCTGAAGACGCAGTAGCCCTATCGAGACGACCGGCCGCGCCCTGAGGAATTCGCCCATGAACTGGAACATCCGTCCGACCCTGATGGCCGTCCTGCGCAACGCGACAGGACCGCTGCTGGTCGCGCTGCAGATCGCCGTTGCGCTTGCGGTGATCGTGAACGCCGTGTACATCGTCCAGCAGCGCATGGCGAAAATGAGCCGGCCGACCGGTATCGACGATGCCGACCTGTTTCAGGTCTACACGCGGGGATTCACGCCGAGGTACGATGCCGCCGCCGCGCTCCGCGAGGACATTGCTTATCTGCGCAGTGTGCCGGGCGTGATCGACGCGACTCCGGCGGCCACCGTTCCCATGGGCCCGAGCAATCAGTCGTGGCCCCTGTACACTTCACCCAACGCGACGGGCTCGCCCACCGTCGCGAGCGTTTTCGCTGTCGACGAGCACGGGCTCAACACACTCGGCGCGCATCTCATTGCCGGGCGAAACTTCCGGCCGGATGAGATCCTGCCCCCCGAGAACGGCCACGGGCACGATGTCGTTTCCGAAGCGATCGTGACGCAATCCGTGGCGAGGTCGCTCTTTCCCCACGAGAGCGCCGTCGGCCGCGTCTTCTACGCCGCACCGGGCAAACCGACCACCATCATCGGGGTCATGAACGATGTGATCGCGACGTACTGGGGAAGCACACTCTTCGGCGCGTACGACGACATGCTGATTCCGCGTCCGATGACCGGCGGATATCTCGTGCGCGCGGCTCCCGGACAGCGCGATCGTCTGATGCGTGCGGTCGAGCAGCATCTGGCAGCCTCGAATCCGAACCGCGTCGTCGACTACGTCCGCTCTCTCACGGACTTCAAGCAGGCGCTCTATCGCCGCGACCTGAACATGACGATCTTCCTTGCGATCGTCACCGTGCTCCTGATCGCGATCGCCTGCTTCGGAATATTCGCGCTCGCGACGTTCAATGTGAATGTGCGGACCAAGCAGATCGGCACCCGGCGCGCGATAGGCGCGCGTCGGACGGATATCATCGAGCACTTCATGGTGGAGAACGGCGCCATTACGGCGGCAGGCGCTCTGGCCGGGTGCATCCTCGCGCTCGCGGCGGGATTCTGGCTTTCCATGGAGTATGGCCTTGCTCGACTGGATCTCTACTACCTCGTCGGAGGGGTCGTGGCGCTCTGGACCATCAGCCAACTCGCGGCGTTGCACCCGGCACGCCGTGCCGCCGCGGTCCCGCCCTCCGTCGCGACGCGGACGGTCTGATGCGCCCGAGCCTCGCGAACCGCGTGGTTCTCGTCATCGACGACAGCGAGGCGGTGCGGACGGCGTTCGATGTGCTGCTGTCGCTCAACGGCGCACGGGTCCTCGGTGCGCAATCGCCCGCCGAGGGACTCGAGGCGCTCGCACGGGAGCCGATCGATCTCGTCATCCAGGACATGAATTTCCGCCGCGAGGCGATGAGCGGCGAGGAGGGTGTGGCCCTCTTTCATGCAATCCGGCGCGAGTTCCCGGACGTGCCGATCATCCTGCTCACCGCCTGGACGCATCTGGAGACGGCCGTCGAGCTCGTCAAGGCCGGTGCCGCGGACTACGTCGCAAAGCCCTGGGACGATGCGCGCCTGCTCACGACGATCCGCAACCTGCTCGAATTGAGCGCTGCTCGCGCAGAGGCGGCCGCCATCCGCTCGGAGCGGCGCGAAGCGCGCGAGGCGCTGGCAGAGCGCTTCGATCTGCGCGGCGTCATCTATGAGAGCGAGGCGATGCACACCCTGGTCTCGATGGCGACCCAGGTGGCGCATGCAGACGTGCCGGTGCTGATCACCGGTCCGAACGGCGCCGGCAAGGAAGTGCTCGCGGACATCGTCCAGTCGAACTCAGCCGTTCGCGACAAGCTCTATCTTAAGGTCAACCTGGGCGCTCTACCCGATGAGCTGATCGAGGCGGAGCTGTTCGGCACGGAGTCCGGAGCCTTCACGGGCGCGCGGCCGCGCCTCGGGCGGTTCGAGGCGGCGGACGGTGGCACGATCTTCCTCGACGAGCTCGCGAATCTCTCGGGCGGCGGCCAGGGGAAGCTTTTGCGGATCCTGCAAACCGGCGAGTTCGAGCGCCTGGGATCGAGCACGACACGCCGGACCCGGGTGCGCATCGTCGCCGCCACCAACGCGAGCTTGCCGCAGGCGATCCGCGAGGGGCGCTTCCGCGAAGACCTCTTCTATCGCTTGAACGTCATCGAGCTCGAGGTGCCCCCTCTTGCTGCGCGGCGCGAGGACATCCTGCCGCTCGCGCGGCATTTTCTGCAGCCGGGATTCGAGCTGTCGGTGGACGCCGAGCGGGCACTCACCCGGCACCCCTGGCCGGGCAACGTCCGGGAGCTGCAGAATGCGATCCGCCGCGCCTGCCTGCTCTCGCCCGAGCCGTTGATTGCCGCGGGAGCGATGAGCCTTCCGCCTTCCGCAGCTCCCAGCCGCGAGGAGCAGTCCGTCGATCGCGCGACCGTCGAGCAGGCGCTCGAGCGGGCGCACGGCGTCGTCGCGCAGGCCGCGCGTGACCTCGGGCTGACTCGTCAGGCACTGTATCGCCGCATGGAGAAACTGGGTCTCAAGACCGATACGGGGCCGCCGCGCGGTCGCGGCTGCGGACGCTCGCCCTCCGAGTCCTGATGGCGCGCTGGTCGCTCTCGGGGCGCGCCGCAGGCGCACACGCGCTTGTCGCGGTGCTCGCCTCCTCCGGCGCAACCGCCGCGGCACTGTGGTTTCGGCGTCCCATTCTGGGCGCGCTCGCAGGGGTCGCAGTCGCGGCGCCGCTCGCTCTGTGGCTCGCTCGCCGGGTCACGCGACCCTGGTCGCGCACCCTCGCCGCCGTGCGGGACGGCATCGTGAGCCTTCGCGATCGCGATTTGAGCGTCAGCATCGGCCGCACCTCCGATGACGAGCTCGGAGAGCTGGTCTCGGCCTACAACTCGCTCGGCGGACTGCTGCGGCGCGAGCGGCTCGATCTCTATCAGCGCGAGCTGCTGCTCGACACCGTGATCCAGACGACCCCGCTCGTCCTCGTGCTCACCAATGCCGCCGGACGCATCGTCTACAGCAACATCGCCGCGCGGCAGCTGCTGCGCGCCGGCCGCAAGCTCGAGGGATTCGAGCTCGATGTGCTTCTCGCGAAATCCCCGACCGCGTTTCGCGAAGCGATCGTGAGCGGCGGCGACACGCTGTTCACGATGCAGGTCGGCGCGGAGCCGCAGGTCTACCATCTGTCGGTGCGCGAGTTCCAGCTCAATACACAGCCGCACCGGCTGCTGCTCCTCAAGCAGCTCACCCGCGAGCTCGCTGCCCAGGAAGTCGCCGTCTGGAAGCGAGTGACGCGCGTGATCGCGCACGAGCTCAACAACTCCCTGGCGCCCATCTCCTCGCTCGTGCATTCAGGACAAATGCTCGCGGATTGTCCCGACGCCGCGCAGTTGCGGCGCGTGTTCATGACGATCGGCGAGCGGGCCGCACATCTCTGCTCCTTCATCGACGGCTACGCGCGCTTCGCGAAGCTGCCGCAGCCGCGGCTCGCCTCGACCGGCTGGGCGCCGTTTCTCGTGCGCATCGAGGGGACGGCGCCGTTTCGGATCCAGGGCCCGCTGCCCGTTCGGCACGTGCTGCTCGACGCGAGCCAGATGGAGCAGGTGCTCATCAATCTGCTGAAGAACGCAACGGAATCCGGGTCGCCCCCGGGAGAGATCAGCCTCGCCGTCCGCGATGCTCAGGAGGGCTTCTTCGTCGAGGTCGCCGACCGGGGCAGCGGATTCGCCGAGGACGTGCTGCGCGATGCGCTGCTGCCGTTCTTTTCGACGAAGCCCAGCGGCACCGGGCTCGGGCTCACGTTGTGCCGAGAGATCGTCGAGGCCCATGGCGGACGCCTGAGCCTCGCGAACCGGCAGGGTGGCGGCGCGGCGGCGACGATCTGGCTGCCGGCCCCTTGAGGCGCTTAGCGCATCACCGGCCGATCGCAAATCGCGCTATCTTCGATGTCATGCAATCGCGCAGGGTGTGCTATCCATGAAAATCGGCGCCGTCTACCCGCAGACCGAGCTTGGCGGCGACCCCGATGCCGTGCGCCGCATCGGCACCGGGCTCGAATCACTCGCCTACGACTATCTCCTCACCTACGATCACGTTCTCGGCGCGATACACCAGGGCCGCGAGCCGAAGCTCACCGGTCCCTATAGCGAAAAGCATCCCTTTCACGATCCCTTCGTGATGTTCGCGCACATTGCAGCGCTCACGCGCCGGCTCGAGCTCGTGACAGGCATCCTCATCCTGCCGCAGCGGCAGACCGCCCTCGTTGCGCGGCAGGCGGCCGATGTCGACCTGCTCTCCTGCGGACGCTTGCGCCTCGGGGTCGGGATCGGCTGGAACTACGTCGAATACCAGGCCCTCGGCCAGGATTTCAAGACGCGCGGCGCGCGCGAGGAGGAGCAGGTCGAGCTCCTCCGCAAGCTCTGGAGCGAGCCTCTCGTGAGCTTCGACGGCCGCTTCGATCACATCGATCGGGCCTCGATCAACCCGCGCCCGCGGCGTCCGATTCCCATCTGGTTCGGAGGCTTCGTCGAAGCGGCCTTCCGGCGCGCTGCACGGCTCGGCGATGGCTTCATCTTC
>JBOHZR010000010.1:0-1595 GCA_050738595.1 Steroidobacteraceae bacterium | reverse complement strand
GCGGGCGCGGCGGGCGCGGCGGGCGCCAACGCCGACAGCGCCGAGCTCGGCAAATTCGATTCGCTCGCGCACCGCTTCTGGGACCCGCAGGGCGAATTCCGCCCGCTGCATCTGCTCAATCCCGTGCGCATGCAGTTCGTCCTCGAACGCGCGGGGCTCGAGCATGCCGGGCCCGAGCAGGGCGGGCTCGCGGGAGCCCGCGCGCTCGATGTCGGCTGCGGCGGCGGCCTGCTCGCCGAGAGCCTGAGCCGCGCCGGCGCGCGGGTCACGGCCATCGATCTCGCCCCGGCGATGATCGAGGCGGCGCGCGCGCATGCACTCGAGGGCGAGCTGCCGATCGACTACCGCCTCGAGAGTGCGGAGGCGCTCGCCGCCGCCGAGCCACGATCATTCGACATCGTCACTTGCATGGAGATGCTCGAGCACGTGCCCGACCCCGCGGCGACACTCGGCGCGCTCGCACGGCTCGCGCGCCCGGGCGGACACGTCTTCGTGTCGACCCTGCACCGCAATCTCCGCGCGTTTCTCGCGGCGATCGTCGCCGCCGAATACGTGCTGCGGCTGCTGCCGCGAGGCACGCACGAGTACGAGCGCTTCATCCGTCCCTCGGAGCTCGCGCGCTGGGGACGCGCCGCGGGGCTCACGCTGCACGACATCGCCGGACTGAAGCTCGATCCCTTCTCGGGACAGTGCCGCGCGACCCGCGATCCTTCGGTCAACTACGTCGCGCACTTCGTATGGCGAGCCTCGCCATGAGCGGCGCCGGTGTCGAGAGCGGCTGCCGCGCCGTGCTCTTCGACCTCGACGGCACGCTGCTTGACACCGCCGGTGATCTCGCTGACGCGCTCAATCGGCTGCGCGCGGAGCGCGCGCTGCCGCCGCTCGAGCGCGAACGGATTCGCGCCTGCGTCTCTCACGGCAGCTCCGCCCTCGTGCGGCTCGCGTTTCCGAGCGCGCCGGAGCTGCAGTTCCTCGAGCTTCGAGGACGGCTGCTCGAGCTCTACGGCGCCGCGCTCTGCGTGCACACCCGTCCGTTCCCGGGCATGCTCGAGCTCATCGCACGCCTGGAGCAGGACGACACCGGCTGGGGCATCGTCACCAACAAGCCGGCGGCATTGACCGAGCCGCTGCTCGAGGCGGTGGGATTCAAATCGCGCGCGGCAGTCGTCGTGAGCGGCGACACGCTTGCCGAGCGCAAGCCGCACCCCCTGCCGCTGCTGCACGCGGCCGAGCGGCTCGGAGTCGAGCCGCGACAGTGCGTGTACGTCGGAGATGCCGAGCGCGACGTGCTCGCTGCGCGCGCTGCCGGGATGCGAGCGGTGGTGGCGTGCTACGGGTATCTCGGAGCCGGCGATGATCCTCGGTCGTGGCCGGCCGATGCGTGGGTGCAGGCGCCGCTCGAGATCTACGAGTGGCTGCAGCGGCCGGCGCTCGCGCAGGAGCGGGTGGGAGCTCTCCCATGAGCGAGTCGCTCGCGGCGCTGATCGCCGTGCTCACCCTCGTGACCGGCGCGGCGCTCGGTGCCCTCACGGCGCACCTGCGCGCCGGGCGTCAACGCGAGCGGCTCGCCCTCGAGCTCGAGCGCGGGCGGGCGC
>JBOHZR010000009.1:0-4794 GCA_050738595.1 Steroidobacteraceae bacterium | reverse complement strand
CCTCCCACTTATGCTTCTCCAGCGAGGCGACATCAATCTCGTTGTCGAAATGACCGATGTTGCAGACGATGGCGTTGTTCTTCATGCGCTCCATATGTGCGCCGGTGATGACATGGAAATTGCCGGTGCAGGTGACAAAGATGTCCGCCTTGTCGCAGGCGAAATCCATGGTCACGACCCGATAGCCTTCCATCGCGGCTTGCAGCGCGCAGATCGGGTCGATCTCCGTGACCCACACCTGCGCCGAGAGCGAGCGCAGCGCCTGCGCCGAGCCCTTGCCCACATCCCCATAGCCCGCGACCACGGCGATCTTCCCCGCGACCATCACGTCCGTCGCGCGCTTGATGCCGTCCACGAGGGACTCGCGGCAGCCGTAGAGATTGTCGAACTTGCTCTTCGTCACCGAGTCGTTGACGTTGATCGCGGGGAACAGCAGCCGCTTCTCCTTGGCCATCTGGTAGAGCCGATGCACACCCGTCGTCGTCTCCTCGGAGACGCCGCGGATCTCGTGCGATCTCTTCGAGTACCAGGACGGGTCCGCGGCGAGATGCTTGCGGATCGCGGCGAACAGGTACTTCTCCTCCTCGCTCGCGGGGTGCGAGATCGCTTGAGGCCCCTTCTCCGCCTGCACGCCGAGGTGAACGAGCAGCGTCGCATCGCCCCCGTCGTCGAGGATCATGTTCGGCCCCTTGCCGCCCTCGAACTCGAAGATACGGTGGCTGAACTCCCAGTACTCCTCGAGCGACTCGCCCTTGTAGGCGAAGACGGGCGTGCCGCCCGCGGCGATCGCAGCCGCTGCGTGATCCTGGGTCGAGAAGATGTTGCACGAAGCCCAGCGTACCTGCGCCCCGAGCGACCTCAGCGTCTCGATGAGCACGGCGGTCTGGATGGTCATGTGGAGCGAGCCGGCGATGCGGGCGCCGCGCAGCGGCTGCAGCGCCGCATACTCCTCCCGGATCGCCATGAGAGCGGGCATCTCGCCCTCGGCGATCGCAATTTCCTTGCGGCCCCAGTCGGCGAGCTTCAGATCGGCGACGCGATGATCGTTGGTGCCCTTCGCGGGCTTGAGATTGGCATTCATGATTTCTCTCCGAAGCGTTCCGGTCAGGCGGCGCGCGCCGTCTGTCCCTTCGCCTCCGCGGCCAGCTCGGCCGCCTTGTCCGTTCGCTCCCAGGTGAATTCGGACTCCGAGCGCCCGAAGTGTCCGTAGGAAGCGGTCTTCTGATAGATGGGCCGAATGAGATCGAGCATCTCGCGCAAGCCGTAGGGCGTGAGGTCGAAGTGCTTGCGCACGAGCTGGGTCAGCCGCTCGCGCGAGAGACGGCTGGTGCCGAACGTCTCGATCATGATCGAGGTCGGCTCGGCCACCCCGATCGCATAGGACAACTGCACCTCGCAGCGCTCCGCGAGCCCGGCCGCGACGAGGTTCTTCGCGACGTAGCGGGCCGCATACGCGGCCGAGCGATCGACCTTCGAGGGGTCCTTGCCCGAGAACGCGCCGCCGCCGTGCCGCGCGTAGCCGCCATAGGTGTCGACGATGATCTTGCGGCCGGTGAGTCCGCAGTCCCCGACGGGGCCGCCGACGACGAACCGGCCGGTCGGATTGATGTGGTACTTCGTGCGCTTGTCGATCCACTTGGCGGGCAGCACGGGTTTCAGGATTTCCTCCATCACCGCCTCGCGCAGCACTTTCGTCGACACGTCGGGGCTGTGCTGGGTCGAGAGGACCACCGCCTCGAGACCGACGGGCCGATCGTCCTCGTAGCGCAAGGTCACTTGGCTCTTCGCATCCGGACGCAGCCAGTGCAGCTTGCCGCGCTTGCGGACCTCGGCCTGCTTCTTCACCAGGCGGTGAGCGAGGGTGATGGGGGCCGGCATGAGCACGTCGGTCTCGTTCGTCGCATAGCCGAACATCAGGCCCTGGTCGCCCGCTCCTTGTTTGCGCTCATCCTTGCGGTCCACGCCCTGCGCAATATCCGGCGACTGCTTGCCGATCACGTTCAGCACACCGCAGGTGGCCCCATCGAAGCCCATCTCGGAGGAGTCGTAGCCGATGTCGAGAACGGTTTTGCGTACGAGCGCCTCGACGTCGATCCACGAGGAGGTGGTCACCTCGCCCGCGACGACGACGACGCCCGTCTTGATGAGCGTCTCGCAGGCGACGCGGCCGCGCTTGTCCTGGACGAGAATGGCATCGAGCACCGCATCCGAGATCTGATCGGCGATCTTGTCCGGGTGTCCCTCGGACACCGACTCCGACGTGAAGAGATAATTGCTGGCCATGAGATTCGATTCCTGCCGTTGATTCGCTTGAGTTGTTCGAGGGTCGCTCGCGGTCATCGCGGCCGGCTCAACGCGCCGGCTGGCCCGCGAGCGCCGTACCGAAGCTGCGCCGATAGCGCTCCGCGAACTCCGCCGCCGTGAAGCGATGGTTCTGGGTGCCGCGCTGTTCGATCTTGATCGCGCCCATGAGGGAGGCGATGCGTCCGGTGGTCTCCCAATCGAGGCCGCGGAGCAGCCCATGAATGAGGCCGGCGCGGTAGGCATCGCCGCAGCCTGTCGGGTCCACGATCGCAGCGGGCGAAGCGCAGGGAATGCGATACTCGCGCCCCTTCGCATGGATGATCGAGCCCTCAGCGCCGCGCGTGATGATGAGCGCTTCGACGCGCTCGGCCGCTTCGAGCGCGGTCCAGCCGGTCTTCTGCTGCATCAGCTGCCACTCGTAGTCGTTCACGGCGACCCAGCTGGCCTGCTCGATGAACGCCTTGAGCTCGCCGCCGCCGAACATGGGCAGCCCCTGGCCCGGATCGAAGATGAACGGGATCTTCGCTGCCGCGAACTGGGCGGCATGCTGCAGCATGCCGTCGCGCCCGTCCGGCGCCACGATGCCGAGCGCGATCTCGCGCGCAGCGTCGATCGCGTTGAGGTGGGCGTGTTGCATCGCGCCCGGATGGAACGCAGTGATCTGGTTGTCATCGAGATCGGTGGTGATGAACGCCTGGGCGGTATGCTCCGTTTTCACCACGCGGACGTAGTCCTGCGGGACGCCGGTCTCCTTCATCCACTCCGAATAGGGGGCGAAGTCGAACCCGACCGTCGCCATGGGGTATCCGGCATCGCCGAGGAGCTTCAGATTATAGGCGATGTTGCCGGCGCAGCCGCCGAATTCCCGGCGCAGCTGCGGCACGAGAAACGCGACGTTGAGGATGTGGATCTGGTCCGGGAGGATGTGCTCCTTGAACCGCCCCTCGAACAGCATGATGCTGTCGAAGGCGACGGACCCGCAGATGAGCGCGCGTCTCCCCGTCACCGCCATGCTTACTCCTTCAGTGCGAACTTCTCACCGGATCGGTCGAGCTCGAACGTACCATCCACCACGCCGCGCAGCCAGCGGGCCGTCGCCATGACGCCGCCGAAGGCGTAGAAGTGAGGATGGGCGAGCCGGGTCGACGCTTGCGCGGCGCATCCCTTCACGAGCTCGATCAGCATCTCATCGGGCGAGGTGGCGAGCCCTGCGACGCGGCCCACGAGCCCCAGTCCAGTGCCGAGCTTGCCGAGGGAGGCGCCGATGCCGCACATCATGGCGTACTTGATGAGCTTCGGCAGCGGGGTCGGACCCGCGATCCCGACGTGCACCGGCAGCGTGATGCCGTGCTCGGCGAGCTGCCGGTCCCACGTGAGCACCCCCGCCGGATTGAAGCTGAACTGCGTGGCGATGTGCATCCGCGTTCCGGTGCGCGCGGCGTACTCCTGTTTCCTGGCGAGCGCGCTCCACAGCACTTCCGGGCCGACCGCGGGGTGGCCCTCGGGGTGGCCCGCGACGCCGACATGCGGGATTCCCGATTCGGCGATCGCACCGCTCTCGAGGATCTCGAGGGTGCTCGTGAATTCACCTGCCGGGGGATTGCGGTCCCCGGCGACGAGCAGCACCTGTTCGACGCCGGCATTGCGAAGCTCGCGCAGGGCCGCGCTGAGGAGCTGACGGCTCTCGATCCGCCGCGCGACGATGTGCGGAGAGGCGCTGAGGCCGGCCTCCTGCACCTTGATTGCGGTACGGACGACGTCGCCGAGTGCCGCTTTGGGCGTGTGCGCGACATAGACCGCCGTGCCGGACGGCAGGGTGTTCGCAAGCTCCGGGACGAGTCCTGCGTCGTGGGGCGCGATCTCGGTCGACGTCCCGCGGGCGAACTCGACGATGCGGCGCTTGAGCTCCGCGCCTTTAAGCGGGGATGGGGCGTTCACTGTCGCACTGGCAGATGCAGTCATGGTACGGAAAAAAGACCTTGGAGTTGAAATGAAAGGTATGGGGCGCTCGCGCGCTCAGGTGCGGCGCCGGGTCACGACGAACGTCTCGTCGTTGAACCAGAGCCCGCCGTTCCTCTGCAGCACCTGCTGCGTCGCCTCGAGATACGCGCCGTTCTGCACGACGGGATCGAGCCGCTCGTCCTCGATCTGATTGACGTAGATCGCCGCGTTCCACGCCGCGAACAGCGTCGAGGTGCCGATCGATTCCGAGATCTCGGACGGCAGCGTATGCATGTCGTAGCGGAACAGCGCGCGGTTGTCGGCATAGGCGTTGAAATTGAGGTCGCGGCCGGCGGGACCGAGCTCCTGCTTTGCGGCCTTCAGGATTTGATGACGGTTGTGGATGAACGGATTGTCGCCCGGCCACACCTTCTGAATGATGTCCATGCCGGGATCGTGGCCGTGCGAGTGGATGGCGATCAGCCGGCCGCCTGGGCGCAGCGCTTTGGCGAGCGGCGCGATCACGCGCTTGGCCTTGAACTCGAGCGA
>JBOHZR010000008.1:0-23883 GCA_050738595.1 Steroidobacteraceae bacterium | reverse complement strand
TGACGAGGGTGAGCGCGCCGCGAAACGTGATCCGTCGCAAATTCTCACCTCCCTCGGCGAGCGCCTGCCCTCGAGCGTGGCGCAAGCGTATCAGGATGACCGGACGGCCGTCGTGCGCTGGCGCCTTGAGCTTGCGTTCAATTACTCCCGCAGCTGCTCCCCGAGGGCCACGCCGAGCACGCGCTCGGAGGCTGCCGGCGGCCAACCCGCCTCGTCCGACACCGCGGACTCGCCCTCCACGATCGTATTCTCGAGCCGACCGAGCCCATCGACCTCGACTGCGACGGTGTCGCCGGGCTGTACTGGCCTCGAGTGGGCCGGCGTCCCGGTCAGGATGAGGTCGCCGGGAACGAGCGTCATCATCCGCGCGAGATCGGTAACCAGATACGCCATGTTCCAGATCATCCGATCGATGCTCGATTCCTGGACGGGCCGGCCGTTGACGAAAGTGCGCAGCGCCTGCCGCGCGGGCCGCCAGCCGCGCACCAGTCCGGGACCTACGAGCCCGAGCGTATCGGCGCCCTTCACGCGCACCATCGAGCCGCGATCGGCATCGCGAAAGTCGTGCAGCGCATAATCGTTCGCGAGGGTGTAGCCGCCGATGTAGTCCTCGGCCTCCGCCATGCGGATGTTGCGCGCGGTGCGTCCGATGACGATCGCGACTTCGCCTTCGTAATTGAGGTATCTGCAACCCTTCGGTCGCACGACCGCCGCCCGGTGGCCGACCAGGCACGAGGGCGGTTTGTAGAAGTAGTTCGGAGCCGGCGGACATTGCGCCTTCAGCTCCTCGAGGCGGTCGCGATAATTGAGATGCGCACAGATGATCTTGGTCGGCTCGACGGGCGGCAGATGCACAGCGCGCCCGCAGTCGATGCGCCGGCCATCCTGGGCCACGAGCTCATCCCCGTCGCGCACCACTTCCACGACCGCGCCATCGAGCCGTATCCGCCGGGATTCGGTCGCGGAGGAACGGCGGGTTTCCCTGGCGGACATCTCAGGGCGCCTCGAGCGGGTAGCCGCGGCCTGCGTAGTCGAAGCCGCCGAGCTCGAGCCTCGCGAGGGAGGGGTCCTGGGGCGAAGCGTAGTACGCTCTCACCTCCTCGATCAGTCCACGCGCGCTGAACACGTACCATTCGTCCCCGCGCAGAATCACTCCGTGCGCGCGTTTGAAATGGGTCCATTCGATCACGGCGCGGCGCGTCGACGGATCGCAGATCACCTGATCGACGGTCCAGAAGGAGCCGAGATTCTTCACAGCCGCGCTCCACTTTCGAGCGATCGTTCCAGCATCGCGGAACGGCCCCTCGTACATTCCGGGCGGAAAGTAGTGCGTAGCATGCGGCTCGAAGTGGGCCGCAATGCGCTCGGCGTCGCCCGAGTTGCAATCCTCGAAATACTGCCGCACGCGCGCTTCCATCACGTCCGCCGTGAGGCCTCGGCCCGCCCGATCCGCGCCGCGAATCACTGGGCGGCTCCCGCGATCGACTTCGCCGCGACCTTGCTCTTGGCCGAGACGGGCGGCGTGGGCAGCCACGCCTTGCCTCCCTTGAGCACGAACGTGTGCTCGAGGCTGTACCACGGCCCTTCCACGTCCCGATCCGGCGCGGGCTCGTTCTCGTGCAGACGATACTGTGCGACCGCGTTGGTGAGCACGCCGAACTGAGAGTCGCTCTCGAGGCGCTCGTCATCGTCACCATAGACTTGGGTCGCGATCGTCTTGAAGCCTTCCTTGTAGATCAGCGCGTGCAGGTGTGCGGGCCGGAACGGGTGCCGATGCTGCACCGTGAGCAGCAGCTCCGTCGGACCGCCCGCGGGCACCGGGTAGCCGGAGGGCTTGATCGAGCGATACCAGAAGTCGCCCTTCACGTCGGTCGTGAAGCATCCGCGCAGATTCCACTCGGCCTGGGCGGGATCCTGATTCTCATAGAGCCCCTTCGTCGAGGCGTGCCAAACGTCGACATCCGCGCCGCCAATCGGCTTGCCGTCCGTGTCGCGCACGTGGCCCGTGAAGAAAAGCGGCGCTCCCGGTGTCGGGGAGCGCACGATCGAGCCGCCGTTCTCGACGTGCGGGGCGCCCTGCCGCCAGAACGGCCCCAGCAAGCCGGCCGACGTGCCGGCATTGTTCATGAGGCAGACGAGCGTCGACAGTCCGAGGGAGCCTGAGATCAAGCGCGTCTCGTTGTGGCTCTCCGTCGTGCGCTGGCCGAGCGCCGTCACCAGATTGATCGCGGCGTTGAACTCCTCCTCGGTGAGACGCACCTCGCGTGCGAAGCCGTGCAGATGTCTGATCAGGGACTGGACGATCCGCTTGAGCCTCGGGTCGTCGATCCTTTCGGTCTCCGCGAGCACCGCCTCCGTGACCTGCTCCTCCCGCTCGATGATCATGATCGCACCTCGTTCGCGCGCCGGTTCCGCTAGTCTAACGCACGCCGTGCATGAGCCTCGTCACGCGCGGCGCGGCCAGCAAGTACACCAAACTCACCGCGATGCCGATCACGAACAAGCGCCCGTAAACGTGCCCGTATGCGGCAATGGCGGACTGCGCGCCTGCGCCTCCGGCCGCTCCCGTGGTGAGCGTTGCGATCCAGCCTGCGAGCTGGTACGCGAGCGCGATTCCGAAGAACCAGCCGCCCATCGCGAGCGAGGATTCATCCGGCGCAGCGAGCAGACCGACCAGCGAGTAGCCGATGGGCGAGAGCGCGAGCTCACCGAGCGTCTGCAGCAGGTAGCATCCGGCGAGCAGCTCCCAACCCACCTTGCCGTCCGCCCTGGTGGCGAATGCGATTCCGGCGGCCATCAGCCCATAGCTCAGCGCGACGAGCGTGAGACCGATGCCGAATTTGCGCGGCGTCGAGGGATCCTTTCCGCGCCGATTCAGCCATGGCCACAGCAGCGCGAGCGGCACGGCGAAAATCAGGATATAGAGCGGATTGGCCGACTGGAACAGCGTGTAGTCGAACGGCGCATCCACGTAGTCGCGCGCGAAGAAGTTGAGCGAGGTGACGCCCTGGTAGCTGAAAGTCCAGAACAGCACCAGGGCGAGGAGCAGCAGAAGCAGCGCGAGGTACCGATCGGTCTGCACGCGATCGCGCCGGCGTACGCAACTGCCGATGAAGTACAGCACCATCAGGCCCATGAAGGCGTACATGGCTACGCTCAGCACCTCGGGGTGCGACAGCAGCAAGGCCGTCGGATACGTGAGGACGGCGATGGCGATGATCACCCACAGAGCGGATTTCGACCCCGAGCCCGAAGCGACGCGGGGCACGATCGCGCGCACACCGCGGTATCGCCACTGAAACACGGCAGCGCCCAACGCCATTCCCGCAGCCGCCGCGACGAATCCGGCACGATATCCGAAGCGTTTTCCGATGAGAGCGGCGCAGATCAATGGGGCGATGAACGCGCCGACATTGATTGCCAGGTAGTAGAGCGTGTAGCCGCCCTCGCGGCGTGAATCCGATTCGGCGTAGTTCCGGCCAATCAGGACCGTCAGCGGAATCCCGAGCCCCGTGGCCAAAGCGAATAGCGCCATGCCGACCTCGAAACCGACCAAGCTCGGCAGTGCCATCAGCAGGATCGCTACGGCATCGAGCCACAGCGAGATCGCGAGCGCGCGTCCCTCCCCCAGGAGCTTATCGGCGAGGTAGCCGCCGACGATCGGCGTGGCATACATGAGCGCGAGGAAGCCACTGGCCAACAGATCGGCGCGGCTCTGCGCCGCAGCCTCACCAAGACCCGCATAGAAGCTCTGTGCGATGTACGGTACGAGATAGGCGCGAAAGCCGTAGAAGCCGAAGTTCAGACCGACCGTGACCGTGAGGAGCATCCACAGCAGGCGGGGATGCCCCCAGAGCTCGTGTGCTGGCTCGGACCCGGGCCCGAGCACCGCCTCAGTACTCATGGCTGACCCGCCGCACCGACGAGCCGCGCGCCGGCTGCATTGAGCAGCGCGCGAAACTGCTGCCGGTGTCGCCGCGCGAACGTCCGCGCCTGAACCTCATAGCGATTCTCCCAGTATCCATGCCGCAGGCACTCCCACACGTACCGGGGCGCAGTGAGCGATCCCGACTCCCACTGCAGCAGCACATGGCAGTACTCGTGTAGCATGAGCCCGGGGTCATCGAAGAAATCCGCGGCGCTACCCCGCAGATAGATGCGCCTGCGGCGCGTCGTGGCCGTAGCGCCCCAGTGAAGCCTCGCAAAGAGCGAGCGCTCCACCACGTTCACGCGATCGATCGCGGAGGCGGCCGGTGCATCGACGATCTCTTTCAGAGCGGCGCGAATGCTGACCGGTACGACGACTTCTCGGCCCCACCACGCGTGCATGCGCATACGGATACAGGACCTCGTCCGCAGACGCAACATAACGCGCACGCTTCTTTCGGATCCGGTCGAGGCGCATCGATCACGTGGGAATCGCCGGGGCTTCTGCGGCAGGCATCTCGTGCGGGCAGGTCGGTTCAGGTGACAATTCTTTGGCCGCGCGCGCTTTCTGGTGCAGGATACGCTGTGGATCGCCCATGGCGCGGCAGAGCACCCCGGGTGCAACCGGCCGTGCCAGCCCGCGATTCGAAGCGCCAAGTACAGAACTTGCGGAGGACCGATCGGAGGATCATGCAGAAGGAATACCCAATGGAGGGTGGCGCCTCCCTGACGGGAGCAGGCCGATCGGCACTCGATGCCGACGAGATCGTTGCGGCCGCGCTGAAGCGCTCCGGACGGCGCGATTTCGGGGACCGCAGCTTCCTTCTGCCGCTCAGGCGTCTGATCGCCGCCTGCAATGTGGAAGGGAACCTGAGCGCCTTCGGTCGCCACGCGGTGCGGTTCGACGTGCTGCGGGGCCTGAAGAACGTCCTCGAGCTCGACGCGATGGAGGAGGAGCAGCCGGCGCTGCGCTCGCGCCCGCTCGAGCGGCCGATCTTCATCACGGGAATGCCGCGAAGCGGCACGACGTTCCTGCACTGCTGGATCAACGGGGCCGAGCGCATGCTTCGCGCGGCGGCTGCGGCGGCCCCCGAGCCGATCCTGCACCTCTCCTATCGGCAGATCATGGCCGCTCCGATCGAGGCCGCGCGCGCCGTGCTGAGCCATGCCGGCCTCGAGTTGAGCGCGAAATCCGCGACGGCCATGCGCGACTGGCTCCGCAGCGCGCCGAAAAACGGATCGCGGCCGCGGCGCTACGACCTTGCAATGTTTGGACTCGATCCGCATGCGCTGCGGGCGCAGTTCGCGCGCTATACGGAGCGCTTCGGCGTGGAGCTCGAATGGCAGGGGAGCTGCGGCTCTTGGGTTTGACGCGCGGCCGGCTGATCGGCTTCACGCTCGGGATCGCGGTGCTCGCCGCGATCATGATCCGCGCCGGCGCGGGTTCCGTGGCGCGATCGCTCGAGAGCCTGGGAATCACCGGACTGCTCCTCATCGTGCTGCTGCATCTGCCGGTCGTTGCGGCCATGGCGAGCGCCTGGCGCTCGGTCGCGGGCAAAATCGCCGGCGGCTCGCGACTGAAGTTCCTGTGGGCGCGGCTCGTGCGCGACGCGGCCTGTGAGGTGCTTCCCTTCTCGCAGCTCGGTGGCTTCGTGTTCGGCCTGAGCGCATTGGGGCTGCGTGGCACCGAGACCGTGCGCGGCGCGATTTCGGTGGGTGTGGACCTCGTCATCGAGCTCACCGCAAAGCTGCCTTACCTCGTCGCCGGATTGCTCGTGCTGTTCACGCTCGCTCCGGGATCGAATCTGTTGCGACCGATCCTGCTCGTCGTGGCCTTGACCGCGGCCGCGGTCTGCATTCCGGTTCTCGCCCGCCGCAGGATATGGCGCTTCCTCGAATCTGCCGTCCGCGCGATCGTGCATCGCTGGGAGGCTGCGGGAGCGTTGCTCGATTCCTCGCTCAGGGAAGCAGAGCTCGAGGCGATAGTCGGGGAGCTCCTCGCCCGCCGCTCGCGCGTGCTCGCGGGATTCCTGCTGCATCTCGCGTGCTGGTTTGTCGGCGCCGCGGAGGTGTGGGTGGTCTTCGCCCTGCTCGGCAGACCGATCGGCCTTTTTCAGGCGCTCGCGATCGACAGCATCATGTGCGGTCTCAGAACGTTCGCCTTCATGATCCCGGCTGCGGCCGGCGTGCAGGAGGCGAGCTACGTTCTGGCAGGCGCCGCGTTCGGAGTGCCCCCGACCACCGCGCTCGCCGCCTCGCTCGCGCGGCGGGCCCGAGACATCGTGCTCGGCGGGGCGACGCTCGCGATCTATGCGGCGGGTCATGCGCATCGCGCGCATGGTGCGACGCGGCGAGGCGCACCGGGCGAGCGCACGTTGAACGAGCGCACATCGAGCGAGCACGCGCCGAGCGAATGCGCGCCGGGCGAGCGGGCGCCAAGCGCCCTCAGCGAGAGCCGCTAGCGCACGCTCCGTGCGTGTTCCACACGCTCGGAATGTAATACGGCGCGTTGATGAAGTCGGCCTCGACCGCGCTGATCGCACCGTTCGTGATCTTGAAGACCTCGAGCCCGGCCCAAGTCTGCGGCTCGCGGAATACGGACTTCGTCTGCCGCCCGTCGGTCAGCTTGATCGTGTCGAGAACGCCCTTGTGGTCGATGTACAGGCGCGCCATCACGAGACCGCGCGCCTCATCGACGAGGAAGTAGTCGCGGCCCCTCACGCGGTCGTTCGCCGCATACATGCCGAGCTTGAAGCCCTGCTCGCAGCCGCCGTCGGTTGCCTTCAAACCGTTCTCCAGGCGCAGGCAGGTCGGCGTGAAAACCGTCTTCACAGTGCCGTCGTTATGCTGCAGCGTGTTGTAGTAGCCGTCGGCGAGCTTCACGAGCTGCGCGCGCGGGCGGCGCTCGGCAGGCGTCAGGAACGCCGCCATCTGCGGGTCATGGTGCAGATGGACGTCTTTTCCGAACACGACAGGCGGCGAGCTCACATACCGCCTCGTCGCGAGAACGTGCTCGATCTCGGTGATCTTTCCCCCGCGGACTCTGAGGCGGATCGCCAGGAAGCCCGGCGTGTCCTTCTGCATGATCGAGGTGTAGATGCCGACCTCCCCCGTCACGGGATCGGAGAACGTGAGCGCCGGCCCGACCTCCTCGGTCACCGTGTCCCAGGTGCCGTCCGGGAACGTGAGCATGACGTTGTTCTCGCTGAAGCGGACCGACGAGGCGATCGGGGCCAGCGACGGGTCGTGCTTCACGTAGGCTTCGCGATATTCATCGCCGATGTGCTCGAGACAGGCCCGGTCGCAGCGCGCGCCGGCCGTGCGGCCTGCGGTCGTGCGGGCGCGGGCCGCGTGTGCACCGACCGCCCCTGCGCCAGGGGCACCCGCCGCAAACGCCCCCGCAGCCCCGAACACGGCGAGGCCAGCCGAGAGCCCGAGCGCGGCCAGAACCGCGACGCTCGGCGCGCGCGCAAGGCTCACCGCGCGCACGAGACCCCTTCCCACCCAGTCATATCGATCCGCGAAGTGTCTCATCGTCGCCCCCTCGATGGTCCGGATTCTTGACCTGTGCAGCCTCTCGGGCGCTGCGGCGCCCGATATTGCCACGATTCCCCCTGCGCGGCACCGAGCCTACAATCGGCACATGGCCGACTTCACCCACGATCCGACCGCGCAGGGGTTTTCCGCGCCGGACCGCTTCGAATCGAAGGTCTACGACTGCGAGGTGACGGGACACATCCCGCGCGATATGAACGGCGCCTTCGTGCGCGTCGGGACGGAGTGGTTGTATCCGCCACGGTACCCCGACGACGCGATCTTCAACGCTGACGGCTTCGTCGGCCTGTTCCGCTTCAGAGAAGGTCTGGTCGACTTCACAGGACGCTGGGTGCACACGGTACGCTGGGAAAAGGACACCGCCGCGCACCGCCAGCTCTACGGCTACTACCGCAATCCCTACACCGACGATCCGAGCATCCGCCGCGAGACGATCGAGCGGCCCTGGCTGCGCACTCTGGCGAACACGAACGTGCTCGCGCATGCCGGCAAGCTCTTCGCGATGAAGGAGGATGGTCCCCCTTACGAGCTCGACCCGGCGACGCTCGCGACGCGGGGACCCATGAGCTTCGGCGGCAAGTACTTGAGCCAGACCTTCAGCGCCCATCCGAAGATCGATCCGATCTCGGGCGAGATGATCTGCTACGGATACGAGGCGACCGGGCTCGCGACGAACGACGTCTTTCTGTACACGGTCGATGCTCGCGGCACGATCACCCGCGAAGTCCGCTTCAAAGCTCCCTACGTGAGCATGATCCACGATATCGCGCTCACGCAGAAGCACATCGTCTTTCCCGTCTACGCGTTCACGACGAGCCTCGAGCGGCTCAAGGCGGGGAAGATCCACTGGGCGTGGGACGCGCACCTGCCGACCTACGTCGGCATCCTGCCCCGCGATGGGGACGCGCGTGACCTGCGCTGGTTCAAAGGCCCGACCCGTTCGATCGTGCACACGTTCAACGCGCGGACCGTTGGCAGCAAGGTCATTCTGGAGTCTCCGGTCACGGAGGCCAACCCCTTCCCGTTCTTTCCGGCCGATGCGGGCCATGGTGATCCGCCCTCGGCCCGCCACGGTACGACGATCCGCCGCCACGTCTTCGACCTCGACTCGAGAGCCGACGGCTACACCGAGGAGATCGTCACGACGCAGCTCGTGAGCGGGCTCGGCCGCATCGATGACCGCTACATCTCGCTGCCATACCGCTACGGGTATGCCGGATTCGCCGACCCGCAGCGCCCATTCGACGAGACGCGAGCGGGCAACCTGCGGGGCCGCGTGATGAACTGCTACGGCCGTTTCGATATGCGAACGGGGGCGAGGAGCGCCTACTTCGCAGGCGACACGCACGGCCTCAACGAGCCCGTGTTCGTGCCGCGCCGGCACGACAGCCCCGAGGGCGATGGTTATCTCATCGGCGTGGCGAACAATTTCGCCGAGATGCGCTCGGAGCTCGTCATCGCCGATGCGATGCATCTCGAGGCGGGAGACATCGGCCGCGTCATCCTGCCGTTCAGGCTCGGGCCGCAGGTGCACGGCAACTGGATTGCCGAGGAGCAACTGCCAAATGCGTGAGGGCGTATCGAGACGGGATTTCATGGGAGGCGTCGCCTCGGTGGTCGGCGCGGGCGTCGCTCTGCCCGATCTCGCCGGCGCAGCGCCGCAGCCAGGCGCCGCCGCGGCCCAAGCGCCACGGACGCACGCGATCGAATTCCCGCCGAACGCGCGCGGATTCAACCAGCCGATGCGCTTCGAGGCGGACATCGGCGACTGCGAAGTGATCGGAAAGATCCCCGCCGACTTCACGGGCGCGTATGTGCGGGTGGGCCCCGAATTCTATTTCCCGCAGAAGTACGCGGACGATGGCGTCGTCAACGGGGACGGCTACATCAACATGTTCCGCTTCAAGAACGGGATCGTGAGCTATCGCAGCCGCTGGGTGCGGACACAGCGCTGGGAGAACGACCGCAAGGCGCATCGGCAACTCTACGGCAAGTATCGCAATCCGTTCACCGATGATCCCTCGATCCGCGAACAGACGATCGCGCGGCCTTCCTCACGCACCACGGCCAACACGCACACGCTCGCCTTCGCCGGCAAGCTCTTTGCCATCAAGGAGGACGCGCTGCCGTACGAGATGAATCCGCGCACGCTCGCGACGCTCGGGCCCTACGACTTTCGCGGCCAGTACGACAGCCAGACCTTCTCCGCGCACAACAAGATCGACCCTGTGACAGGGGAGCTGCTCGCCTACGGCTACGAAGCGACCGGCCTGTGCTCGCCCGACCTGTGGGCCTACACGCTCGAGCCGACGGGACGCGTGACGCGTCGCTGGCGTTTGAAAGTGCCGCAGGTGAGGATGATCCACGACATGGCGGCGACGCAGAAGCACTTCGTCTTCCCCATGGGCCCGTACGTCACGAGCCTCGAGTGGCTCAAGGCGGACAACTGCCACTGGGGCTGGGACCCGCGCGAACCGAGCCTCATCGGGGTGCTGCCGCGCGATGGCGATGCGAAGGACGTGCGCTGGTTCAAGGGCAAGACCCGGGCGATGATCCACGTGCTCAATGCGAAGACCGAGGGCAACATCGTCACGCTCTACGCCGCGCACGTCGATGGAGCGTTCTCACCGTTCTTCCCCTATTTCAAGTCGGTCGACGGCTCACCTCTGCGCGGAACGGGCGCACTGTTCCGCAAATACACGATCGACCTCGCCTCCTCACGCGACACCTATGAGGAGGAGGTGCTGTGGGACACCCCGGTGCAGGACATCGCGCGCATCGACACGCGCTTCATGACGCTACCGAACCGCTACGGCTTCTCGGGGTACGACGATGCGGCGAAACCCTTCGATGAGCGGCGCGCCGGAATCCCGCGGCGCTTCGCCATGAACTCCTACTGCCGCTTCGATCTTCAGACGCGCCGGGTGAGCTCCTACTTCGCGGGCGACGTCCACAGCCTGCAGGAGTCCTGCTTCGTGCCGCGCAAGGGCCGCACCACCGAAGGCGACGGCTACCTGATCGGTGTCGCGAACAACTACGCCGAGCTGCGCTCCGAGCTCATCATCGCCGATGCGCAGCACCTCGAGGACGGAGATGTCGCACGGGTCATCCTGCCGTTCCGCTCCTCGGGCCTGCACGGCCTGTGGATCGGGGATGAGGAAGTGGATTTCGGCTGAACCTCATCTGCGATTGCGCGCCGTGGCGCCTCAGTGCGCGCGTGGGTCTTTCTCGCCGAGACCCGGGTAAAACAGTGCCCGGTTGGGTGCTGATTCGTTGAAGACCTTGCGATGCTCGAAGTACCAGCGGCCGTTGCGCTTCACGAGCTCGTCTTCGTAATGTCCGAAGTACACGAGCTGCACGTCCTTCTGCGGCGTGTTGTTGGTGATCGCGAACCAGTAAGCCGTGGTGTGCGCCCGGTTGCCCTGCACGTCGATCACGTGATTGAGGATCATGTGGCGCGTGCGCTGGCGCGAGGTCGCCCCGGGCGCGACATTGCCGTGCAGGCGTGCGCTGAAGCCGGACATCGCCTTGCGGATCGCGGCCTTGCCGCGGTCGATGCCGCCCACCCACTCGAGCACGCCGTCGTCCGCCCAGGTGGCCATCACCGTGTCGATGTCGCCGGCATCGACCGCGACCATGTAGCGGTTCGAGAGGTTCTCGATCTCCGCGCGATCGTCCGCGTATCCGGCCATGGCGACTCCTGAGATGCAGCACGACAGTGCGAGGCTTGCGGCGAGTATGGCATTCTTCATGGGAACGTCTCCTGTGTCGACTGACGTGCGCGAAGATACTCTTGCGATGCGCTTCAGCACAGCCATCGCGGTGACCCCCGACAAACCCGGATGAGCGCGTCCGCCCCGCACTCTGTAGACTCGGCGCCGAAATCGCACCGGGGACGCCTCGCGCGGCGCGCAACGCACATCGAAACATGAACAGCCCCTTTCGAGCACCTGCCATGGGCGTGGTCGCGGTGATGGCGGGTCTCCCCTGCCCTGCCGTGTGGGCGCAGGCGACCCCCTCGCCGGAGGGCCCATCAGTCAGTCAGCCGGACAGCTCGGTGCGCAATCCGCCAATAGATCACCCGGTCGTCAAGCGCCTGCTCGGCGACGTCAAGGACTACTACACCGCACCCCTGCGCTGGGACGGCGAGCAGTGGGCATTCTTCGGAGGTGCGCTCGGTGCTGTCGCGCTCGCTCACCACTACGACAGCAATGTGCGCGCGCATTTCGTGCAGGGCTCCGGAATCGGCGGCTCGACGAGCGATCTTGAGGATGCCCTGCCGGCCGCGGCACTGTTCGTCGGCACGTATATCTATTCGAGCCAGTGGCACGATCAAAGCGGTCTCACGCTGACGTGGGCGATGGCGGAGGCGGGCGGCCTGAGCACCGCCACGGCCTATGCGCTCAAATACGCGGTGCGGCGCAGTGGGCCCGCCGACACGGCCGACCCGAACCAATGGTTCGCATCCGGAAGACCCTCCTTTCCGTCGGAGCATGTGGCTGCCGCGTTTGCGATTGGCACTGTGTTCGCGGAATCAGGCAGCGGCGGCTATCGCTGGATCACGCGCGCGCTCGGGTACGGCGTTGCGAGCTTCACCGCCTACGAGCGGCTGAAGCACAACGCGCACTGGCTCTCCGATGTCGTCGCCGGAGCGGCGCTCGGGGTCTCGACCGGTGCTTTCATCGTCGATCGAACGTATGGCGGCGCGAGCGCGGCGTCGGCTTTCAGCGTCGTGCCGGTCGACGGCGGGCTGATGCTCGCGTATCACAAGGCATTGCCGTAGAGCTGCTGGTTCCCGTCCGCCTCGACCGAAGCCCCGAGGGAACGGCTGCATCGTAACGCGCGCGGCGATACACTGTCCGAGCAATCATGAAGGCCACATCGACTCTCGCGCTCAGCGGCATCGCGCTTTGCGGTATCACGTTTGGCTTCGGGGCGGTCCACCCCGCGGCCGCTCAGTCGACCGCTGCGCCCGCCCCCGCTGCGCCCGCGGCCGGCGGCGACGGCCCTCTCTTCGGCAGTCCGTCCACGCTGCCCTACGCGCGGGAATGGCCGGCGATCCCTTACACGCAGATGCCGGCGGACAACGCGATCGCGCGCCTGCAGTCCCGGATCGATCGGGGCGAGGTGAAGCTCGTGTACCGGCAGCCTCGCGGCTATCTCGACTCGGTCCTCGCCGCACTCGGCATCGACCCGAGCTCCCAAACGCTCGTCTACTCGAAGAGCAGTCTACAGACCGGGGAAATCTCGGCGGCGACGCCGCGTGCGATCTACTTCGACGATGACACCTACGTCGCCTGGGTGCAGCAGGGCGACCTCGAGCTCGCGGCGATGGACAGCAAGCTCGGCCAGGTGTTCTACACGCTCGCCAATGAGCCGGCGCAAACGGTTCGGCTCGAGCGCAAGACCCGCGACTGCCTGGGCTGCCACGACACATTTGAGCTCGCGGGCGGAGGGGTGCCCAGGTTCCTGCTGATGTCCACGTACGTGAATGTGCAGGGCGAGCAGCTGTCGCACGAGGGGCAGATCCTCACGTACCAGGAGACGCCTCTGAAGTACCGCTGGGGCGGCTGGTACGTGACCGGCCAGTCGGGCGATCAGGTACACCTCGGCAACATCCTCGTGCACAGCGCTCAAGAGATGGTGCACCTCGACAAGGTGCGCCGGGGAAATCTCGACACGCTTCAGGGACTGTTCGATACCAAGCCGTATCTCACGAACAAAAGCGACATCGTGGCCCTCCTCGTGCTGCAGCACCAGCACGATGTGCAGAACCTCATCACGCGCGTCAACTTCGAGGTTCGCACCGCACTCGCAAAGGCAGGCCACGGCCAGATACCTGAGAAGACGCGCGCGAGGCTGCAGGGCTACATGGACGGGCTCCTCTCCGTGATGCTCTTCGTCGATGCGACTCGCTTCACGAGCCCGATCAGCGGCAGCTCCGGCTTCACGCAGTGGTTCGAATCGCGAGGGCCCCGCGACCCGATGGGACGCTCGCTGCGCGATTTCGACCTGCAGACCCGCCTGTTCAAATACCCGCTGAGCTATCTCGTCTACTCGCGCGCTTTCAATGCCTTGCCGGCCTACGCGAAGGACTACCTCTACGGGCGCTTCGCGGACGTCCTGACGGGTCGCATCAAGAGCGACCCGACGGCAGGCAGCTTGCCGCGCGGCCTCGACCCCGATGCGCTCGACGCTTATATCGATCAGGACGCCAAAGCGGGAATCCCGCAGCTCTCGGATGCCGAGCGCAAAGCGATCCTCGAGATTCTCCGCGCGACCAAGCCCGACTTTGCACGATACCTCTCCTCGCACGGCAGCCACGTCGCCTCGGCGCGGTGATCTACCGACGCCAGGCCGCTGCATGGAATGCGATGGGGGGTGGCGCCGCTACGGGAGTCAGGAGACGCGCGTTCACAATTCGTAACGGAGCACCGGACAGCGGCGCAAGGGGAGTTGCTATAGTTCGGCGCAAGCTGCCATGAGTATTCGATCGGGGAGATCTATGAGAATGAGTGCATTGCGGATTTTCGGAGCGGGTGCGGTCGCGGTGCTGGCCACTCTCGCCGGCTGCGGCGGCGGCTCCGGAGATGGCAACGGGACCACATACACGATTGGCGGCACGGTAATGGGGCTGGGCCAGGGCGGCACCGTGAGCGTTCTGCTCGGCACGGAAAGCCTTTCGCTCAGCAGCAACGGCGCCTTCACGTTCCCGTCGCCAGTGACCGATTTAACGCAATACGCGGTAACGGTCGGAACGACGATGCCGACGGGGCAGACCTGCGGTGTCTTCAATGGCAGCGGCGCGGTTGCAGAAGCCAACGTGACGAACGTCGGGGTGTACTGTACGGACGACGTGTCGGCCGCGTCGCTCGACGGCACGTACGAGATCGAGTCCCTCAACGTCAACACCGATACCGATCAGCTCTACACCGCAGTGCCCTTCGATGGCAGCGGCACTCAGGGTTCCTCCACCGTTACGGCCAACCAGGCGGGGACGACGTTCACCACGTCCACGGATAACGGCGGCGTCTACACCGTGACGACGGCGGAAGCGTTGCCTGCGTTCACGGTCGGGACGAACAACGCCGGCGGGATTGCCGGGGCGGATGGCGACGAATTCTACTGGGTCGCAAATGACGTGAACGGCGGTGCCCCGCCGGCTCTTTTTTTGGGGGTCAAGCCCTTGCAGACGGCGACCCTGAGCGCACTTGCCGGCAACTGGATCATCGTTGGGCTCACGCAGGCGGCCACACCGTCCGATTCAGAGGGTTCCGTTGCGATCGCCGCCGATGGCAGCTTCAATGGCAGCGAGTCGACCCTGGATTTCACCGGCGCAGCCACTACACAGACGGTTTCTGGCGCAGCGGGCAGCTATGCCGTCACAAATAACGTCGTGAGCATCGGGGGACAGAGCGGCTATATCAGCGCGAACGGCGACTTCGCAGTGCTGACCGCCGTGACGCAACAGCCAGGTGGCGCTAGCGCCAACAATCCAGGCATCGCCGCAGCGGTCAAACAGGGCTCCGGAATCACCCCTGCCATCCTGAGCGGAGTTTATTCGATTGCCATCCTTGGGTTTGAGACGGCGAGCACCGGCAACGGCGGTACGCTCACGCTCTATTTCGACGGCGTCGGAGACTTCGGCGGTACGGCGACGCAAAACGATGACGGCACTTACAGCTCAGGAAGCGTCTCTGGAACATACACCGTGACGTCGAATGGCGTCTTGACTCTGACTGACACGGCCGGCGATGTATTCACCGGCGGCGTGAGCGCGGATGGCAACGCAGTCGTGGCGGCTTACCTGACGGCGAGTGCCGCGACGCCGGAAATTCTCGTGGGCTTCAAACAGTAGGACGCATCACAATCCCTCAGCCCTCTTGCGGAATCATCCGCGAGCCATCGGCTCGCGCGCACGCGCGGAGCATTGCTTGTGACGAGTACGGCATCGTGATGTGCCCTCGGGCATCCACGGCGATGAGCCCACCTTCTCCTCCCGCCGCCTTCATCATCCCGATCACCTCGCGCGCGGCATCCTCGACACTCGCACGCTGAAGCTTCACGCGCGCCGCCACCTCGCTGGCCGCCGTGAAGCGCATGAAGTACTCGCCCGCACCGGTGCCCGACACGGCGCACACGCCGTTCTCCGCGAACGTGCCGGCGCCGATGATGGGCGAGTCGCCGACCCGTCCCACGTGCTTGTCGGTGAGCCCGCCTGTGGAGGTGGCCGCGGCGAGGTCGCCGCGCGCATCGAGCGCCACCGCACCGACCGTACCCCCTGGGTGCCATGAGTCCGGCCCCGGCGCACCGCCCCGTACGGCGCGCATTCGCTCGAGCTCTGCGAGCCGCCGCGGCGTGACGAAGTACTCGTCCGGCTCGAGCGTGAAGCCGCGCTCGACGGCGAACTGCCTCGCCCCCTCTCCCACGAGCAGGACGTGACGGCCGTGGTCGAGGACGGCGCGCGCGAGGTCTATCGGGTGGGCAATGTGGCGGACAGCGGCGACGGCGCCGGCGCGCCGGCCTTGCCCGTCCATCAGCGCCGCATCGAGCTCCGCGAAGCCCTCGTGATTGAGCACCGCGCCGCGTCCGGCATTGAGAACGCCCGAGCCTTCCATGACTCGCACGGCGCTTTGCACTGCATCGAGCGCGCGGCCGCCGGCGCTCAGCAGTTGAATGCCGGCATCGAGTGCGCGTGTGAGCGCCTCGCCGAGCGCAGTCACCTCCTCGACCTGCGCTCTGCGCGGCTGCGTCCCCGCGCCGCCGTGGATCGCGAGCGCCCAGCGGACCGGAGCGCCCGGCCGGTCCGTCGGTCCTGTTAGCGCATTCATGCTGATTCGAAGCAGAATTAATGCCGAATTAATGCGATATTGGCACATTCCCGCTCGACGGTGCGTATGAGCGTAGAGAAGTTCGCCCCATGCTGAATCCACTCGGAACCCTCTTCGGACTCGACGCGCGCAATGTCTTCGCCGCGCTGGTCGTCGTCTTCTGGGCATCCGAATGGGCTTTCAACGCCTGGATGAGACCCGGACGCGGCGACCGTCTCGAGGATCACGGCTCCGGGCCCTGGCTCGCCGTGGCGTTCCCGACCGCCTGGCTGAGCGCCTGGGCACTGGTGCATGTGCATCGAGCGGATTTCAGTACGCCTGCAACATTCGGTATCGGGCTTGCCGTGATGGTGGGCGGCCAGATCGTGCGCTGGTGGTCGATTGCGACTCTGGGTCGGTTCTTCACGACGTACGTCGCGATCCGCAGCGGACACCGTTTGGTGCAGGCGGGCCCGTACCGATTCGTGCGCCACCCCTCTTACACCGGAATCCTGATCATTCACGTCGGTGCGGCGCTGTGCTTCGGCAATCTGCTCAGCGTGCTCGCCTTGCTCCTCCCGGTGTGGTTCGCGCTGGGAAATCGCATGCGTGTCGAGGAGGCGGCACTCGCGCAGGCGCTGGGAGCGGAGTATCGGGAGTACATGGCGAGGACGAAACGCCTGGTGCCAGGCCTGTACTGAGGGATCGACTGAGCACGACAGCCGTGCTCGTGCCGTGCTACCCCTGCTTCCTCGCACCGCGTCGCTTCGCCAGAGACCACAATACTCGCCGCAGCTCCTCGAGGCCGGCCGGCTTGGTGAGGTGGGCATCGAAGCCGGCCTCGGCCGAGCGGCTCTTGTCCTGCTCCTGTCCCCAGCCGCTCAATGCCGCAACGGCGATGCGGCTGCCGTAGGCTTCGCGCAGCCGGCGGCAGGTCTCGTATCCATCGAGGCCTGGCATGCCGAGATCGAGCAGGACGACATCCGGACGAAAGGCTTTGATCGCTTCGATGGCCGATGCGCCGTCGTAGGCGACCGTCGCTTTCCCGCCCAGCTGCTCGATGAGCAGCGCCATCACGTCCGCCGCGTCTCGGTTGTCATCGACCATGAGCACGCGCGTCCCCGGCAACGCCGCGGTCGAATCGTCAGATTCGGATGTCTCCGGCTCGATCTCCGTCGACAGCGGCAGATGCACGACGAAGCGACTGCCGCGTCCAACGCCGTCGCTGTGCGCTTCGATGCGGCCCCCGTGAAGCTCGATCAGCCGGCGGGCGAGCGTGAGCCCGATACCCAATCCCGTCTGGGTCTCGGAGTAGCGCGCTTGGGCGAAAAGCTCGAAGGCACGAGGCAGGAACTCCGGCGGGATGCCTGCTCCGGTGTCCGAGACGGTCACGCTGAGCACGCGCTGTGGGGCTCCGTGGGCTGGCGCGGCGCCTCCCGTGCCAGCCGACGGCGCGGCGGCTGCGGCGTCGGTGAGAGCTGTCTCGAGGCGGATGTCACCGCCGGGCGGGGTGAACTTCGCGGCATTCTGCAGAAGGTTCGAGATCACCTGCGTGAAGCGCGCCGGGTCGACGTCGAGCAGGAGCTCCCGCTGATGAATCTCGACGGCGAGGACGAGCTTGCCCGCCTCGATAGTGCTGCGGTTGCTCTCGATCGCGCTCTCGATGACGCTCCAGAGCGTGACGGGCCGTCGGTGCAGCTCGATCTTGCCTGAGCTGATGCGTGAGACGTCGAGCAGGTCGTCGATCAGGCGAACCATGTGATCGACTTGACGTTGCATCATCGGCAGAACGCTGTCGATGAGCTCGGGACGGTGGCGTGCGTCCTTCAGCAGATCGACGCCGGTGCGGATAGGAACCAGCGGATTTCTCAGCTCGTGTGCGAGGATGGCAAGGAACTCGTCCTTGCGACGGTCGGCTTCGCGCAGCTCCATTAGCGCGCGGCGCTCGTCGGTCACGTCTCGAACGACCGATACGGACCCGATGATCTGTCCCGTCGAATCGCGCACCGGCGCGGCGCTCACTTGCCTGTAGCGCCACTCGCCGGTGCGGGGGATGCGCACGATCTGCTCCTCGTCGCGGATCACCTCGCCGGCGAGCGCACGCAGCGGCGGCGCCTCCTCGATCGGCCGCGGGGTGCCATCGGGACGCAGCACCTCGAGGCGGCGCACGATGTGATCGAATTCGACGCCCGCGACCGTGACGTGCCCGAACTCGCGCAAGGCCGCCGGGTTGGCATAGGTATAGCGTTTCAAGCGATCCGTGAAATAGACCTCCTCGGTCATGCTGCCGAGCACGGCCGCGAGCCATTCCTTCTCCGCGCGTGTGGCATCGGAGGCTTGACGGCTCTGCTCCTCGGCCCGGCTACGCACCGTGATGTCGAGCGAGGATGTCCCGACCGTCTCGTACCCCATCGGGAAGAACGAGACGAGAAATGCGCGGTCGGCCACCTTGGACTCGTAGCGGTAGGGCTCACCCGTCTCGAGGACCTGGCAGCAGACATGGGCCAGTCGAGGCGCGATGTCGGGGAGCAACTCGGTCAGAAGTTTGCCGCGCAGGCGCTGCAGATCGAGGCCGAAAAAGTGCAGCGCATTCGCATTCGCATCCTGGTAGCGCCAATCGATGATCGCGCCTTCCGCGGAGCGCACGGCTTCCAGCACCGCGATCAACTCGACCGAGTGCTCGAAGATCGCCTGGTAGCGAAGCTGGCTGTCGCGCAGCGCAGCCTGTCCATCGACCGCGGCCTGGAAACGTTCGATCTGCAATCGAGAGCGAGCCGCCTGTAACTCCTGGCTCAGTTGCTCCAGAGTCGGCACCGTTGCCGGCGCGGTTGTGCCGGACTGTTCCGCTGGTTTGTCGTCTGTCACGGCGCTATTTTAGGCGCGCTCGGCGCGACATCCGAGCCGTTCGTCCCATCACCGCGCCGTGACGGGCGCCGTCCCCGTCAAGTGCATCGCGTTCAGAATGAAGGCGTAGATGTCGGTCGCCTCCTCGATCAGCTTCGAGGTCGGCTTGCCCGAGCCGTGCCCCGCACGCCTCTCCACCCGCAGCAGGATCGGCCGCCCGTGCGGATCGGCATGCTGCATGGCCGCGGCGAACTTGAAGCTGTGCGCCGGAAACACGCGGTCGTCGTGATCGCCCGTCATCACGAGCGTCGCGGGGTAGTTCACGCCAGTTCTCACGTTCTGCAGCGGCGAGTAGGCGAGGAGGGCCCGGAATTCCTGCGGGTTGCTCACCGAGCCATAGTCCGACTCCCAGCCCTTTCCGACCGTGAAATCGGCGAAGCGCAGCATGTCGAGCACCCCGACCTGTGGAATGGCGGCCGCAAAGAGCTGAGGGGCCTGCTCCTCGGTCGCGCCGACGAGCAGCCCTCCGTTGGAGGCACCCCATATCGCAAGTCGCCCGGGACTCGTCCAGCGCTCGCCGATGAGGTATTTCGCTGCAGCGATGAAATCGTCGAAGACGTTCTGCTTGTGCGTCTTCATCCCCGCTTCGTGCCAGGCCCGCCCGTACTCCCCACCGCCGCGGAGATTGGCCATGGCATACACGCCGCCGAGCTGCAGCCAGCCCGCGATTCTGGGTGAGAATGCCGGCTCGAGGGAGATGTCGAACCCGCCATAGCCATACAGGATCGTCGGGTTCGACCCATCCTGCTTCACCCCCTTGCGTGAGGTGATGTAGAGCGGAACGCGCGTGCCGTCCTTGCTCCGATAGAAGATCTGCCGCGTCTCGAAATCATCCGGCGTGAAGTCGTTCACGAACGGCTGCCGCCACAGGATGCCCGTCGCCGCCGCCCCGCCCGTCGCCGCCGTCGCCGGACCGCCCGCGGCGCTCGTGCGCGCAGCGCCGCTCGTCAGATCGAGCCGGTAGATGCTCGGTGGTCGCGTGAAGCTGCTGAACGAGTAGTACGTCGCCGTGTCATCCACATGCCCCTGGAAACCGTCCGCGGTGCCGAGCCCCTCGAGCGCGACCTCGCCGAGGAAGCGTCCGCGCAACGTGTAGCGTCGTACCGCACTATGCGCGTCCTCGAGATACACCGCGATCAGCTGGTGCCCGACGAGCGTGACGGAGTCGAGCGTGTCCTTCCGCTGCGGCACGATCGTGCGCCAGCTCGCCCGCTCGGGATGCGCCAGATCGATCGCAATGATCCGGTTCCGCGGCGCTCCATCGTCCGTCAAGAGATAAAGCGTCCGGCCGACATTGCCGATGAAGGTGTACATCGCGGTCGGCTTCGGAATCACCGCGACCACCGCGCCATCGCCTGGGGCTGCCCTGCCATCCGCGATCCCCTGCGCGCGGGCTGGCGACCGTGCGCGCGGGGCCGGCGAGGTACCCGCGGTCCTGCCCCCCTCCGCGAGAGGCTGCACCAGCAGCGTGTTCTGCACCTCATCGCCGTGATTGGCGGTGATGAGCAGATAGCGCCCATCGTCGCTCACCTGGCCGCCGACGAACCAGTCGGGATCGTCGCGGCGCGTGTAGATGAGCACATCGGCGCTCTGCGGCGTGCCGAGCCGATGGAAGTAGAGTTTCTCGTACTGATTCGCAGCCTTCAGCGCCTCGCCTGTCTGCGGCACGGCATAGCGGGTGTAATAGAAGCCGGAGTCGTCCTTGCGCCAGCTGCCTCCACCTGCCTTCGACCACTTGAGCACGTCCGGCAGGTCCTTTGTCGTCGAAACATCCCGCACATGCCAGCTCTGCCAGTCCGAGCCCGCATCGGACAGGGCGTATGCGAACAGCCGGCCGTCGTCGCTTGCCGCAGTCTCTCGCAGCGCGATCGTGCCGTCGCGGGAGAGCGTGTTGGGATCGATCAGCAGGCGCGCCTTCCCGTCCGGGCTCGACGCGAAGTAGATGACGGATTGATTCTGCAGGCCGTCGTTGTGGGAATAGAACCAGTAGCGGCCATAGTGCTCCGGTGGGCTCCAGCGCTCGAAATTCCAGATGCGCGTGAGGCGATCGAGAATGTCATGCCGCCCGGCAATCGCATCGAGGTAGCCGCGCGAGAGCTTCGACTCCGCCTGCACCCAGGCGCGAGTCGCTGGGGAATCGATGGCCTCCATCCAGCGGTACGGATCGGCAACGCGCACGCCGTGATAGACATCGACGTGGTCGCCGCGCATGGCGGCCGGGTAGAGGATCTGCGGATCGTGAGTCGCGGCGTGAGCCGTCGAGACGATGAGCGCGCACACGGGCACGGCGCGGACGAGCGAGCGAAGCAGCATGGTATGCATCCCCGTAACAGTGCCCTAAGGGTAGCGCATCAGCCGCTGATGACGGCGGCGCGCGTCATCGGCGAGGGCTCAGGGATAAAGGGGCGCGAGCGGCGTTTTGCCGGCCTTCGAGGTCTGTGCCGCAGTGGACCCCCGTGGATCGCTCGGCCATCGCGCAAACGCGAGCGCGAGCCCCTCGCCACGCCACGCGCCTCCTGCGAAGCATGCGCGATCGAGCTCCCGGAGCAGCCGTTCGATCTCAGCATCGCCCACCCGTCTCGCAAGGTCATTGAGGCCGGCGGGCGGCGATCGTGGCCACTGCGCCGCCGACCAGGCGATCAGATGCCGCCGGGCGGCTCGCGCGTCGTGTCGCGCGCAGGCTGCAAGGAAAGCCCCGCGCGCGCGGGATGCGCCGACTGATGAGGAGGACTGATCTGCGGCCTTCCGCAGCGGCGCCGACGGCCGGTGGGGACCCAGATACCAGGCGGCGAGAGTCGCGAGCCACGCCGCCCCGAGCGCCAGCGTGGCCCAGCGCCAGGGATCCCGCCCCGCCGATGCACCGAGCGCACCGTCGCCGGTTGCGATCCCGCCGGAGGCGCTCGACGGCGGTGCCGCGGGGGCCGCGCCGATCGCGAGCGTGCGAGGGGGTAGCACGACCTCCTGCGGGGCGTCGCGAGTGGTGTCCCACCATCTCAAATGCAGCGCCGGCAGCGTGTACTGTCCCGGTCGATCTGCAATCAACGCGACGCTCTGCTGGCGACGTCCGACGACGGTGTCCCCTTGGCCGAAATTGTCGAGCTTCGGCTCCTCGGGATACACCTTCAGGCCGGGCGGCACGACGAGTAGCGTCGTGAGGTCCGGGAGCTGCTCGGCGGTGAGGCCGTCCGCCTGCTCCGTCATGTCGAGCGTGAGCGCATCACCGACGTGCGCATGCAGCGACTGAGGCTGCCACGCACTCGTCAGCGTGACCTGTCGCGCGGGCATCCAGTAGCTGCCCACCGCGCCCGCGGGCCTCGGCCGCACGTCGAGCGAGATGGCATCGCCCTTGAGCTGCAGCGGCTCGACCGCGATCGACATCGCGCCGTAGCCGTAGGCCGAGATTGCCCCGCCCCGCGGGGTGCCCCGAAAGGGGTCCGGTCGGCCGTTCGAGATGAGCACCTGGGCGCTCAACAGCGCGCCCGGCAGCGTGAGCTTTCCGCTGTGTTGGGGAAAGACCACGTACGCACGCGTCAGCACGTCGTACATACGACCACCGCGCTCCACGGTGCTGCGGTCATCGTTGCCAGTCTGCCTGACGAGGGCATCCGCGGTTGTGGGCAAATCGAGATCCGGGTGATACAGGGCACGCGCGCTGTACACCCGCACGGTCACTCGGGTCGCCGCCTGCACGTACGGATTGTGAGAGCTCACCTCCGTCTCGATGAACACGCGCGGCAGTGCCGCAGCCGCCTTGACCGAAGAGGTGAAGAGCCCAGTGAGAAGCGCGAGCGCTCCGAGCGCCGCTGCGCTTGCAACCATCCGCCGACTCGATGCGCCCGATCTCACTGCTCGGCCCCCTCCTGCCGTTCCATGTGCTCGATGAGAAACTTGCGGCGCAGCAGCCCGCCCGGGTCTTCCGGAATGCGCCGCAGCCATTGTTCGAGTGCGAGCGCCTGCTCCGATTTCGGCGGCGGCCAACTGAGCTCGTCCGTCACCGGGCCACCGGCCCGCGCAGCGCCGCCGGTCTCGGCTCCGCGAGCGCTGCCCTTGGAGCCCTTGGAGCCCTTGGAGCCCGAGGAGTGTTGGCTGTCCGAACCGGCGTTCTGTCCACCCTTGCGCTGCTGGCGCTGCAGATCCGCGGCGAGCTGCGCATCCTCGCGCGCCTGTTCCGACTCCTGCTCGCGCGAGCCGCCGCCCGTCGACGGAGACTGTCCGGCCTGCGAGGCGCCTGACTTGCCCGTGCGGCCATCCGGGGAGCTTTGCGCGCCCGAGCCCTGGCGGCCGTTGCGGCTCGATTGAGACTGATTGCCCTGCCGGCCGCTGCGCTGAGACTGTGAGCCGCCGCCCTGCCCGTTGCGCTGCTGCTCGCGCGATTCGATCTCATGCGCGACGAGATCGCGATTGTGGCGGATGTCCCGATCCTTGGGCGTCTGCTCGAGCGCCGCGTCATAGGAGGCGAGCGCACCGATGAGATTGCCCGAGCGTGCGAGCGCATTGCCCCGGTTGTACTGCGAGCGCGGATCGCGCAGCGGCGCGAGCAGGTGCGCCGCCTCGCCGTCACGTCCGATGAGCGCATCCGCATACGCGCGGCGCCGCGGGTCGCTGAACAGCTGCGCCGCCTCGGCCGCGCGGCCGGAATCGAGCAGACGCTGCGCGCGCTGCTCGCGGGTGATCCAGAGGCTCGAGG
>JBOHZR010000007.1:0-1741 GCA_050738595.1 Steroidobacteraceae bacterium | reverse complement strand
CTCCACATCGACGCGGCGCACCCCCGGCGGCGTGGCGAGCGCGACGGGACCGCACACCATCACGACCTCCGCGCCCGCGGCGCGGGCGGCCTCCGCGACCGCAAAACCCATCCGTCCCGAGCTGCGGTTGCTCACGAATCGCACCGGATCGATGCGCTCGCGCGTGGGACCTGCCGTCACGAGCACGCGGCGCCCGGACAAAGGGCCGCGAAGCCCGAGCATCGACTGCACCGCCGCCACGAGCTCGGCCGGCTCGAGCATCCGGCCGGGGCCGACCTCGCCGCAAGCCTGCTCACCTTCCGCCGGACCGAGCAGTGTCACCCCACGCTGCTTCACGATCGAGGCGTTCGCCTGTGTCGCCGCGTTGCTCCACATGAGGCGGTTCATGGCTGGAGCGAGGACGAGGGGCGCCTCGGTGGCGAGGCACAGCGTTGCGAGCAGATCATCGGCGCGACCGGCCGCAAGCCGTGCGAGGAAATCGGCGCTCGAGGGTGCGATCAGCACGAGCTCGGCCCAGCGGGCGAGCTCGATGTGGCCCATGGCCGCCTCCGCGGTGTCGTCCCACAGCTCCGTCCGCACGGCGCGGCCCGAGAGCCCCTGGAAGGTGAGCGGTGTCACGAACTCGCGTGCGCCCCGGGTCATCACGACCTGCACCTCGGCGCCCCGCTCACGCAGCCGCCGGACCAGGTCCGCGCTCTTGTATGCGGCGATGCCGCCCGTGATGCCGAGCAGGATGCGCTTGCCGTGCATGAATGGTCGAGCCTTCCCGTAAGGCGTGCCCCAGCGTCTCTCGGAGCATTATCCGGCCCGGGTCCATGGCAGGCAAACGAGCGGTCGCACAGATGTGAGCTGAAGGCCCGAGTGGGCGAACGGGCCCGGCGGCGCCTTGCGGTGCCCGGCCGGGGCTGGTATAAAGCCCGGCCCGCGCCGCGCCGCGGCGCAGTCGAACTGATTGATTCCAAAGGCCCACGACCATGTCCCGAGTGTGCGAGATCACGGGCAAGCGCCCCGCCGTCGGCAACCGCGTGTCCCATGCGAACAACAAGCGCCGCCGGCGCTTTTTGCCGAACCTTCACAGGCAGCGTTTCTGGCTCGAGGCCGAGAAGCGCTGGGTGAGCCTGCGCGTCTCCACCCACGGGCTGCGCACGATCGAGAAGAAGGGCATCGATGCGGTCGTGCGCGAGCTGCGCGAGCAGGGTGTGAGGGTCTGAAGGAACTGACGGAGATACCTCCATGCGCGAGAAGATCAAGCTCCTCTCCTCCGCGGGCACCGGCCACTTCTATGTGACGACGAAGAATCGCCGGCTGCATCACGACAAGCTCGAAGTGAAGAAGTTCGATCCGGTCGTGCGCAAGCACGTGCCGTACAAGGAAACCAAGATCAAGTAATTTGCCGGAGCTGCCGGAGGTCGAGACGACGCGCCGCGGCATCGAGCCGCACGTCCTCGGCCGCACGGTCGTCGCCCTCGCAGTCCACGAGCCGAGGCTCCGGTGGCGGATTGCGGAGTCTCTCGCCGCGCAGCTCGTGGGCCAGCGCGTGGAGCGCGCCGGCCGCCGCGCCAAGTACCTCCTGCTCGAGCTCACGCACGGGACGCTCCTGTGGCATCTCGGCATGTCCGGGAGCCTGCGTGTGCTGCCGGCCGGAACGCCGCGGCTCGCGCACGATCATCTCGACCTTCTGCTCGATTCGGGCCTACTACTGCGGTTCAACGATCCGCGGCGCTTCGGGAGCCTCCACTAC
>JBOHZR010000006.1:0-4944 GCA_050738595.1 Steroidobacteraceae bacterium | reverse complement strand
GCGTGGGAGGACCTGAAGTTCGCGCGAAGCGTTTTCCGTGAGCTCATGGCCTGCGGTACCCGAAACTGATGGCGATCGCGCCCGACCGGCTCGCAGCTCTACCGCAACTCGTCATCCGCCCCATGGTGGATGCCGACGTGCGGTGCATCATCGAGATCGAGCGCGCCTCGTACCAGTTCCCGTGGAGCGAAGGCATCTTCCGCGACTGCGTGCGCGTCGGCTACATCTGTCGCGTCGGGCTTACCGGCGATGAGCTCGCCGCCTACGCTGTCATGAGCACCGGAGCCGGCGAGGCGCACGTGCTCAACCTGTGCGTGCGCCAGAGCTGGCGCTGCCGTGGCCTCGGTCGCGCGCTGCTCGAGCATCTGCTCGGCCGCGCGGCAGCGAGCGGCGCGCACGAGGCCTATCTCGAGGTGCGGCCCTCCAACACAGCCGCGATCCGCCTGTACCAGACGCTCGGCTTCGAGCCGGTCGGTGTGCGCCGCGGGTATTATCAGGCGGTCGGCGGGCGCGAGGATGCCGCGGTGCTGAAGCTTGCCCTGCGCGGGCAGCGACCCCATTCCTAGCTGGGCCATGTCTTGCGAATAGAGCTCGCGGCACCCGAGCGCGCGGGCGGAGGCAATCGCCGCTGTCTCTCAAGAGCAAATCCATGTGTACATCGAGGATCCGATGGATGACGTAATCGCTCGGGAAATAAAGAAAAGACGCACCTTCGCGATCATTTCGCACCCGGACGCCGGAAAGACCACGCTGACGGAGAAGCTGCTGCTCTTCGGCGGAGCCATCCAGATGGCCGGAGCGGTGAAGGGACGCAAGGCCGCGCGCCACGCCACCTCCGACTGGATGCGGCTCGAGCAGCAGCGCGGTATCTCGGTCACCTCCTCGGTGATGCAGTTTCCCTACCGCGGCCACATCGTGAACCTGCTCGACACGCCCGGACACGAGGACTTCTCGGAGGACACCTACCGAACGCTGACCGCAGTCGACTCGGCGCTCATGGTCATCGACTGCGCCAAGGGCGTCGAGGAGCGCACGATCAAGCTCATGGAGGTGTGCCGCCTGCGCGACACGCCGATCATGACGTTCGTCAACAAGCTCGACCGCGACGGGCGCCCCCCGATCGAGCTGCTCGATGAGATCGAGCGGGTGCTCGGTGTGCGCACCGCGCCCGTCACCTGGCCGATCGGGATGGGGCGCGAGCTCGCCGGGATCTATCACCTCGCCGAGGATCGCATCTACGCGTACATAGCGGGGGAGCGGGGCCGTGTCGGTGAGAACCGCATCATCGAGGGCCTCGCGAGCGATGCGGCGCGCGAGCTGCTGGGGGGGCTCGCCAAGCCTTTCGCCGAGGAGATCGAGCTCGTGCGCGGCGCGACCGAGGCATTCGACCCGGCAGCGTACCGGGCGGGCAGACAGACGCCGGTGTTCTTCGGCTCCGCGATCAACAATTTCGGCGTGGAGGAGCTGCTCGCCTCGTTCGTCGAGCGCGCGCCGGGGCCGCTCCCGCGGCGCACGCGCGAGCGCCAGGTCGAGCCGCTCGAGCCCCCACTGACTGGGTTCGTGTTCAAGATCCAGGCGAACATGGACCCCGGGCACCGCGACAGGATCGCCTTCCTACGGCTGTGCTCGGGACGCTACGCACGCGGGATGCGGCTCCATCACGCGCGGCTCGGCAAAGAGGTTCGCGTGGCCGATGCGCTCACTTTCATGGCCGCCGACCGCGAGCAGGCCCCGGAGGCGTATGCCGGCGACATCATCGGGCTGCACAACCACGGCACCATCAACATCGGGGACACATTCACCGAGGGCGAGGCGCTCGCTTTCACCGGTGTGCCGAGCTTCGCACCGGAGATCTTCCGGCGCGCGGTGCTGAAGGACCCGCTGCGAATGAAGGCCCTGCAGAAAGGGCTGTCGCAGCTCTGCGAGGAGGGCGCCACGCAGCTTTTCAGGCCATTGAGGAACAATGACCTGATCCTCGGGGCAGTCGGTCCGCTGCAATTCGAGGTGGTGGCGTTTCGCCTGCAGGACGAGTACGGCGTGCAGTGCGTCTTCGAGCCCGTCGCCGTGCACACCGCGCGCTGGATCGCGGGCGGGGACGAGCGCAAGCTCGCGGAGCTGCGCGAGCGCGCCTACGAGCATCTCGCCGTCGATCACGGCGGCGCGCTCGTCTATCTCGCTCCGTCGCGCGTGAACCTGCAGCTGACGCTCGAGCGCTGGCCGGACATCGATTTCCGACAGACACGGGAGCACGCGGCGGTCGAGGCCCGCTGAGGTGCCGGGGGATGATGAGGCGACGGCAAGTCAGCGGATCAACGAAAGAAGGGCCGGAGGGCAGCCCCTACAATGGCGAAGAACAGCGCCGTAACCAGCAAGACATATGCGTAGAATCCGATTGTCGTACGCAGTGTTCGCACCGGTCGCCACTGCGACCAGGAAATCTCGGTAGACGGCCAAAGCCTGTAGCTGTCAAAAATGCGAGTGCCCACGGACTGGAGGTAACCGCAGACCAGCATGAATGCTGCTCCGACTCGCAGTACTGTGCCTATTGGAGTCGGGGGCACGAAAAACGAAGCAGTCAGGAAGATGACGCCACCACCAATGCAAAAGGCTTCTGCAACATGCGCCTGCCGTCGGCTATAGGGTGGGGCACCCATCCAGGCCCCACGGCTCGCGTCCCTAAAGAGCCTCACCCACCTGGGAATCTCCACGAAATCGTCTGTTGTCGGATTCACGGCGTACAACTCCCGTTCCAGTAAGTCGACATCCATCTCAAAGGTCACACCCAGAGCTCTGAGCGACGCGTAGCTAACCCGGTGTCCCGCCTCGGCACGCTGAATGGTCCTGAGACTCAGGCCACTCATCTCGGCAAGTTTCTCTTGCGACAGCACCCTGCGCTCTCTTAACGATCTAAAGGTCATTCCAGTCTCCAGTCCCTGCGAACGACAAAATAGTCCGGGCAGCACTGTGTCGGTGACGCCACTTGCCGCCTTTTTGGCGCCAACTGCGGCCTTTAGCGGAATCTTGCGAACTGGAACAGATGGCGGCGCCGCGGGGGCTCGCGCGGCCGCCAGCGCGCCACGGCGCGCTGGAACTCGGCGACACGCCGCGCCTCGAGGCTCGAGCTGTCGGCCCCGTAGCGCAGCGCCGCGTACTCCTCGAGCAGCGGGCGCACGCGCCGCGCGAGCTGTGGGTTGCGGCGTGCGATCGAATCGGCGTAGGCGAGCGGGCCCTCGTGCAGAGCGCGGGCAGTGCCGGCGTGGGCGAGTCTGCGGCAAAGCCGGCTGTAGGCGCGCGCCAGCCGATCCGGCCGCCGCGCGGGGCTCGGACGGCCGTGATGCCACGCATTTGCCGCGAGCCACACGCCCAGAGCGAGCGCGAAGATCGCCGTGAGAGCGCCGAGCCCCGGGGTGCGCACGCCGAGCCGCGCAAGCAGCGCGAGCTGCGAGCTCAGATCGAAGTCGATGACGGTGCTCGTCCACCAGGCGTTCGCCGCATCCCAGGCCTGTCCCAAGGAGGTGAGCCAGCGCAGGTCGAGGATCAGCCGCTCCGTGGGCGAGGCGGCGCCGGGCAGCAGATCGAGCACATCGTGAGTCAGTCGTTCGGGCGCGACCACGGCCGTCGGGTCGATGCGCGTCCAGCCGCGACCCGCGAGCCACACCTCCACCCAGGCGTGAGCATCGGACTGGCGCAGGAGCAGGTAGCCGCCGATCGGATTCCATTCGCCGCCGAGATAGCCGGTGACGATGCGCGCCGGCACGCCGCCGGCGCGCATGAGCGTCGCGAACGCCGAGGCATAGTGGCCGCAGAATCCCTGCCGAGTGTCAAACAGGAGCTCATCGACTTGATCCCCGGAGAGTCGTGGCGGCGTGAGCGTGTAGTGAAAGCCGCCGTTTCGCAGGAATTCGAGGGCGGCGTCCACGAACGCGGCATCGCCGCGCGCTTCGGCGCGCAGACGGTGCGCGAGCGCCAGAGTGCGGGGATTGCGCCCGGGCGGAAGTCTCATGTCGCGTGCGCGCACGCGTGCCGGGAGCGGGTCGGCATCGCGCGCGTGCGGGTACGAGACGGCCTCGTACGTCACCGCCTCGACGAGCGGGCGCGCACTCACGAGCACGTGGTCCGCCGTGAGCCGCACTCTCAATGCGCGCGGCGCCCAGGCGACCGTGTCGAGCGCGAATCCCCAGCGATGCTCGGTCGGCTCGAGCGTGAGGCGATAGTGGTACGCGCGCCCGAGTGGCTGCAGAGTGCGCGGCGGCCCGAACCACCATGGCGGCGGGCGCGACCAGGTCGAGCCGTCGAAGTCATCGAGTACCGGGCCTCGCCAGTAGCGCTCGTTCGGCGGCGGCGGCGCTCCGTCGAACCAGACGCGAAAAGCGGGCACTGGCGACTCGATGAGGTCGGAGATCGCGCCCGGCGTGAGCGTGTCGCTGAGGCCGGTCACGGCGCGGCCTGGCTCCGGCAGCGCCCATAGCGAGCCGGCGAGCCGCGGGAAGAACAGAAACACGAAAATGGCCAACGGCAGCGCAAGCAGCAGAGTGCGCGCGGCGAGCCTCCCGGCTGCACGGCCGCCGAGCGGACTCTCGGGGTGCGCGCTGACCGCAAGCGCCGCCGAGCACAGCCAGGCATGGGCTGCATAGATCGGCAGAAGCGGCAGGTCCTGCGCGTCGAGCGCCGCCGCGAGCAGCAGATACAGCGCGGCGGCAATCACGACGTATCGGTCGCGGCGAGTGTTCGTCTCGAGCAGCTTCACGGAGCCCATTGCGGTGAGCAGGGCGGTGCCCGCGTCGAGGCCATTCAGCGTGCGGAAGATCCCGAGCACGGCCGCCACCAGCGCCAGCGCGATCGCGATGCGCAGGTATTTGCCCGGCAGGGGTACGCGCCGGGCATTTCCGGCGAGAGACCATGCCGCGCAGACGCAAGCGATGAGGATCGTCCAGAGCGGCACGT
>JBOHZR010000005.1:0-30328 GCA_050738595.1 Steroidobacteraceae bacterium | reverse complement strand
CCCCAGCAGCAAACGCTGCTCGCGGTGCCATTGGGTCAATCGCGGTCTGCGACTCGAGAGACACTGGCGCTGCGCGGGATGTGGCAGCGTGCACGAGCGCGATGAGAACGCAGCGAAGAATCTCCGGCACGAGGGTTTGCGGTTGCTCGCACGCGCCTCACCGGCTACGGGCAAGAGGCTCGGAAGTCACGCGCGGGGAGTGGCCTGCGTGGCAGAGGGGGAGCAGCAGGCAACTGTTGTTCACCTTCAGTGCCGCCCCACGATGAACCGCGAACCAGCTCAAAGGTCCGCAAGGACCGAGACCGCGCAAGTGCCGTCCGGAACGGCGCGTCGCGCGGTTAGGGCAGGACTCTGACGGAGCTGCTCGTGTTCCACGCGCACGAGAAGTTCGACGCTCAGGGACGGCTCACCGATGAGACGACGCGCAAGCTCCTGGAGGGCTACCTTGCGGCCTTCGAGACTTGGGTGCTCCGGTTCAGGAAGGAATTGGCGTGATGCGCCGGCAGGCTATCCCGCGGCCTGCGTCATGACGGCCCCCGGTCCGCGATCAATGATCGAGGCCGCGGAGATCTCGCGCACCGAGCGCGCGCCGCAGCCGACCATCGCAAGCCGCAGCTCCAGGTCGAGAATCTGCGCTACACGCTCGACGCCTGCCTGGCCGAATGCGGCGAGGCCCCACGCATAGGGTCGCCCGATGCCGACGGCGCTCGCCCCGAGCGCCAGCGCCTTGAACACGTCCGTGCCGCGGCGGACGCCGCCGTCCATCAGCACGGGAATGCGCCCCGCGGCGCCGCGCACGACTTCCGGCAGGGATTCGAGCGTCGCGCGACCGCTCTCGAGCGCCCGGCCGCCGTGGTTCGAGACGATGAGGCCGTCTGCGCCGTGCTCCACCGCGAGCGCTGCGTCCTCCTGGGTCTCGATGCCCTTGATGACGACCTTCATGGCCGTCGCATCCTTCAGGCGTTTGATGAAGTCCCAGGTGAGAGATGCGGAGGTGAGTCTCAACCCGCGCGTGTCGATACCCTGGAACATGGGCTCCGCGGCGAGATTTAAACGAGGGTTTCCGTGAGCATCCACCGTGTGACAGGCGCTGCAGTCGCGCGTGTCCTCGCGCCGCAGCCGTGCGGCGGTCTCGGTATTGCGGCCCGCCGGCAGATCGACCGTCACCGCAACGACCGGGCAGCCGGCCGATTGAGCGCGCTTCACGAGCTTGCGCGTGACCTCGAAGCGATCCGTCGTGTAGAGCTGATACCACACGGGCCCGCCCCGAGCGGCGGCGATGTCCTCGATGCGATAGGACATCTGGGTCGAAACGATCTGCAGCGCGCCCCGCGACTTCGCCGCACGGGCCACTCCGATCTCGCCGTCCGGATGGAAAGCTCTGAGGCTCCCGATCGGGCAGTAGAACACGGGCGATGCGACGCGCATGCCGAACACTCTCGTCGCGAGGTCGATGTGGCTCACATCGACGAAGCGGCGCGGGTGCAGCTCGTAGCGCGAGTAAGCGGCGATGTTGGCATGCAGTGTGCGGTCGCCGTCGACGCCGCTTTGCAGGTAGCCCCAGTGCGCTGGCGGCACCAGACGGTGCGCGGCGTCCTTCATCTCGAGCACGTCGAGCACATCGGCCGCGGAGGCGACCGGGCGCTCGGCGCCCGAAGACTTCGAGATCGGGAGCCATGCCGTGAGGACGGGACTCGCTGCAAGGAATTGCAGCACCGCGCGCCGATCATTTCGAGCCATGAGCCCCCCTCTCGATGTCCTACGCTCGGCGAGTATGCCCGCCGAAGTGGCGATGGTAGCGTGCTATGGCCGCCTCGATCTGTCCGTTTGCGCCTACCAGGCAACCTCGCGGCCGTCGTGGCTGAAGACCTTCCCCGAATCGCTCGGCCCAAGCCGCTCGAACAGACGCCGGAGCGCTGCGACGCTCTCGGCCGGTGTCAGTGTTGCGCTCGGTCCTCCCATATCCGTTTGAACCCAGCCCGGGCTCACGAGAACGCACGTGATGCGGCGCGAGGCGAGCGCAACGGCGACGCTGTGCATGACCATGTTCACGGCGGCCTTTGAGCTGCGGTAAGCGAGCCAGCCACCGCTCGTGTTCTCAGAAATGGAGGCGAGCCCGCTCGTGATCGTCACGATGAGGCGCCGGTTGCCTCGTTCGAGATGCGCGGCGAAGGCTTCGGTGACGCGCAGCGGAGCGAGCGTATTGACCCGCAGAACCGCCTCCCAGTCCTGGTAATCCATGCGTCCGAATGACGGGTTCCCGCCCATGATGCCGGCGTTGTTGATGAGCACATCGATCGGTCCGCTCACGGCGCGGGCCGCCTGCGCGATGCTCGCAGGGTCCGTCACGTCGATCTGCAGAACGGTGATCGAGTCTTGCGGGGCGATCTTCCCAAGTGCACTGGCGTTCGCCGGATCACGGCAGGCCGCGTAAACCGCCCATTCATTCATGGCGTATTGCCGGGCCAGCTCGAGTCCCAGCCCTCGGCTCGCGCCTGTGATCAGGACGGACGGCATGCGGACGCTCCGATCGCGAAGGGAAGGCTCGATCTTCTCGCGTGGGGCGGGTTCGGAGCAACTTTCCGAGAGCGTGTGTCCGGGATCGGCCGTCCGACGTCCGGGCAAGCTCTCGTCTTCGGTCAGTGCTGGACCCCGATCGTGATCCAGGAGTCGGGCTCGGGGTCCCCACGCCACGTCAGTCCTTCGATCGTGAACTGGTAGTTGCCCGGGCCGAGCGCAGAGCTGTTGAGGGCGATCCGCAGGTGGCCGTTCGAGTCCTTGCCGATATTGTTGATGATCGCGACGCGACCCTGATCGACGCGATCGATGGTCACTCGAAATTCCTTGTACGGCGAGCGCGACATGTCGAGCAGCAGCTGAGCGAGCTGCGTCTGGCCTCCGCCGCCGATGACGACAGCGGCCGTCGTGGAGGCGCCCTCGCGGCTCGGCAGCAGGCGGATCGTGCGCGTCGTGGTCGCCGGATCGAGGGGCTGCGCGGCGACCTGCTGCGCGAGCGAGGCGATCGTGAGGGTCTTCTGAGAGCTGCTGCGAGCGAGCACTGCCGTCGCGACGAGCAGGACCAGCGACGCGGCGCCGAGCGCAACCGCGAGATACGGCTTCTCCCAGAACCTCTTTGGCTGCTCCCGCCAGGGCTCGGGCTTCCCGCCCGCCTCGAGGAGGCGCAGGGCCGCATTCACGCGCTCCGGCAGTCCGAGCTCATCGAGCAGTTCCGGGTTCGCTTTGCAGAAGCGCTCGAATTCGGTCGCACCCTTGATCGGGAGCTTCCCCGAGAGGTAGCGCTCGACGATCTGATTGCGCGCGATGAAATCGCGGTCCATGACCGGCGGCAGCGGCGGAGCCGCCTGAGCCGCCTGAGCCGCCTGAGCCGCCTGAGCGGGCTGAGCAGGCTGAGCAGGCATCGCGGACGCCGGAGGTGCGCCAGCTCCGGCCGCGTCTGACTCAGTATCGAGGGATAGCAGCTGCGCAGCGCAGGCCGGCGAGAGCTCGCGCGCGGGTGGCGCTTTGGTCGAGGCCGGTGGGACGAGCGGCCCGCCCGGGTCGATGGGATCGGGTGTCAGAGGCTCGAATTCAGCACGAGACGCAGCTTCCATATTTTCGGCTCGGTGCGCACGCTCCGGCTTCGCGCCGTCCTCGGCGCGAAGCGCGGCTTCGACTGCTCATCGATCCCGGTTCGCCGCAGGAAGGCGGCGCGCCATTCCGGGCGCCAGCTGCCCGCCGTCCAGGAGATGTAGCGGCGCGCGCGCCCGGCTCTTCCGGGCCAATCGGCCGGCCGGTCCAGGATTCGTTTGAGGAGCATCGACGGTGCGCTTCCGAATCAGCCTCGAGTGGCCTCAAATTATGCCAATCGTGCAGCGGCGCGCAAAGAGCGCATGCGGCCTGGCTCACAGACCTCGCTGCGAGGCGCGCCCACCTGCCGGCGCGCCGCTCATTTTGCGAACTGCTTCGCGATTTCATGCGCCGCGCGGCGGCCGCTTTGCAGCGCCGCTTCAACGGTGCCCGATTCCCCAGGATTCGCGGCTTCTCCGGCGAAATACAGCGTGTCTCGCAGCGGCCGGGCGAGCTCGGCCGGGGCGCCGCAGCCCCCGACCGTGATATAGCTGTAAGCGCCTTGTGCGTGGCGGTCCCGGAGCCAGTCGTGAGCGTAGGCGGCGGTCAGCTCATCGCGCACTTCGGGACCCGCTCCCAGAACGCTGCGTACGGACACGAGTGCGCTCTCGATGAGCTCATCGCGCGAGCTGCCTGCGAGCTCGACGGCCCGCGGCCCGCCGGCCCACGCCGTGAGCAGCGGCATGCGCGTCGGCAACGCGGTCCATATCGTCCGAAAGGGCGCCTCTGGGGAATGCAGGAATCCGGCATCGCGAAAGCGACCGCCGTGCATCTCTTCCCAGAACGCGCGCCGGAACCGAAGCACCACCTTGACGACCGGACCGACTTCGACGCCTCGGAGCGCCGCCGCTTTTTCCTCGAGAGGCGGTGCGAACCACACGCCGTCCGGCTCCGCGGATGGCCGCTTGAGGACACTGACGGGCAGCGCGACCAGCGCGCAGCGTGCGGCGAGCTCGAGCGGTCCGGCCGGCGTATCGGCGATCACGGTCACTGCTCCCGCGCGCCATTGAACTCGCCTCAGGACGCTTTGCAGGTGCAGCTGTCCGCCTCCCGCAACGAGCGAGCGCGCGAGGTGCGTGGTGAGCTCGCCGTACCCGCCCGACGGGCGGCCCTGTCCGCCGTCCATCCCGCTCCACTCGTTCGCGATGGCGCGTACGCTCGCGCGGCGCGGGTCGGCGGCATCGAAGCCCTCGACCATCATCCGCGCGTGCGTGCACGCGGCCTCGAGCGAGGGATCGCGCGCCTCGCGCGTGAGAAACTCCTCGACCGAGAGATCCTCATCCGGCAACGATTCGACTCGCCGCATCAGCTGCTGCATGCCGGCGAACACGTCCTCTCGTGGTGTCGGCCGGCCCTCACGCAGCGTCCAGCGCGCGCCTGCCGTATCGATCGCGATGCCACCCGATTGCTCGAGCAGCGCTCTCGTCGCGGGCGCGCGCCCGTGGATGAACTCCGCACCGAGCTCGATCGGCCAATCGAGGGAGGGGTCGGCGAGCGTGAAAATGCGCCCGCCGACGCGCTCGCGCGCCTCGACGACGCTCACCGCCAGGCCGCGCTCGGTGAGCGCAGCGGCCGCGGCGAGGCCGGCGGCGCCCGCACCGAGCACGGCAACATCGATCATGCGAGGCGCGCGTGACATCGCGCGCATCTTAGTTCCCGCTCGCTCGCAGAGCGACCCCGAGAGACTCTATCGGCCGTCGGCCAGCTCCCTCGCGAGAGAGTCGAGCATGCGGGGCGCGCCGAAGAGAAGTCCCTCGGCGAAATCGAAGCCGGCGGCGGCCAGCCAGCGGTGAGTCGCAGCCGTATCGATGTGCTTGGCGGCGCAGTGCACGCCCAGCACACGGGCTGCCTGCGAGATCGCGACGACGCGGGCCTGCGCGAGCTTGTCGCGCAGCGTAGCGCGAGTGAGGACGCCGTCCACTTTGAGAAGTCTCAGAGCCGGGGACCTGAGCAGCTCGAGCGCGCTCGTATCCAGCGTGAAGTCATCGAGGACGAGGAAGCAGCCGAGCCGCTCGATCGCGCGCACGAGCCGCTCCGCGCGGTCTCGATCGCGGATACATGCGCTTTCCGCGAGCTCGAATCCGAGGCAGGCGGGCGCGATCCCACTCGAGCCGACGCATTCGGCGAGTGCTTGCGGAAGACCGTCGTCCGCCAGCGCGCCGACCGAGACCGCAAGTGAGAAGTGCAGGTTCGCCCCGTCGAGAATCTCTGGATGAGCGCCGAGCCAGGCGCCGAGCTCGCGGACGGGTGCGAGGAGACCTTGCTCCAGCGTGAGCGGCGGCCTCGGCAGGACGTGGAATCGGCGCAAACGCCCTCCGGGACGAAGCTTCGTGAGCTCCTGGACGTGAAGCTCGCCTGCAGCGCGCGCGGTGGGCACCTCGCCGGTGCGCTGCGGCAGGGACTCGGACTGCGAAAGCTCGAAGCTCAGGATCTCATCGGCGAGCCCGGGCGCAGCCGCCTCGTCGGTCACCTGAGCGGTGTCGTGCGGGGTCGACCCGCCCGCGTCCTGCTCGGCCGGCGAGGCACTCGGCTCGGACACCGTCCATTCCAGGACCTCGAGATTGCGAAGGCCGGTCGCGGCGCTCGAGACGCCGGAGGTGTTCGCCGGGGCCGGCTCCGTGCAAGCCGGTCGGGCCTGCGGCCGAAGCACGATCGCGAGCCTCTGCAGAAGCGCGCGCACCGGCGCAGAGAGCACCCGGGCGGCGAGGCTGCCGGAGGCGAGCGCCTTCCCAGCCACGAGGAGCATGACGAGGCCCACGAGCTCGGCCTGGGGGGAACGGACGGCGAGAAACAGTGCACCGCGTCCGTCTCCGAAATCGCGCTCGTGATGTGCGGTCGATGGCTCCTCGGTGAGTACCCGGAGCGCCTCGGCGACGAACGCCTGCTCGTCGGGTCCGAGTGCCCCCTCGGACAGCCACAGTACATCCCCTTGCGGGTCGTACATCGAGACGGAGCGGAGCTTGAGCGGCGGAAGCGCCGCGCGCAGCTGCCAGCCTAGCGATTCGGCCGTCGGGGGCTGAGAGCCGGCCTGGGCTGCAGAGGCTTGTTTGATGGTCTGGGCGGACAATGCGGGATCCCCATCGGCGCCGGCCTTTCAGCAAGAGCGCGGCGGGAGAAGCGTGGCAGGCGCAGCGGACGGCCGCCGTGATCGCGCTCGCGGATCGCAGGGATGATCCGTGCTCGCAGGGGCGCGTGCACACATCGTCGAGAAACGACGCACGCGCGGCCGAGACCGGTGATGCAAACAACGCCCGGCCTGAACCGGCCGGGCGCTGCAATATGTCACCCGATCAATTCGAGTTCAAATAGTCGCGCTTGCCGACCTCGACGCCGTTGTGGCGCAGGATGTCGTAGGACGTCACGGCGTGGAAATAGAAATTCGGCAGTGCCCAGTCGCGCAGAAACGGCAGCCCCTTGAACTCGAGCGACATGCCGTTCGGAAACGAGAGCTTGATGTCCCGATCCTCGGCACCCTCGAAGGCCGCGGGACGGAAGCCTTTCACATAGTCCAGCGTCTTGGCGACGCGCGCCTTCAGCTCCTCGATCGTGTGCTCGTCATCCTCGAAGCGCGGGGCTTCCTGACCGGCGAGCCGCGCCGTCGAGTTCTTGGCGAAGTCACATGCGATCTGCACCTGCTTGGCGAGCGGGTACATGTCCGGCGCGAGGCGTGCGTTGACGAGTACGGCCGAGTCGAATTTCTTCGCGCTCGCGTGCTGCGCCGCCTTGTCGAGAATCTTTCCGAGGCCGGTGAGAGTCGGAACGAACGCCTCAACGGACATGGTGTGCATCGAGATCTTCACGGAGTCTGTCTCCTGGTCTGTCGTTCAGCGGGGGCCGTACGGTAGCATCGTGAGGCCAATAGTGAAACAATGACTCGCCGGGAGAGGCTCATCACTTCAGGCGCGAAACGTGTGGCGCCCTCGTGTGAGCGGGCGCCCTCGTGTGAGCGGGGCACCGCACACAGCAGGGTCGAGTGATGGCCGGGCCCTCGAGGAGCATTGCGCATGAGCCCCATCTGGATGCCCGCACAGCTCGCCGTCCTCGCCCGGGTCGTGGACCTCAACGGCTTCTCCGCGGCGGCCCGCTCGCTCGGGGTTCCGAAGGCGGCGGTGAGCCGCGCCATCGCGGATCTCGAGAGAGCTCTCGGTGTGCGCGTCCTCGAGCGCACGACACGGCGGCTGTCGCTCACGGTCGCCGGGCGCGTCGTCTATCCGCACGCGAAGCGGCTCGTCGATGAGGCGGAGATGGCACAAGCGCAGATCGCGCGCCTGCGCTCCCCGCCCGCCGGTCCGCTGCGAGTCGCGGCCGACCCGGCATACGGGCGCGTTCTGCTCGGCCCGCTCGTCCCGCGTTTCCTCGAGAGCTTCCCGGACGTTCCGCTCGAGGTGGTGATGCAGCACGAGGGGTTCGAGGACTCCTGTGACGTGGTGCTGTGCGCGCGCGCGCCCGAGGGCCCTGGGCACGCGGTACGCGAGCTCGGTGCCCCGCCTGCCATTCTATGCGCAAGGCCCGCCTATCTCGCCGAGCGCGGGACGCCGGAGCGCCCAGGGGATCTCGCCCACCACGATCTGCTCGTGCCGGAGGGCGAGGGGCCGCCGCTGCGGCTGCTGCTCACGCGGGGCGCACAGCGCGAGGAAGTGCGTATCACTCCGAAGCTTGCCGTCAGCGACCCGGCCGTGCTGCATGCCGCAGCCGTGGCCGGACTCGGCATCGGCCTGCTGCCCGAGTTCCTGTGCCGCCAGGGGCTCGCGACGGGCCGGCTCTCGCGGGTGCTCGCCGAGTGGAACCTGCCCCAGGCCGCGGCGCTTCGGGCCGTGTATCCCGAGATCCTGGGCGCCGACCCGCGTGTGCGTCACTTCGTGGATTTCATCGCGGCGAACATCATCCCGGCACTCGCCGGCGCCTAGCGCCGCGCCTTCGATCCTCATTGCACCGGAAGCATCAGCATGTATCGCGCTCCATTGCCCGACATCGGCTTCGTCCTGCACCGGCTCATCGGGCGTGAAGCGCTCGCCGGCTGCGAGGGTTTTGCGGATTATTCGGAGGAGCTCGCCGCGACGATTCTCTCTGAAGCGGGGCGCTTCGCAGAGAGCGTCCTCGAGCCGCTCAACCAGCCCGGCGACCGCGAGGGCGCGCACTGCAGCGACTCGGTGGTGAGGACTCCGGCCGGATTCAAGGACGCGTACCGCCAATTCGTCGAGGGCGGCTGGCCGCAGCTCGGGGCGAGCGCCGAGTACGGCGGCCAGCCCGTGCCGCAAATGCTCGCCACGTCGGTTCAAGAGATCTGGGCTTCGGCGAATCTCGCCTTCAAGCTCTGTCCCATGCTGACCCATGGGGCGGCGCATGCGCTCGCGCTCAGCGGGTCCGCCGAGCAGAAGCAGCAGTATCTGCCGCGGATGGTGAGCGGCGAGTGGACAGGCACGATGGTACTCACCGAGCCGCAGGCCGGCTCCGATCTCGGAGCGATCCGTACGCGCGCAGTGCCCGAGGGCGACCACTACCGGCTGTTCGGACAGAAGATCTTCATCACCTGGGGCGAGCACGACTACACGGACAACATCATTCACATGGTGCTCGCCCGGATCGACGGCGCTCCGGCGGGCACCCGCGGGATATCGCTCTTCATCGTTCCGAAGGTGCTGATCGGGTCGAACGGCCGGCCGGGTGAGCGCAACGAGGTGCGCTGCGTCTCCCTCGAGCACAAGCTCGGTATCCATGCGAGCCCGACGTGCGTCATGGCGTTCGGCGATCAGCACGGTGCGATCGGCTACCTCGTCGGCGAGGCGAATCGCGGGCTCGAGTCCATGTTCATCATGATGAACACGGCGCGCCTTGCAGTGGGGCTCGAGGGCTACGCGGTCGCGGAGCGCGCCTATCAGCAGGCCGCGCAGTGGGCGCGCAATCGGGTGCAAGGGCGCCCGCCAGCCGAGGGCGCGTCGGGTCCTCCCCGCTCCTCGGGCGCCACGACGATCGTCCACCACCCGGACGTGAAGCGGATGCTGCTCTCGATGCGGTCGAGCGTCGAGGCGATGCGTGCTCTGACGCTCTATGCCGCGTATCAGCTCGATCTCGCGGCCCATCACCGCGATGCGGGGAGACGGGTCGCCGCCGAGGCGCGCGGCGATCTGCTCATCCCGATTGCAAAGGGCTGGTGCACCGAGCTCGGCATCGAGGTCGCCTCGACCGGTATCCAGGTGCACGGCGGAATGGGCTACATCGAAGAGACCGGCGCGGCGCAGTTCCTGCGGGACGTACGCATCACCGCGATCTACGAGGGCACGACAGGCATTCAGGCGAACGATCTCATCGGCCGCAAGATCGGCCGCGACGGAGGCGCGGTGATGTACGGCCTGATCGCCGAAATGCGGAGCACCCTGCAGAGCCTCGCCGGCGCGGATGCGGACCCAGGCGCGACCGTCCCGGCGGGGGCGGCCGCCACCCCCGCGCGGGCCGCCGCCGTCGCTCGTGCGGCGCTCGAGGGCATCGAGCTGCTGGGCGGCGCCACCCGCTCGCTGCTGCAGCTGCTCGCCTCCGACCCCGCCGCAGCGGCGGCCGTAGCGGTACCGTATTTGAAGCTCTGCGGAGTGACGGTCGCGGGGTGGCTCATGGCACGGGCAGCGGGGATCGCGGCCGGCGAGCCCGACGAAGGCGATCGCGAGCTGTTCGCGGCGAAGCTCGCCTCGACGCGCTTCTACTCAGAGCACGTGCTGCCGCGAGCGCTCGAGCTTGCGCGCATCGTGGAGCGCGGCGCGGGGAGCGTCCTCGGTTTCGAGGCACGGTGGATTTGAGGGCGTGGACTCCTTCGCGGTGCGCTGCTAGGCTCGCCCGTCCAGATCACGTTCCTGTTGATCATTCCCCGTCATCTCCCATGCCTTTATATCCGAGCTGGGAGGACATTGGAGTCCGCATCGCCCTGACCCTCGTCGCCGGGGCGATCATCGGCTTCAATCGTGGAGTACGCGGTCACGCAGCGGGCTTGAGGACGACGATCCTCGTCGCCCTGGCGGCGGCCCTCGCCATGATCCAGGCCAACATTCTGCTCTCCGTCGCCGGCAAGACCGCAAGCTCCTTCGGCGTGATGGACTTGATGCGCCTGCCGCTCGGCATCCTGACCGGCGTCGGCTTCATCGGCGCGGGAACGATTCTCCGCCGGGGTGACTTGGTTACCGGTGTCACGACTGCCGCGACACTGTGGGTCGTGACCGTGATCGGGCTTTGCTTCGGTGGTGGCCAGCTCGTCCTCGGAGGTGCTGCGACCCTTCTCACCGTGCTCGTCCTGTGGGCGCTCGTCGCGCTCGACATCCGGATCCCGCGGGAGCACCGCGCGCTGGTTTGCATCAGCACCGCCGACGCCTCGTTCTCCCCGCGCCGCCTGGCCGGGCTGCTTGCACCGCTCGGCTGCAGCGCGAGCTTGCAGCGGCAGCGCGTTTGCGCAGGCTCCGCGCAGGTCGAGTTTTGCTTCGAGGTCTCCTGGCGGCAGCCCGAAGTCGCAGGACCGCCCTTCGACCTTCTCGAGCTGTTGAACGGGCAATACACCGTCGTCTCCTTCGAGCTCACCTCCGAGGATCGTGCCTGACGGCGTCCTCTCGCCCCTGCGCTCGCGATATCTGATGATCAGCCGCGCCGGCGCGTACCTGGTGCGCGCGGCCTCGCGCGTACTCGCAGCTCGAGCGCGGGCGGCTCATTCAAATGCTGCAGGAACGCGCGCCGCTCCTCCGGCGTGAGCCGCGCCCAATCTACCTTGCCGGCCGGCAGAGCCGTGAGCTCGCGATCGCCGATGCGTGCCTGAGCGCGGCTCGCGCTGCGCCACGTCGATGGCAGGCGGTGAGTATCGCCCCGGCTCAGCAGATCGATCACGGCTCGCGCCACGAGCGGATCGCGCGTCAAATCGCTGTGTGCGATGCCCGCACGGAAATAATGCCGCGCGCCTGCGAGTCGCGCGCGCTCGGCGGGCACGGTGCCATCCCCGCGGCGCATCACGGTGTACACGAACTCGCCTTGCCGGCGCGAGGTTTGCGTCACCGTCTCCAGGCCGACACCGACGATCACGGCGAAACGTCCGTCCGCCGGGGCAAGCATCCGGCCGATCCGCCGCGCCGAATCGAGCAGCTCGGGCCGCGGACGGGGCCCGGACTGCGGCCACGCGCGCGGGTCGGTGAGGTCGAGAGCCCCGGGCGCCGCAGGCTGCGGCAGCATGTGATAGAGACTCGGAAAGGTCATGAAGACTTCGGACGCAAGCGTCTCGCAACTGTGGTGCGCATCGAGGCGCGCGATTTTGCGGACGACGGCGTAGGTGCCGCGCAGCGCCTGCAGCGGCGCGAACGATCCGGCGTTCGGTGTTCCGATGAGGATCACCCGCTCGATGCGCTCGCCGCCGGCCAGAGCGAGCGCGGCTCGGCACACGAGCCCCCCGAGGCTGTGCCCGACGAGTGCGATGCGCGCGGATCGCTCCTCGGCGAGCCGGCCGGCGAGCTCGCGGCCGAGCTCATCGATGCCGCGCCGCCAATCATAGGGATGGAAAACGGCGTCGTGCCCTGCCGCACGCAGATGCAGCCGCAGGCGCAGGTAGGAGTACAACACGATCCCGCTCGGCTCGACTCGCAGGTCGCTCGGTAGAGCGAGCTCACTTAAACGCCCGGTGCTGATGTCGATCGGATCGAGCCAAAGCACATCGCTCGGGAGCGGAGCGCGGCGCGGCAGCGCGAGCAGCGAGCCCATGATCCCCGGGACGATGACTGCCCGGCACGCGTTGCGCCGCCGCTTTGCGCACTGCGCCGCGCGCGCGAGGCGGACGAGCTCGCGATACTCGGCCGGGCCGAAGTACGCCTCGAGCTCCTCGTGCTGGGCCCCGCTCGCGAGAAGCCGTTCGGCCTCCTCATCGCTCCATGCGCAGCGGTCGTAGGGTGTGACATGGTCCGAGCTCGCGCGGGCGCGCCCGTCGCCGTCTTGCAGCGGGAGCGAGCCCACTCAGCGGCTGCCGAGCGGGCGGACCTTCGCCTCGATGCGGAGCTCCTTTCCTCCGGCGAAATGCAGGACCAGCGGCACGCGCTCACCGACTCTGAGCGCGCGCGCCAGCCGGTGCAGCATCACGTGCAGAGCGCCCGGCTCGAGCGTCACGCTGCGGCCCGGCGGGATCGTCAGCCGCTGCACCCTTCGCATGCGCGACTCGCCCGCGACGACGGAGGTTCTGTGTAGCATGGCGGCTGCGGCGAGCGGGCAGTCGATCCCCACGAGCGCCGCGGGCTCCCGCCCGGTGTTGTGCAACGTGAAGTACGCTGCCGCCACCTCGGCGCCCGGCGGCGGTTGCGGAATCCAGGCGTTCTCGACCTGCACCTGCGCGGCAGAAGGACTCGCAGCGCGGGCCGTTGCGTGCAGAGCCGATGGGCTCGACTCGGGCGGCTGCGACAGCGCCGCAGCGGTGGCGCCGATCACGAGCAAGCCGGCGGCGAGGAGCGTGCGTTGAACGATCACTTCCAGACTCCGAACGATGGGCAGCGCGTCCGATTATGCCAGAGCCCGCCGGTGCAGCCGCTCGAGAGCGCCGTGCCGGAGCGCGGGGCGCCGGGCGCGCAGCAGGCGATCGCGCTTGCCGCCCTCATGATGGGTGCGATCGGAATCGGAAGTTCGGGCATATTCGTCAGGCTTTCCGAGACAGGTCCGGTCGCGACCGCCTTTTGGCGCGGCGCGCTCGCCCTGCCGTTCCTCGCGATCTGGGCGCTGATCGAGGCACGGCGCGGCCGGATGGGCGGTTCCCGTGCCCCGCACTCTGGCGGCTTCGATGTCCGCCTGCTCTGGGCGGGGATTTTCTTCGCCGGGGATCTCGGGCTGTGGCACTGGTCGCTTCTCGAGACCTCGGTGGCCGCCTCGACGCTCGAGGCGAATCTCGCGCCGATCGCCGTCACGCTGATCGCGTGGGTGATTTGGCGCGAGCGGCCCTCGCGGGGCTTTCTTGCCGCCCTCGCCTGCGCTGTCGCAGGCGTGGTGCTCATCATGATCCCGCAGCTCGGTCACGAGACTGCCCGCGCCTCGCCTCCATTGCCGCACGGCATCGCGGGACATGCTTTGTCGGGAAACCTGCTCGGGCTCGCGACGGCCTGGTTCTACGCCGGATATCTGCTCGTCATCGCACGACTGCGTGCATCCCGAGGCGCCGGGAACGTCATGCTCTGGGTGACGCTCGTCTTCACCGTATTGCTACTGCCCGTCGCGCTCACGGAGCATTTCCTGCCCCATTCACCCAGGGGTTGGGCCTATCTCCTCGGTCTCGCGCTCATCGCTCAGTTGTTCGGGCAGGGCCTCATTGCATACGCGCTGGCGCAGTTGCCCGCGACCTTCGGATCCGTGGGTCTGTACGTGCAGCCGATTGCCGCAGCGGTGTTCGCCTGGCTGCTGCTCGGGGAGCGGCTCACCCGGGTACAGATCGTCGGGGCCCTGGTCGTGCTGGGCGCGATTGCCCTGGCGCGGCGTGCGCAGGCGGCGCGCTCGAGCCGACCCGCTCGGTCGGCGCCCGCGCCGAGCTGAGGGCTTTGCTCTCCTGAAGCGCTCTCAAGCGCGCGAGCGCTTCAGCTGCTGCACGGTGAGGTTGCACAGCGCCTCGATCGCAGGCCGGCGCGCCGTGCTCGTGCGCCAGAGCGCCCCGACGCGGCGAATGGGAACCGGCTTCGTGAACGGCTTGATGACGATGTCCCCGGCGCCTCCTGCGCCCGGAGCCGTGCGGGCGCCGAGCTGTGCGCGGCACGCGAGCTGAGGAAGCAGTGTGATGCCGGCGCCCGAGGCGACCATCTGCCGCAGCGTCTCGAGGCTCGTTGCGCGGAAATCCTGCCGCTCTTGCGCGCCCGCGCGGTTGCACACGGCGAGCGCCTGGTCGCGCAGGCAGTGGCCTTCCTCGAGCAACAGCAGCGGTTCCTCCGCGAGGTCATCGACGCCCAGCGACGCGCGTCTCGCGAGAGGATGATCGTGCGGCAGGGCGACGAGAAACGGCTCGTCGAAGAGCTCACGCACCTGCAGCCCGTCCGTTTCCACCGGCAAGGCGAGAATACCGAGGTCGAGCTCTCCCGCGCGCAGCCTCTCGAGCAGCGGCTCGGTGCGATATTCATAGAGCAGGAGCGTGAGCCGGGGGAGCGCCTTGCGCGCAGCCGGTGCGATCTGCGGCAAGAGGTACGGGCCAACGGTCGGGATGAACCCGACACGCAGACGCCCCGCGAGCGGATCACGATGCGAACGTGCGAGCTCGAGCACTTCCTCGCTCGCCCGCAGCATCTCTCGCGAGCGGGCGACGATCGCGGCGCCGGCCTCGGTCAGAGTGGCGCGCTTCGGCTGGCGCTCGATGAGCTGCACGGCGAGATAGCTCTCGAGCTTCTTCAGCTGGGCCGAGAGCGTCGGCTGGCTCACGAAGCAGCGCTCCGCAGCGCGGCCGAAATGCCCCGTGTCCGCTACCGCGACGAGGTATCTCAGGTCTTTGAGCTTCAGGTCCGCCATGACTTCGGTTCCCCCGGCTGTCCGGATAGCGATATATGGCCTCTATCGGAATTATAAAGTCAATCGATTGGATCTTGGAGGCCGCCCGCCCCATCCTGTCGAGCATCGAGGCAGCCCCGATCGAGGCCGCCGCAAGCACCAGGAGGCAGGACCATGTCGAGTGTAGGTCGGAGATTTCCGGATTTCAGGCTGACGGGCGTCGTCTCGAGCGAGCCCGCCAAGGCGTTTCAAACGTTCGATGGCGCGAGCTTCGAGGGGAAGTGGCGGGTGGTGTTCTTCTGGCCGAAGGACTTCACGTTCGTCTGCCCCACGGAGATCGCGGGCTTTGCGAAGCTCGACAAGGAGTTCCGGGCGCGCGATGCGCAGCTGCTCGGCGTGAGCATCGACAGCGAGTATGTACACCTCGCCTGGCGGCAGCAGAACGAGGAGCTGAAGGGACTGCCGTTCCCGATGCTCTCGGACGTGAAGCGCGAGCTCGCGAGCGCTCTCGGCGTTCTCGATGAGGAGGCGGGAGTTGCGCAGCGCGCGACCTTCATCGTCGATCCTCAGGGGATCGTGCGCTTCGTCTACGTGACCGATCTCAACGTCGGCCGAAGCCCGGAGGAAGTGCTGCGAGTGCTCGATGCGCTGCAGACCGGCGAGCTCTGCCCGTGCAACCGCAAGAGCGGCGGGCCGACGCTTCAGGGGGCGTGAGGGGTGCCCCATGATCGCTCGCGATTCGATTCGCGATGCGCTGCCCGAATACGCGCGCTACCGGTCCGCGCTCGTCCGGTGTCAATCCACCCGATTGCGCTGCTCGCCGCACACGAACGCCTCGACGTTCGCCGTCACCTCATCGAGGCAGCGCTGGCGGGCTTCGCGGGACGACCAGGCGACGTGCGGGGTGACGAGCAGATTCGGGATGTCGGGGGCGAGGAGCGGATTACCGTCCACCGGGGGCTCCTGCGTGAGCACATCGATCGCGGCCCCGCCGATCCGTCCGGCGCGCAGCGCCTCCGCGAGCGCCTGAGAATCGATGAGACCGCCGCGAGCGGTGTTGACGATGAGCGCATCCGGTTTCATCAGCGCGAGCTCGCGCGCTCCGATCAGACGTTCGGTCGCGGGGGTCAGCGGACAATGCAGGCTCAGCACATCCGCGCGCGGGAGCAGATCACGAAGATCGACGCGATCGGTCGCCGGCTCCGCTCCCGGCCGATTCGCGATGAGCACCCGCATGCCGAGAGCCGCTTGGGCCGCGCGAGCGACGGAGCGGCCGAGCGTGCCGAAGCCTACGATGCCGAGCGCTCGATCATGGAGCTCGCGAATCGGGAAATCGAGCATCGTGAACTGCGGGCTCCGCTGCCAGGCGCCGTCGATGGCGAGCCGGCCGTACTCGCGCAGCCGATGCGTGAGCGCGAGGATGACCGCGAGCACGTGCTGGGTGAGCGAGGTCGTGCAGTAACTGCGGACGTTGCATACGGCGATGCCGAGCTCGCGGGCGCAATCCAGATCGACATTGTTCGTCCCGGTCGCCATGACGGCGATGAGGCGCAGCGCGCCGGATGCAGCCATTCGCTCGCGCGTGATGCGCAGCTTGTTCACGAGTACGATTTCCGCCCCCCCGATCCGCGGGGCGATGTCCGCCTCGCGCGTCACCTCGTGGAGCACGATCTGCGGCAGGAGCCGCGTGATGCGGCTGGTGTCGAGATCTCCTCGGCTCAGCGTGGCAAAATCGAGACAGACTGCTTTCACTTCGAGGCACTCCGCGCGCAGGACCGCCACTTTGACAACGAACGTACGGCCTTTCAACCAGCGGCGCGTGCCGGCAGTGGCGTTGCTCGTTTTTGTGATCGCCGCACCGATCGCGGGCTGCGGGCTGCCCGCGCAAGCCGCGAGCGTCGTGGTGACCGATGATACGGGCCGGCGCCTGGCGGTACCGCCGCCGCCGCTGCGCATCGCGAGCCTCGCGCCGAACGTCACCGCCATGCTGTTCGCGGCCGGCGCAGGCGCCGAGGTCGTCGCGACCACGCAGTACTCGACCGAGCCGCCGGCCGCAGTGCGCATCCCCCGTATCGGCGACGCGAACGCCATCGATCTCGAGCGGCTCGTCGCGCTGCGCCCCGGCGTCGTCGTCGCCTGGCCGGCTGGTGAGAATGCGGCGGAGATCGCTCTCATCGGCCGGCTCGGCATTCCCATCTATCACGAGCGAGTCGGCGCGCTCGCCGATCTGCCCGCCTCCGTTCGCCGGCTCGGCGTTCTCGCCGGGACGCGCAAGGCAGCGGATCGGCAAGCCGATGCGCTCGAGGCCCGAATCGCGGCGCTCACGCGCCAGTACGCGGGCGCGAAGCCCGTGACCGTGCTCTTGCAGGTCTGGAGCCAGCCCGTGTACACGGTGGGAGGTCCACATCTGCTCACCGATGCGCTGCGGCTCTGCGGGGCGCGCAATGTGTTCTCCGACCTGCCTCAGCTCGGCCCCGCGGTGAGCACGGAATCGGTCATCGCCCGCGATCCCGAGCTCATCGTCGCCCTCGGCTCACGTACGCAGAGCGCGAGCTGGCTCGCCGAGTGGCGGCGCTTCCCCAAGCTGCGCGCCGTCGCTTCCGGCAATCTCATCGCCTTCCCGGATCGGCGCCTCACGCGCTTGGGGCCGGGCGTGCTCGATGCGACGGAGGCGCTCTGCCGCATCATCGACACCGCTCGATCGAGGATGCGATGAGGCGCGGCTCGCAGTGGCGGGCCGCAGTCCAACCCTAATCCCGGAAATTGTCGAACTGCAGCGGCAGTCCGAGCTCGGCCTTGCGCAGCAGCTGAATGGTTGATTGAAGGTCATCGCGCTGCTTGCCGGCGATGCGCACCTTCTCGGCCTGGATGCTCGCCTGAACTTTGAGCTTAGAGTCTTTGACGAGGCGCGTGATCTTCTTGGCCGCCTCGGGATCGATGCCGTGGCGCAGGATGACCCGCTGTGTCGCGGCGGACAGCGCGACCTCCGGCTCCTTCACCTCGAGGCACGCGACGTCGATGCCGCGCTTCGCGAGCCGCAGCTTCAGGATCTCGAGCATCTGCTTCAGCTGGAAGTCGACCTGCGCGCGCAGCGTCACCGTGAAGTCCTCGAGCTCGAACCGCGCGCCGGTGTCCTTGAAATCGAAGCGCTGGGCGAGCTCGCGATTCGCCTGGTCGACTGCATTCGTGACCTCGTGCGTGTTGAGCTCCGAAACGACATCGAATGACGGCATGGAAGTCTCCGGCGCGCCGCCGCCGGCGCGAGCTTGACCATTGAGCTGTTAAGCGTCTGTTAAGCGGCCTCGCGGTCGCGGTTCGCTTCTCCTTATTGTAAACGCCGCAGTGCAGCACCGCGCGGCGAGCCGGCGCGGACGCGCATCGGGCTCGACTGGCGGCTCGATGAAGGGGCCCCGATTGCGTCGGCGCGAAGCGCATGCGTACGATACCCGTCCCTCGTCGAGCCCGAACGATGCTCACGCCGCGCACTCTTCGGCGATGGACCGCCCTTGCAATTCGCCTGGCCGCGCTGATGGCAGGCGCGGCCGTGGGCGGCTCCGGCGCGCTCGCCGCGGCGGGGGCAGCTTCCCTCACACTGCATCCGCCGGCGCTGCCGAACGGCATTCCCGTGCTCACCGTCCATCAGAGCGATCGCGTGCGAGTGCGGATTTTCGAGGCGGCCTCGGACGATGCGCCCGGGCGGGGGCCGGGCATGCGGCTCTTGTCTCCCGCCGTCGAGCAGCCGACGTTCGGCGGAACGCGAAACGTCGTGTATTTGATCGACAACGGTCCCGAGGGTGCTCGGGCGCTGCGCGCCGAGATCGAGCAGCCGCGCGGCGCGGCCGCGCCGACTTTCTCGTTCGAGACGCTGCAGCATGCACTTGCGAGGGGCGCCGCGCATTCACACATGATTGCGCTCGCCTGCGGTGCGCTCCTCGCGATGGCCCTTGCCGCACTTTCCATGTGGGTGATCCTGTCGGACCGGATGTTCGTGCTCTACGCCGGCTTCATTTGCATGCTCGCCCTGTATCTCGCCTGCTTCTCCGGCGAGGCGCGCGGCTGGCCATGGCTTGCCGCGGTAGCCCGCGTCGAACCGTACAGCTGGAACGTGCCCGTCGCGCTCGCCGGAGCCGCGGCGGCGCTGTTCGTCCGAGAGATCGCGGATCTCGGGCTCTTCGTGCCGCGGGCGCACCGTCTCTTCGGCGCTCTCGCGGCGCTCTTCGTCCTGCTTGCCGCGGCGAACGTTCTGCGGCTCTTCGGCCTGGGCCCGCTCGTGTCCGCCGCAGGCAATCTGCTCTTCGTCGGCTCCGCAGTCCTCACGCTGGTCGTGGCGCTCATCGCGTGGCGCCGCGGCAGCCGTGCGGCGGGCTGGTTCCTCGTCGCCTGGAGCCTGCTCGAAGCATTCACGATCGCCGCAGCCGGGAGACTCCTCGTGAGCCGCGCCGGCCAGAACGAGATGCTCGTCTACTACGGCCTGCCGCTCTCGATGGTCGCCGCAGCGGTTCTCATCGCGCTCGGAGTCGCCGACCGGCTGCGTGCGCAGCGCCGCGCGCTCACCGAGGCCGAGCGCTACGCGCGAACCGATCCACTCACCGGTGTGCTCAACCGGCGCTCGCTCCTCGAGCAGCTCGATGGCGCGTGCCGGCGTGCGCGGGTGAGCGGGCTGCCGCTCGCGCTCCTGTTCATCGACCTCGATCATTTCAAACGGATCAACGATTCGTTCGGGCATCTCGCGGGCGATGCGTGCCTCGCCGCGATCATCGGTCCGATTCAATCGGAGCTGCGCCAGTCGGATGCGATCGGGCGCTACGGCGGCGAGGAATTCGTGGTGATCCTCAACGGTGCCGATGAGGCGGCCGCCCACCCGATCGCCGAGCGCATCGTCCGGCGCGTCGCCTCGGTCAGCGTCGAGGGATTCGGCGCGCCCATTCAGCTCACGTGCAGCATCGGCGTTGCGGCGAGCGACACGCTCGGGGTCTGGGGGGAGCAGCTCATCCGGCATGCGGATGCCGCGGTCTACGGGGCGAAGCGTTCGGGACGCAATCGGGTGCAGATCGCCGAGCCGCTGGCCGCGTGAGCCGGGATCGACGGCTCGCACTTGCCAAAGCCTTATGCCGCGGCCATACTCCCGCGCAAATGTTGACCCACTTCTCCAAGCTCCGATACACCCCCGCTGGGGTGTCCGAGACCGCGCGCTGGTGGTGGCGCCGCTCTGACCGGAGTGGGCGCGGATCGCTGTTGTCGTAAATCGACCCAAGATTCGCTCTAATCGAGACGAACCCATCTCCGGAGACTCCGAGATGGGTTTTTTCGTTTATGGGCCCGGGAATCGAGCTTGAAAGCGCCGTTCGACATCGCAGGTGATCTCGACACGCCGGTCTCGGCGTTCATGAAGCTCGCCGCATTCCGGCCACGCTTCCTCCTCGAGAGCGTCGAGGGAGGCGAGCGCATCGGGCGCTATTCATTCATCGGTTTCGGCGATGGACTCGAGATTCGTCTCGACCGCGAGGGTCTTGCCATCGGTGCCGAGCGCCGGCCGGTCCCCGCCACGGCGGCCGAGCTGCTCGCCGCGCTGCGTGATGGCCTCCGCCGTGCGCCGCAGCCCGAGCCCGTGCTCGCCGGCAGCGCCCCAATGGCGGGCGCCGCCGCAGCGATAGACGGCATTCCGCTTGCGGGAGGTCTCGTCGGCTACGCGGCCTACGATATCGTGCGCTTCTTCGAGCGCCTTCCCCGGCGTACGGGCTTCGAGACGGGCGTGCCGATCCTGCACTACCTCGCGCCCCGATCACTCCTCGTGTTTGATCACTTCACTCGCGGCATCGCGCTGCTGCATGCCGGTCCCGAGTCGGAGCGTCGCTCATTGAAGCACGAGGTCGCACACGCGTTGCGCGGGGGGTTGCCGAAGCGCCGCTCCGCGGGCCGGCACGGACTTCCGACGCCCTCCTCGACGCGCGCCGAGCACATGGCCGGAATCGAGCGCGTCAAGCAGTACATCGCCGCAGGTGACGTGTATCAGCTCGTGCTCTCGACCCGCTTCGCGGGCCGCCACGAGCTCGATCCTTTCCAGGCCTACCGTGCCCTGCGGCTCATCAATCCGTCGCCCTACATGTATTACTGCGCGCTCGGAGAGGTGACCGTCGTCGGTTCCTCGCCCGAGGCGCTCGTCAAGCTCAAGGGCGGCCGCGCGCAGCTGCGCCCCATCGCGGGCACGCGGCCGCGTGCAGACGATCCCGCCGTCGATCTCGCGCGCGAGGCGGAGCTGCGCGCGGATCCGAAGGAGAACGCCGAGCACGTGATGCTCGTCGACTTGGCGCGCAACGATCTCGGCCGCGTCGCCCGCGCAGGCAGCATCGGCGTCGAGCCGTACCGTGCCATCGAGCGCTACAGCCACGTCATGCACATCGTGAGCGGCGTCAGCGGCGAGCTCGCGCCGGGGCGGGATGCGTTCGATCTGTTCGCAGCCGCCTTCCCCGCCGGAACGCTCGTCGGCGCGCCGAAGGTGCGCGCCATGCAGATCATCGATGAGCTCGAGCCGGTCGGGCGGGAGCTCTACGGCGGCACGGTGGGCTACTTCGGCGCGCGCGGCGACATGGACCAGGCGATCACCATTCGCACGCTCGTCTTTCGGGGGGACGAGTACAGCTATCAGGCCGGCGGGGGCATCGTCGCCGACAGTGTTCCCGAAGCGGAGCACGAAGAAGTTCTCGCCAAGAGCGCGGCCGTCGTGCGGGCGCTCGAGCTTGCGGAGGAGGGCCCGTGACACCCCGGCTGCTGCTGATCGACAACTACGATTCGTTCACTTACAACCTCGTGCAGGCCTTCCTCGTGCTCGGCGCGGACGTTCGCGTCTTCCGCAACGACGAGATCGCCGTCAGCGAAGCACTCGAGCTCGCGCCCTCGCACCTGTGCATCTCGCCCGGGCCGGGTACCCCGCACGATGCGGGAGTCTCGATGGACATGATCCGTGCTTTCTCGGGCCGTGTCCCGGTGCTCGGGGTGTGTCTCGGGCATCAATCGATCGTCGAGGTGTTCGGCGGACGGGTCGTGCGCGCGGCGCGCCTGATGCATGGGAAGACGTCGGCGATGACGCACGACGGCCGCACGATTTTCGAGGGGCTGCCGCAGCCCTGCGAGGTCGGCCGCTATCACTCCCTCATTGCCGCGCCCGAGCGCATGCCCTCCGAGCTCGAAGTGAGCGCGCTCACGGCGCAGGGGGAGATCATGGGTGCGCGGCACTGCGCGCTCATGATCGAGGGCGTTCAGTTCCATCCGGAAAGCATTCTCACGCCGGACGGCCCGCGGCTTCTCGAGAATTTCCTCGCGCAATCGGGCGGAGAACGCGCGCGCGAGCCGGACAAATCGGGCGAGCCGGCCGCGAGAGCGGCGCAGGTGCCGAGCGATGTCGCCCCTTCGTAAATCGCTCGAGCGGCTGCTCGAGCGGCAGGACCTCCCCGAGAGCGAAGCGGAGGCGCTCGTCATCGAGCTCACGCAGTCCGATGCGTCTCCGGCGATGGCCGGCGCCGTGCTCGCGGCGCTGCGCGTGAAGGGAGTCGTTGCAGATGAAGTGCGGGGATTCGCGAAGGGAATGCGCGGGCTCGCGCGCCGGCCGCGCATGCCTGCGGGTCTTCGAGCCATGGACGTGGTCGGTACGGGCGGCGACGGCTCCGGCAGCCTCAATATCTCGACGGGCACGGCACTGCTCACCGCGGCCTGCGGCGTCCCCGTGGTCAAACACGGCAACCGCTCGATCTCGAGTCGAGCCGGCAGCGCCGATGTGCTCGAAGCGCTCGGCATGCGCCTGCCGCTCGACGAGCAATCCGCGCCCGAGTGCCTCGCGGCGGCGCGCTTCACGTTTCTGTTCGCGCCGTACTATCACCCGGCGATGAAGGCACTCGCCCCCGTGCGGACCGCGCTCGGTGTGCGCACGGTGTTCAATCTGCTCGGCCCGCTCACCAATCCCGCCGAGCCGCCGCTGTACGTGATCGGCGCGCCGCGGATCGAGGAGGCGCGGCTCATCGCTGAAACGCTCACCGGCATGCCGATCGAGCGCGCGTTCGTGATCCACGGCGCGGAAGGATGGGACGAGCCGACGCCTGTCGGTCCGTTCACACTGTTCGACGTGCGGGCGGGGAAAGTGAGCGTCGAGATGCGTTCCGCGGCGGATTACGGCCTCGCTGCCTGCGCGAGCAGTGGGCTCGCCGGTGGCGACGCCGCTCACAATGCGCGCGCCCTGCGAGCGGTGCTCGTGGGAGAGGACCGCGGACCCCATCGCGACTGCCTTCTGCTCGGTGCGGCGCTCGCGCTCGAAGTCGCAGGTACCGCGAGGGCGCGTCGCGATGCGCTCGAGCAGGCAAAGCAGGCCATCGAGAGCGGCGCAGCGGCGCGAGTGCTCGAGGCGGTGGCCGCGTTCGGCCGAGCGCCCGTGGAGTCATCGCGATGAGCGAGGGGTTTCTCGAGCGCATGGCCTCGAGCAGCGCCTCGCGGGTCGCACACGCGAAGGCGCGGGTAGCCGAGCGTGAGCTGCACGCTCGCGCACTCGACACTCCCCGCGCGCCGCCGCTCGTGCTGGCGCCAGAAGGATTCGATCTCATCGCGGAGCTGAAGCTGCGCTCGCCGGCCGCGGGACGCCTTGCCGGGCCCGGCGACGGCGGGTCCGCGGACGAGGTGAGCGCGCGCGTGCTGAGCTATGCGCAAGCCGGCGCCGCCGCGGTCTCGGTGCTCACGGAGCCCACGCGCTTCGACGGGTCGCTCGAGCACCTCGGTGCCGCAACGCGTGCCCTCGAAGAGCTGAGTGTGGGTGCTGGCTCATCGGGCAGGCGCCAGGTGCCGGTCCTGCGCAAGGATTTCCTCGTCGATCCCTATCAGGTGCTCGAGGCGCGCGCTGCGGGAGCCGGCGGCGTACTCCTCATTCTGCGCATGCTGTCGCAGGGCGCTGCCGCGCTGCTCGACCGCGCCCGTGAGCTCGGGTTGTTCGTGCTGCTCGAGGCGTTCGATGAGGCGGACATCGAGCGTGCGCACGCGATCGTCGAGTCGCGTCGCGATGCCGCACGCGGGACGCTCCTCGTCGGCGTCAATTGCCGGGACCTCGACACACTGCAGGTGGTGCCCGGTCGGCTCGAGGCGCTCGCGAGCACGCTTCCCACGAGCGTTCCACGCGTGGCCGAAAGCGGCGTCGCCTCCGCGGAAGATGCGGCACGCGTGGCGGCGGCGGGATACGACCTCGCTCTCGTCGGCAGCGCGTTGATGGCCGCGCGCGATCCGGCGAAGCTCGTTCGCGAGTTGCTCATCGCTGGGCGCGGCGCCAGGCACGGCAGAGATCGGACGCGCGGTGCAGATCAATGAGCGGCACGCGGCCTCGAGCGGCATGGATCAAGATCTGCGGGATGACGACGCCCGAGGCGGTCGAGGCCGCGCTCGCCGCGCGAGTCGATGCGGTCGGGTTCGTCTTTTCGCCATCGCTGCGTCAGCTGACGCCCGAGGCTGCCGCGCGCCTCGCCTCACCCGCGCGCGGGCGCGCGCTCTGTGTCGCGGTCACTCGGCATCCCGACCAAACATTGCTCGACGACATCGTCGCCCGGTTCGCGCCCGATCTCTGGCAGAGTGATTGGGAAGACCTCGCTCTCCTGCGCGTGCCGCAGAGCCTCGGCGTGCTGCCGGTGCTGCGCTGCAGTGTGGGCACCCCGCCGGCCAGTCCGCCCGCGGCGCGGACGGCAATGCTGCCCTCGACCGCGGCTTCGCCGCGGCCTTCATCGCTGCCCGCACGGTTGCTCTTCGAGGGGCCGGTCAGTGGGGCCGGCGAGGCCTGCGATTGGTCGAGCGCCCGTCAGCTTGCTCAGCGTTCAGAGCTGATTCTCGCCGGAGGACTCGATGCGGAGTCGGTCGCTGCGGCGATCGCCGCCGTCGAGCCCTTCGGCGTCGACGTGTCGAGCGGCGTCGAAGCGCATCCCGGCATCAAGAGTGCGGAGAAGATCGTGCGATTCGCCGCAGCCGCGCGGGCTGCCTTCGGCGATGGGCACGGGGCGCATGTATTCAAACAGGAGCATTTCCGATGAGCCTTCAGCTCGCCCAGACCGAGAAGGAGCGGCTGCTCGCCGAAGAGATAGCCGGGCGGCTGCCCGATAGTCGCGGCCGATTCGGACCGTTTGGCGGCCGCTACGTCCCCGAGACGCTGATTCCTGCACTCGAGCGCCTCGAGCAGGGCGTCCGCGAGGTGCTGCATCGCGATGATTTTCAAGCGGCGCTCGCGCGCGAGCTCGAGACGTGGGCGGGCCGTCCGACCGCGCTCACGAGGGCGGCGCGGCTCTCGCAACGGTGGGGCGCGGAAGTGTGGCTCAAACGCGAGGATCTCGCGCACACCGGAGCGCACAAGATCAACAATGCGCTCGGACAGGCGCTGCTCGCGCAGCGGCTCGGCGCGCAGCGCATCGTGGCGGAGACGGGCGCCGGCCAGCACGGTGTGGCGAGCGCGGCGGCCTGCGCCCGGCTCGGACTGCCGTGCGTCGTCTACATGGGCGAGGTGGACATGGAGCGGCAGCGGCCGAACGTCGGGCGCATGCGCCTGCTCGGCGCGAAGGTCGAGCCCGTCCGCTCAGGCGACCGCACCCTGCGTGCAGCGATCGACGAGGCGCTGCGCGACTGGGTGTCCGACCCGCTCGACACGTACTATTTGCTCGGGTCGGTTGTCGGCCCGCATCCGTATCCCTACCTCGTTCGCGAGCTGCAAGCGATCATCGGCCGCGAGGCCCGCGTGCAAATCTTGCGGCAGGCGGGCGCTCTGCCGGATGCGGTGATGGCTTGCGTCGGGGGCGGTTCGAACTCGATCGGCCTGTTTCACCCGTTCATCCCGGACCGCTCCGTCGAGATCGTCGGCATCGAGCCTGGCGGCCGGGGCCGCGGACTGGGCGACAACGCCGCGACGCTCTCTTACGGGCGGCCGGGTGTCCTGCACGGCTGCTACTCGATGCTGCTGCAGGATGAGCACGGGCAGGTTGAGGAGACGCATTCGGTCTCGGCGGGGCTCGACTACTCCGGGGTGGGACCCGAGCACTCGTTTCTGCTCCTGACCGGACGCGCGCGCTACGAGGTGGCGAGCGATGAGGAGGCCCTCCAGGCGGTGAAGGAATGCTGCGAGTGCGAGGGCATCCTGCCTGCGCTCGAAAGCGCTCATGCGCTTGCCGGAGCCAAGCGCTGGGCAGCGACCCACCGCGGACGACGGATCCTGCTCGGCCTGTCCGGACGCGGGGACAAGGACATGTCGACCCTGCTCGACAGGCTTGCCGCGGAGCCAGGCGCATGAGCACGGCGGCCCCGCAGACCCCCAGAGATCGCATCGCCTCTGCCATCCGCGCCGCCGGCCGCGACGGCGAGCCGGCGCTCGTTGCCTATCTCACCGCGGGCTTCCCGAGCCGCGATCGCTTCGCCGAGCACGTGCGCGCGCTCGCGGGCGGGGCGGATGTGCTCGAGATCGGTGTGCCTTTTACCGATCCGATGGCGGACGGGGTCACGGTCCAGCGCTCGAGCCAGGTCGCTCTCTCCCAGGGCGTGACGCTCCAATGGATACTCGATGAGCTCGGGGCGATGGGGCCGCTCCGCGTGCCGGCGCTGCTCATGAGCTACCTCAATCCGCTGCTCGCATTCGGGCTCGACCGGCTCGCCTGCGCCGCGATTCGGGCTGGCGTAAGCGGTTTCATCGTGCCGGACCTTCCCGTCGATGAGAGCTCGCTCGTGCGCGATGCGTTCGGTGGCGCAGGCCTGGCCCTGGTGCAGATGGTCACGCCCGTCACTCGAGCCGAGCGGCTTGCTCAGGTCTGCCGTGCGAGCGAGGGATTCGTCTATGCCGTCACGATGACGGGTACGACCGGCGGCAGCGTGAGCGTACCGGCCGACACGCTCGACTACCTCGATCGAGTGCGTGCGGCATCGACGGCGCCCGTCTGCGCTGGTTTTGGAATCCGGAACGCCGAGCACATCGCGCGGCTGCGCGGGCATGTCGATGGGGCGATCGTGGGCTCGGCGCTCGTCGAGGTGCTCGAGCGCGGGGAGGACCCTGCAGCGTGGCTCGCGAAGCTCAGAGCGCGCTAGACTCGGTGTCCGATGCTCGAGCTCTACTCCCCGCAGGGTGACCGCGGCATAGGAGCGGCCGTTCCTGCTCAACCGATCTGGATCGATCTGCTCGATCCGACGGAGGAGGAGCGGACGCGGGTCGAGCGGGAATTCGGCGTTCGCGTTCCATCGCGCGGGGAGCTCGCGGAGATCGAGTCCTCGAGCCGGCTTCGGGTCGAGCGGGAACGTCTGTATCTGAGTATGCCGCTCACGGTCGAAGACGAGCGAAGCGATTGGAGCGCTCCGTCGATCGTGCCACTCGGCTTCATCCTCTCTGCGGCGCTCCTGATCACGGTGCGCTTCTCGGACGTCCACGCTTTCCGCAAAGCGCGCGCACGCTTCGAGCAGGGCGAACGCACCGCTGACAGTCAGGCGGTATTCGCGGGGCTCGCCGAGGCGATGGTCGACTTTGCGGCGGATGCGCTCGAGCGAGCAAGCGGCGAGCTCGCCGCCGTGTCACGTCAGGTGTTCACCCGCACTCGGGTGCCCGTGCGCCGCCCCAAGTGGCTCAACTGGAGACTTCGACAGATGCTCACGTCCGTCGGCGCCGCCGGCGACAAGCTCTCGCACACCCGGGAAAGTCTGCTCGGGCTCTCACGGATCATCGGCTTCGTCTCCGAGACCGCGCGCGAGTGGCTGCATCCGGAGACTCAAGGGCGCCTGCAGACGGTCCGCGCAGACCTCGCCTCGCTCACGGACTTCGAGGCGCATCTGTCGTCGAAGACGCAGTTCCTGCTCGATGCGATCCTCGGATTCATCAGCATCGAGCAGAACGACACGTTCAAGGTCCTGACGATCGTGTCCGTCGTGGGGATTCCTCCGACCCTCATCGCCAGCATGTACGGAATGAACTTCCACGGCATGCCCGAGCTCGCATGGCGATGGGGATACGAGTATGGGCTCGGCGTCATCGCGCTCAGCATCCTGGTGCCGATCGCGTGGTCCAAATGGCGCGGCTGGTGGTGAGCGGTCAGCTCTCGATCGGCCAAAACACGTCCGTGCGCCAGTTCTTCGGGTCCGGCTCGTCCGCCGGATCGGTGACATAAACCTCCCACGGTGATCCGGTGGTCCGGTGTCCGTTCTCCTCGATCCACTGCTGAACGGCCGCGTGGGCATCGAGGAGCTGCGCGTAGGGGCCATGGTGTGTCGTGACCGCGGTACGTCCGCCGGGCAGCGCCTCGGCGAGGACGGCACCTTCCCCCTCGATGCGAGCTGCGATGGGTAATCCTGCCTCGATCGAGACCAGACCCGGTCCCCATTCCAGGTAACGCGTGAGCGGCTGGCCCACGAGCGTGGCGCCGGCGCGCTGCGCGTGAAGAAACACGGTTCCCAGCATCTCACCGAGTACCTTCGAGATGTCCGACCGCTTGACACGGCGGCGGACGACGAGCACGGGCTGCGGGTTCAACACTCTCTCGGAGATGTCGTATGTCATTGCGCGGTTCCCCTCTCTCGTCGTTGCGCTCGCGTGGTAGAGCTCGAGGCACGGCCCCACTATTGCGATGATCTTCGCGTGGCGAGCGGCCGAGTGATGGGTTTGATTCTCGCCGACCAGGCCGCGCCGGCGATAAGCAGTCGGGGTCATCCGGAACCGGCGATGGAAGAGACGGGTGAAGGTCTCATGATTGCGAAAGCCGCAGGCGAGTGCGATCCCCAGTACGGGCATCGATCCGGCAAGTAACATCGCTGCGGCGCGTTCGAGCCGAAGCCGGGATGTGAATTGCTTCGTCGTCTCGTGTGCGACTGTCGAGAAGAGCCGGTGCAGACGAAACGGCGATAGCGCGGCTCGCGCACCGAGCGCGGCGAGCGAGAGATCCTCGTCCACGTGGGAGGATGCATAGTCCATGATGGCCCGCACACGCCGGAAGTCGTTCGGCTCGCCTCCAGCAGCTCTGCCGGTCGCGCCGCGCGATATGCCTCGCCGCATCACGAATTAACTACCCGGGGCTTGCGGCGGAGTCCAGCACCTGCCGACCCGCCCGGCGGGCAAAGAGCCAACCCCCGAGCAGGCAGGCAGGAAATGTCATGGCCAGTGCGACGATCCAGTTGATCGCGGGAGCGTGATTCCACATTGCAATCATCGCCCAGACGGTCAGCAGGCTCTGCACGCCGCCCAGGATGGCGGCATGCAGGATCGGTGCGCGGCCTCCGATCCAAGCGGCGATATACCCACCCGCGGCGATGGATAGTGCACCATAGGCGAACCCGAACAACTTCACCGGAAGACTATGACTCAGCGCGAATTGTGTCGGGAGAGACGCCGGAAAGAGTCTCATGAGGAGCGGGTTCGCGATCGCCTCGATGCCGAAAGAGATCGCCGTCAGCGTGGCAACACCCGCGAGAATGGCGAGGACACTGCGGAGCATGGTTTCCCCTTTGCCGCGGGAGCATAACGCCAATTCCGGCTGGAAACTTGACGATTCTTGCCGCAACTCGCGTGGTCGCCGCGGCGCTGTCCCTGCTACGATCGGGCCCGAAGCTCCACTAAAAGCCGATCGGGGAGAAATCATGAGATATCGAACGCTGTCCTGGCTCGCGGCATTCGGCGCGGCCGGAGTTTTACTGGCTGGCACGGATGCGAGTGCCGGCGATTACGCCACCGTCGTCCTGAGCGTCGATGTTGCGCGTCCGGCGGATGCGGTCTGGAAGAAGGTCGGTGATTTTTGCCAGATCGGACCCGCGCTCCAGATGAAGTGCGCCTACACCTCGGGCGACGGCGGTCTCGGAACGGTGCGTCATCTGACCGGCCGCTTCAGTGTCGATGAAGTGATGGTCGCGAAGACCTCTCATTCTTATACCTATACACAGCCCAACACGAAGAATCTCTATCACGGCACGGTGGACGTGGAGTCCACGGGGCCGGACAGCTCGAAGATCGTCTACAGCATCTTCTACGATCAATCGGCTCTGAAAACGGACGACGCGCGCGCGAAATCACGCGATCGGTACAAGAAAGCTTTCACGGGTGTCCTCGATTCGATGAAGAAGATGGCCGAGGGCGGTTAGCGTCCCGAGCCTGGCGCGGGGCGGCATGCGCCGGATGCGCTGCCGAGGATCGGCCGATGAGGGTGGGTCTGATATCCGACACGCATGGGCTCTTGCGGCCCGAGGCCGTGGAGGCGCTCGCGTGCGACGAGCCCGTGGC
>JBOHZR010000004.1:0-14737 GCA_050738595.1 Steroidobacteraceae bacterium | reverse complement strand
CTGGAACTGGGTCTGTATGGCTACGGGGCGCTCGCCGAGCTCATCAAGCGCCCCGGCTCCCCTTCCCACGATCCGGCCCGCTCCACCCTCGGGGTTCACCCGAACGTGCGCGGCGCGGAGTACTTCCAACTGCCCATCAGCCTCGAAGGAGAATCCTCATGTTGATCGAACCACTCCTGCAACTGCTCGGAAAACTCAAGCTCCCTGGCATGCTCGCCGCTCTCGAACGACAGATGAGCGACCCGGATGCGAGCGCACTGCGCTTCGAGGAACGCCTGGGGCTGCTGCTGCAACACGAGCTCGCCGAGCGCGACAACTGCCGCCTGGCGATGCGACTGCGCGTGGCGAGCCTGCCGCAACCGGCCTGCCTCGAGGACCTCGACCATCGCATCCCTCGCAACCTCGAGCCGGCGCTGCTTGCCACCGTGCGCGACCTCGGCTGGATCGACCGGCACCTGAACGTGCTGATCACCGGGCCCACCGGTATCGGCAAGTCCTTCATCAGTGCCGCGCTCGCCCATGCCGCTTGTCGCGCCAACTACCACGTGCGCTGCTTCCGCCTGCCACGCCTCATCGACGAGCTCGCCCGCGCCCACGCCTTCCAACGTCGCTCAAGCTTCCTGCGCGCCCTCGCACGGGCTGATCTGCTGCTGATCGATGACTTCGCGCTCGCCCCGCTCTCGGATCAAGGCAAACGGGACCTGCTGGAGATCCTCGATGATCGCTACGACAAATCCGCCACCATCATCACCAGCCAGCTCGACGTGAAACAATGGCACGCCTTCCTGGACGATCCCACTTTGGCGGATGCGATCTTGGATCGCCTCGTTCACAACGCCTACCATCTCAACTTGAGCGGGGAGTCGATCCGCAAGCTCAAGGGCATCCGCCCAAAGAACACGAAAAACGGGGGTACCCACCGCCCAGGGTCGATCGAGATCGCCGCTCCTGGGCCCTTATAGGAGCTCCCTCAGATGCCAACCACCGGAAAAAACCCGTCGCGCTCCGATCAACCTTCTCGCCTGCGGTTATCCACCGCCCCGCGCGCACGGGCTATCGTGAGCCCGCGCGCGGGCCCGTGGATAACCGCCGAGGTCTTGACCCACCGCCATCACTGAGAGAAAGTCATCACGCCCTGCATCACGCGCACTGGACCGACATGGTGTGAAACCATGGACCGCCTTGCCGTGAAACGCCGGCCTTCCTTGCGCGAAATACGCAGTTCCATAGCGCGGGCAGGTCTTCTCCGAGTGCAAGCAGCGTGCGACGCGTTGCATCGTCCAGCGCCTTTGGCTGGTTGGCGCGCAGTGCCTTCAGCTCTTCCTCGACGGTATTGTGATGCTTTAGCGCCTCGTTCCATCGGCGCTCGAGCTCGCCTGCAACCAGACGATTATCGGGGTCAACTGCATCGTATTGCCGCCGTGCGCGGGCCACCTCGAAGCGCGCCTGCTGAAGGGCAAGCTCCTTCTGTGAGATCTGCTCGTCAGTACGTTGACCCTCGCGATCAATCGCTTCCAATGCCGCCTGTATGCCCAAGGGCTCGAGCCGACGTAGGATCTCCGCCTCGAGCAGACGCTCGGGCTTCAGCGCGCCGAATGAGATGCACCGACCCGTGCCGTGGTTGATCATGGCGCCTTGGCAAGCATAGCGCTGGGACTCCCCGTTACCACCGCTGTAGGCCACGTGCAGCTTGCGCCCGCAGTGCCCGCAGCGCAGTAGTCCAGCGAGAAGCGCCCCGCCATTGCGTGCCGGACCCCGCACCAGTCGACCCTTCATGGCGGCGTTATGCGTGATCTGTTGGAGATTGGCCTCGTACTCATCCCAGCGAATGTACCCCTCGTGGTGGTCGCGAATCAGGACCTGCCATTGCTCTTGCGGGACACGCACGCCTTGCACGCTGTGCTTGCGGCCTTGCTCAATGCGAGTAGTGGTGGTTGTCCGTCCGTATACATACGCGCCGGCGTAGATCGGATTGGTCAAGATGTGGTGCACCACATTGTAGATCGGCAGCTTCCAGATGACAGCCCGGCCGCTCTCCCCGTAGGCAACCGAGGGTAGCTCGATGCGCTCCTGGCGTAGCCACAGCAGCACCTGGCGCACGCTGCCGAACTGGCGGAACTTGCGGAAGGCCAGCTCGATCGCCTTGCGGATGCGCCGGTCTGGCTCCTTCTCCAGTCTGTCGTTGGGCACGCGCACGTAGCCGATCGCCACGGTGGAGAACAGCTCCCCGCGCCGTGCCTTCTGCATCGCAGCCTCATGAGAGCGCTGGCGGAAGGTGGATAGCTCCATCTCAGAGAGCGTGCCCTTCATGCCGAGCAGAAGCCGATCGTTCGTCTCACGCGCATCGTAGATGCCGTCCTCGTCAATGATCAACGCATCGACGAGCCGGCAAAACTCAAGCAGCGTGTGCCAATCGCGGCCGTTGCGCGCCAGACGTGATGCCTCGATGCAGAACACTGCCCCGACGCGCCCTTCGCATAGCTCTGCCAACAGCCGCTCGAAGCCGGGCCTGTGCACTCCACCGCCGGAGCGACCCAGGTCGTCATCGATGACAGTGACCTCCTGCCAGCCAAGCCCACGCGCTCGGTCGGCGAGGGCGTACTGGCGGCGCTGACTCTCGAGGTTGTTCTGCACCTGATCGAGCGTCGACTGACGTACGTAGATCACGGCCTGTCGCCGCAGGTGCTCAGCGGTGATCTTGCTCATCGCCCCTTCCTCCCTCCAGTGCCGGAACGACGGCGAGAAGTAGCTCGACGAGCAGCTCGAACGCCTTCTCTTCGATCTCTTTTGGCAGCAGTACGCCGTCGAGCTCTTGCAGGAGGCTCCGCTGCCGCAACCTTGCTTCGTTCATCGTTCTCGCCTCCGCTCTGTGCCAGGGATGGCGGCGACGATACGGCAGCATCCACGATGCGGCGAAGCTCCAGCAGGGTGCCCAAACGAAGGCGCGGATGAGGGACGATCTTCAGTTCCGCGGCGGCTGCCTCCGCCATCCAGGTAGGTAGCAGCGCCAACGATCCATCGGGCTGTTCGACGACGTACGCGCGTTCGCCGCGAAAGCCGTAAATCTTCCGGACAACGAGTTGCTCTCCGTGTCGCGGATGAAAGCGGTAGTGAACCGTGATATCAAACAGGTGGGTATGGGCAGTATGTTGCCGGGTTGACCGGTCTTGGCAAGACGATGATCGCGAAGAATCTGCTGCATCAGGCCCTGCTGCGTGGATACACCGCACCGAGTCTGCTCTGCGTGGACGAGGTCGGATACCTCGCCTACGACACCCGCTACGCGGACCTGCTCTTTGAGGTCATCACCAGGCGCTACCAGCTGCGCCGTCCCGTCGTTCTTACCACCAACAAGGCCTTCGGCGCATGGAACGAAGTCTTCCCCAACGCCACCTGCGTGGTCGCACTCGTCGATCGGCTCGTGCACCGCTCCGAGATCCTCCCGATCGATGGGGAAAGCTACAGGCTCAAGGAAGCGAAGGAGCGTGCCGCGCGCCGCGCCGGCGAGCGCGCCACCGCCAAGAAAACCCGCCCCGCGAGTCGATGACCATGGAACCGAACGACCTGCCGATCGTGTGCTTGCCGATGGAACTGTCCGATGAGTCCGCTGCCAAGCTCATCGAGTTCCTCTATGAGCTCGCCGATGCCCTCGAACGTCATTACGCCGGACAGCTGATGCGCTATACCCGCGCGCGCTCCGCCAAACCGTCCGCCGAGGACACACCCACCGACGACACGCCGTTCTGAGCCGCGCTCCCCGCTCCGAGGATGCGCGCGCGGCCATCAACGTGGACTCCCCTGACCGAAAAACGCGTCGCACCACCAAAATCACGCGGTTCTATGCCACCGCCAACAGCATTCGCCTGACTCGCATCAAGCACCGTTTCAACCAGACCTATATCGAGAACCATCCATGAATTTCGAACAACTGCAATCCGCATGGCGGGCCGGTCTCGCCACGCCCCTCGAAGCATCGGAGTTGGAACGCATGAGCGACGACGTCCATGTCTCTGCACGGCGTTACGAGCGCGGTGCACTATTGCGTCGCGTCTACGGCACGACAGCGTTCTGCGTGGCGCTCGCATGCTGGCCGTACTAGTCGTGATGCCCGGACCCGAGGTGTGGCCGGGCATGCGCGTGGCCATAGCGCTCTGGTCAGCGAGCTTCGTCACCTGCATTGTCGGCCTGTGGCGCGTTCGTCGCGCCAACAACCTGCGTCCGGATGCGCCGCTGATGGCGAATATCAAAAGCTCGTTGGGCAACATCCACCGCGAGATGGCCTATTACCGGGGATTACGCTGGACGTTCTGGCTGCCGTTCGGTGTCGGCTTCGCTTTTGCGATGGCGTGGCGCGCCCCGAGTCGTGGTGGCGTGTCGCTGTTTCTGATTCTGGGCACGATCGTAGTCTGGCTTTGGGGCTTCGTTTACGCCGGTCGCCATTGGCTCAAGCGGTTTGAGTCGCAGGCCGCGCAACTGGAAAGGATGTTGAGCGAGGCTCGTTCTGAATACGACACCACCGGGGAATCTTGATGAAACGATTGCCAAGCAGGCCTAGCCTGGCTGCCACTTACGGCCGTCGCTGTCACCGCCCCGTCTCTCTTGCCGCCACGCGTGGACCTGGCCATCCGCGCACGCATCCGCGCCGGCGAGTATCCAGCAATGGTGGTCGCGGTGGTCGCCGGTGATCGCACTCACGTCTACAGCTACGTAAAATTGGGTGACGGCAAGGGCCAGATGCTGAAACGACTTTCCAGATTAGGTCGATCACCAAGACATTTGCTGCAGGTGGCCGCGTGCCGCCCCAATAGATCACATGGCAACCAGCGCGTCCGAGACTGAAGGACGTGCGGCCTTTAAGCGGGCGGCAGGCCGCCGCCCTCCTACCGGCGGTGTATATTTTCGACGTAAAAATCGCACAGCCAACCCCATTTGCGGCGGTCGGCGGTTCGTTAGGGAGGTCTCGCGCAAGCTGCGGACTCCCCAGGTTCGCCCTGTGGTGCTCGATATGCAGTCCGAAGTCCGCGCTGCCTTGGCCTACATGTGCCGTCGTATCCCCCATCCGCTCGTGAGGATCCTTGTCCGTTTCGGGGTGAGTGCAGGTGAGCTCAGGGAATCACGATCAGGCGCGCGCGGCGTCGACTGGCATCGGTGACCCCGTCGGCAGGTTCCGTTTCCTCGCTCCAGCGCGTGCTAAGCCTTGTCGAGGCTGGCAGTCCGAGTCTGCGCACCATACGGGCGAGATGCTGCGCGCGCAAGCGGCCGATAGCTGGCAGTTCCCGGGCGAGCGTGCCATCGGACAGGAGCGCGGCCCCGCGATAACCGACGATCGAAAGCTCGCTTGCTCTCACCGCCTGCGCATACTGGACGGCCTTCAGCGCCTCGATCTGATCTCGTCCCGGGAGCTCCGAATCAAAGTCGTACGTGAGCGTGAAGGTCCGAGGCAGATAGGGCCGACTTACCTCGGGGGGCGCGGGCGGAGGGGGAAATTTACGAAACGCCGAAGCGGCCGTGTTCGGCCCCGGACCGCGTCGCCCCACGATGTGATAGCGCGGATCGGCCGGCCAGAGCGTGTGGCAGGAGGCATCGAGCTCACGCATCACGGAAATGCGCGGAGGAACCGGCAACGGCCGTCCATTGGCGCTTCCCGAAGGAGGCGTCGCGGTTGGAGAGCCCGCCGTCAGCGGAATACCCCCACAAATGCGTGGCCCTCCGGCGAGCTTGCCCTCGACGAGCACCCGATGCCCGAGCCAGGGCGGCGACCACCCGCCCGAATCGGTCTGGATGCCAAGAAAATACAGCTCACCCTGATATTCGGCGAGCCAGCACGGCACCGTGTCCGTGTCCTGCACGATGGGACAGGCAATGAAATCACGGTAGTTGGCAGGGGGGCGCGCTGTCGATGCGCGATTCCCATCCGCTGCCGCTCTGCCGACCGCCGCGAGGATGACGAGCGCGCAAGCGAGCCTGCGCAGTGTCAGCTTCAATCGGACTCTCGATGAAGTGCTCAAGCGGCCTGGCTCTAGAGGACGCTCATGAAATTCACGAGATCGACGCGCTCCTGCTCCGTGAGCCCCATGTTGAAGCGCCGATCGTAGAAATCGACCACCGCACGTAGGTCCTCCGCCGAGCCGTCCACGAAATAAGGGGCGCGGGCGGCGAGCCCGCGCAACTGCCCCATGACGATCGATCCCACGTCGTAGCACTTGCCGGAAATCAGGGCCCTGCCGGGGTCGTGCGTATAGATGACGCGTCCGAGAAAGGGATGCGGCCGCGCTTCGGGCTTGCACACGATACGGAACAGTGGCAGCTGCGGTGCCCGGTCGTAGCCAGGCGAATACAAAGCCTCATCTGCCCACGGCTCATTCGTGGTGCCCAGGTCCGCCCACCCGGCGGAGGCATCCGTACCCACCATCTGAAGGTTGTGGCACGTCACGCAGGTGCGCTTGGCGGGATTGCCGATACCGACCGTATTGATGTGGGTCACATCGCTGATCCAAAAGGGGCGAGTGAAGAACACCGCATAGCCCCGCATGACCGAGTCCCGAAATTGCTGCTGCGCTTGCGCCGCCTCGTTCTCCTTCGCCGCCCAAACATCGAAGGACTTGAAGACGGGAGTGCCGAAGTTGTCGCCGAGAATCCCCGAGCGCGACTCAAGGAGCGCGCGCGCCCCGAGCGCGGGCGGCATCTGCGGCGAGGAGAAATCATCGCCCACGGCATCGACGCCCTGCGCGGCGTAAACCTGGGACTCGAAGCTGAGGATGGAATCGAGCTGAGCGCCCGTGAGCGGCGCTTTCACCTGCAGGTGATCCCGCGCGGCCTCCTGCGCCTGAATCTTAAGGGTCGGCGTACGGGCATCCGACATGATATTCATGGACATGAACTGCCCGGTCGCCGGGTCCCGGTCCATGACCATCCCGAGCCCCTTCGCATTGAAAGGACCCCGTGGCCCGTACACCTCACCGCCCGCATCCAGCGCAACGTATTTGAGATTCGCGACGACCCGAGGGCGGCGAAACACCGAGACGTGTGGGTGCGCGCTCTTCAGGCCATAGACCGGGTCGGTGTTGCAGCCAGTGGGATCGCGCACCACCTCGATCGTGAACTCGGGCTCGATCGGCAAACCGTCTGCGCCTTGAGCGGGAGGCCAGGGCAGTGACACCCGAAAAAGTCCGCGTGTGAGCAGGAGCGAATGCGAGCTCTCCTTCTCCTGAGGCAGGTTGGGACAGTTCGAGCCATCGATGGCCGCAAAAAGCGGGTCTTTGCCGGCCGTCTCCTTCCAGCGCCGCCTGATCGTCTGGAGCGATAGCCCCATCCCGCTCGAGGGCTGGTGGCAGGTCACGCAGGCGCGACCGTTCGTTCCGAGCACCTGAAAGAAAGGACTCGCGGCCATGTCGACCGTGCCGTGCGCGAACAGCACCTCGACCTCACCGGCAGAATCCTTGTAGCGGACCCGCGCGGACGCGACCCCCCTCTCACCGGCCTGAACCCAGTAGGATGGCCCGGTGCTTGCGCTCGAAGGTGTCGTCCCGCGGGTGGCCGACTGCACCGACGGCGCGCCCAGGGATGCCGCCGCGAGCATCACGAGCACACGCACGCGCCCTCGACTAAGGAGCGGACACCCAAACTCTGTGCTGCTGGACACGCGATCGGCTCAGTGGCTTTGACTCGGAATCACCGGAAGGGTGATCACCGAAGCCATGCCCGCTCCGCGCAATACGGTGACCCGCTCACCAGAGTCTGCGGTTGGACTCGAGAATGTGACAGTCAGCCGAATGCGGTGTCCGGCCGGGAAGATATAGGACATAGGCAGAAGGGCGAATTGCAACTCCGTTGGCTTTCCCGGCTCGAGCGGCCGAGCATCCTCTTTGCGAAACGTGTGCCACGGCAATCCGAAGTCGTTGTACGGGGGCTTCGCCAAAGCACGATCCGATGCACGCAGGCGGCCGAACATCTGATAGGAACGCGTCGAGCCGTCCGGCGCCACATCATCGAGCCAGGCGAGAACATCCGTGTCATGACCAGTCGTCGATAACCACAGGTTCATTACCGGATTGCCGGTGACCTGGATGTCTCGCGGAAGGGGCGCGGTCTCGTAAGACAAGCCTCCCGAGGGCTTATTGACGAAGATCGGATCTGCCTTGGGCGGCGGGGTCATGGCGGTCGTGTCTCGCCCCACAGTTTCCGGAGCGGCGCGGCCGAGGTCGCCCTCCCCGAGATAAAAGGCAGTCTTCACCTCATTGGGCAGCGGCCAGCTTGAGGCCCTCTGCCAGGCGCTCCCGGGCGGGGCGTTGTAGGTGTAATAGGTCACCGGCGGCTCTTGCATCACACCGTTCCGGATGCCCTTCAGCCAGTAATCGAAGAAGCGTCGCTCCTCGGTGACGATCGAGAACCCGGTGTCCTGCCAGACGGTCTGCCATCCGCAGTGCCGGGCGGGACCGACCAACAGCTTGACCCGTCCCCTCGGCAAGTTGCCGAAGATGTTGAAAGCTGCCACCTTCGTGCCCGATTCATCCCAGTTGGAGGTCGCGTAGACGCCGAAGTCCGCCTCTTGGAGGGCTTTGAGAGAACTCGCGGGACTCGACGCGGCCCACCACTCGATGCCGCCGAGCTCCGTCGCCCTGCTGTCGCGAAACGGTACGGCACTTCCGACTCCGATGTCCGCGGCATCGACGTTACTCTCGTGCTCGGCGATCGCCTGTGCCAGTTCCGCAGCTCCGTCGGGACCATCGACGGGCACGGCCGTCTTGTCCCGATCTGCCGTAACAGCCTGGGAGGGCGGCATGAAAGGCTGCAGCGGTATGCCGCCGATCACCAGAAATGAATAGGCATCAAACACCGAGCTCATGGGAAAGATCGCCTTCAAGGCGGGCGGGCGGGTGGTCGCGGCCTGCATCTGGCTACCGCCCGTTGCCGAACAACCCCACATGCCAATGCGTCCGTTGCTCCAGGGTTGCTTCGCGAACCATTGCGTCATGTCATAGGCATCCGTCGTTGCAGGGGGAAGGTACTCGCCGAAATTGAAGACTTTGTTGGTGCCAAAGGACGCATAAAGACCGCGGAAATCGACGACCGCCACGTTGTAGCCGTATTTGATGAGCTGGAGCGCAAAACCGGGATAAGCGCTCACGGATGGCCCGCCGCGGGGACTCCCGCGCCGATTGTAGGGGGTATTCATCCACACGACGGGCAACTTCTCCTTCGAAAGGACGCCATGGAGCGTCGGCTGAAAGAGATCGACGGCGAGTTTCGTGCCGTCACGCACCGGGACGTAGAAGGACGTCCGCTTGTAGCCGTCGTAGAGCACAGGCGCATAGCCCGAGTAATAGCCGGGCTCTGAGAACTTGTGCGGATTGCTCGGGAGCGCCGCATACAGCGCACTGCAGGGCAGCGCGACATTCACCGCGGCCGCCCAGAACATGATCTTCAGAGCCCGTTTCAACATGACTCCCCCCTTGCGAACCATCATTCGCAGCGGAAATTCGCTGCATCCTCGATGCTGCCCGTCCCGGCATAGCGCGGGATCTTCGGATAAGGGCACAGTGGGCGCGTCCGCCCGGGCCAGGGCGTACCGGCTCCGGCCTTCGCCAGGATCCGATCGGGCGGCACGCCCTGCTCCACCCACGCGATGAGCGGGCCGAGTGCATCGAACTCGTCGGTTGCGGGACCCCCGGCGCAGTGGGCCATACCCGGCACCGCAAAGATGCGAACGAAATCCGCGGCTTTTCCGCGCTCGATCGCCTGCACCTGCCGGTACCAGTTCAACGTGTCGTTGAGCGAGAACACCGGATCGGAGGCCCCTTGCGGCACGATGAGTTTGCCGCCGTGGTCGCGGAACCGCTCGAGATGCGCCGATCGGGCGGCGATATCCGTCCACGCGGAGCGGTGAAACGGCCCCCCCGTCGCATAGATCCTCGGGGCGTCATGGTCGAAGTTGAATCCGAGTGCGTAACGGAGCGCGGAAGGCACATCGGCACGCACCGCGGTCGGCGGTGTCGTGAATATTTCGGCAAGCGCCGGCGCCCCGAGAGCGACGTTGATGCCCGGGAACGTCCCCTTTGCCGGTCCGATCTTCCAGCTGCGCCATGCGGGGCTTCCGATACCTGCATCGATGGGCCAGTCCGAGTAGAGCGCCCTGCCGCGGCCGTCCCGCGGCCCGCCGAGAACGCGCCCCAAGACGCCGATCTGCCCCGCGGTGAGGCAGGAGGCCTTACCACCAGGTTCGCCAGCCTGCGCTCGCTCGCGGCCACACGTAGCGCGCCGCAGCTCAACCGCAACTTTTCGCCAAGTGCAGTGTTCGAACGCCGAGGTGATCCCGTCCCGCAGGCCGTCATCCGCGTCGCAGGCGGCCAGGATGGCATCGCGAACCTGCTGGAACTGCGCGGTGGTGAAGGTTGTCGGCAGCTGCCCGGGATCGGGGTCTTTTCCCTTCGAGTGAGCGATGAGGCTCGCGAAACCCTGGGTGTCCCAGGCTTCGGCCACCGCTGCTCGCGGCAGCGAGAAGCCGGGATCCGCGGCGACGATGCCGTCGAACTCATCGGGATAGCGCTGCGCGAGCACCATGCCTTCCTGTCCGCCTTTGGAGCATCCGTAGAAGTACGAGCGGACGATCGGATGATCGTAGTACGCGCGGATCAGCATCTTGGCCGCATCCGCGACGGGCTTGAGCGAGGTGCCACCGTAGTTGGCTCGGGCCTGCGGATCGAACCCGAACGCAACCGCCCCGCCGCGCGCCGGATTGCTGTCGCTTGCGTTGTCGTGGCCGGAATCCTCCGAGACGATGGCGAATCCACGTGCGAGCGCGTTCGGAGTTCCCGCCTCAACGACACCGATTGCAGGACCGAGCACGCCTTCCGAGCCTCCGCCGCCTTCAAAGAAGAACCGTCCATTCCAGTGTTCGGGCAGGCGCACGCGAAACCGGATCGCATAGCGCTCTCCATCGATGCCCGCCCGCTGCTGCATGATCCCGGTGAGTTCACAATGCGCCGGCAAGCGGCTCGGCGGCCCAAAGCGCGCAGCCAAGGGAAAGCCGTTCGCGCGCCAGTGCGCCTCCAGCACGTGTGTCGAGGAATCGGGCCAATGGCCCCGCATGATCTGCTGCAACCGGTCGCAGCGCTGCGCGCCGTCCGCGACGCTCGACTGCAAATCCTCGGCGGCAGAGGAGATCGGCGCGACGATGAGCGGCAACCCGAGCACTGCCGGTAAGAGGAACATCCAGCACTTCGATAACATTGGATGAGCGCTCATACCAGCTGAAAAACGCGGATCAGTACCGCATTCTTCAGGCTTCGACGCACATTCAGGGTGCCGAAGAACATGCCGCGATTGAGCCAGTCGTACTTGCCCATCGGCGCCTCGAATGCGGCGTGCGTATACATCAGGAACCGTTCCTCGGACGCGGGATCGGGGGCGGTGATCGGGGCGCTCACGCCCTGATTGACGATGCGGATCAGGACCTCGTCGTCGGTCCGCAGGTAATAGGCCGCATCGGCGCTGCCTGCACCATCGTTGCGCGAGAGGTTCCAATCCGCACCCTCATTCACCACCGTTCCGCGCAGCTTCGGGCCTTCAAATACGCCGCCCGTGATTGGTATCACCCGCCGCCTGCCCTCGAGCGTCCGACCGAAATCGAGCGTCCGGCCGAGCGTCACCTTGCACTCATAGAGGAACGAAAAGGATGGCACCTTCGCACCGGGCGGCACGCCCACTGCGGTCGGGCGAGCGGGTATCTCGGCGCGGGCCGATCGTGCAAACCCCGCGAGCGCCAGCGCTGAAAGGAGACCTCTGCGATCGATCATGTTTTGCTCCCCACGGGGTTCATGGCCCGCGTGCCAGTTCGCTATGCGCCCCGCCCTGTGAGCCGGGCGGGATGATTGCTGTTCACGTTCTCATGGGTTGCCGCGGCGCGCTGGACCGCCGTGCGATTCCCGCTGCCCGGACGCTTTCCGCAGACGACCATTCCGGTCTGCTCGATCCCGGCTGCAATGCGCCGCGCGGTGTCGAACACGGCGAGCCCGTTGATTCCGTACCGAACGAGCGAGCGCGCGTTGCGCTCTTCATCGCGGCCATAGAGTGCATCGAAGCGGCCTTGATCCTCGGGCGATGCGGGATGGAACTCGATGCCCTGGCGGCGCCCAAAAGCTTCCCCCGCCACCACCGCAGCGCGCGTCTCGCGCGCCATGGCCGCTTCCCACACGGGTGTTGACGCTTCCAGGATCGTACGATCCCTCGCAGGCAGAGCTTCCCAGCGTCGCCCGCTCATCGCTCGCGCCGGGTACGCCCCACGCGGCACGGCGAGGGTATAGAAGTACTTAGCGACCTCTGCGAAGCGCAACGCCTTGAGCGTATCGGGCGGTGCCACAACCCCGTCGATCACCCCCTTGGCGAGCGCCGAGTAGACCTCATCCATCGGCATGTTGACGGGCGCCGCCCCGAGATCGCGCAGCACATCGAGCAGCTCCGTCGGCGCTCGGATGCGCAACCCCTTCAAATCAGCGAGCCGCCGGATCGGGCGCGTGCGCGTGAGGATCCCCGGGAGCGAGCCGCCCTGCACCGCGAGGATGTGCAGCCCCGCGAGCTCGCGCCCGAATTCCGGGAAATCATCGGCGAGGCAGCGATACATCGCCACCTGCTCCTCGAAGGTTCGCGCGCCCGCGTAGAAACCCGACTGCATGCGGATCAGATGCACCCCACCCTTGACGTAAATCGGTGTGATCAACCCGATGTCCGCGACTTCATGCCGCAGCTCGACCAACGACTCATCGGAGGACAGCAGCTCGCCCGACCAGATTGCGCGGATCCGAATCGCCCCGCCCGAGTGCTTCTCGACCCATTCGATCCACGTCCGATCGGCGCGACTGAAGGGGTGGTTTGCATCATAGGGGCTCGCATACAAAAGTGTCGTCACACCCGCAGGGAGAGCGGGCGCACAGCCGGCGGCGAGCAGCGCTCCGCTGAGCGCCACTGCGCTCGAGACACTTCTTGCAAGCCGTTGGAGATTCATGTCAGGCCGGCCGATTCCAGGAATCCCGAGAGATGGTTCACCATCTGCTCGTGGCTCCAGCCGTGTGCATCGACCATGTCCGCATCGAGCGCGAGCGTCGGCACGCCTGCCTGCTGAAGGGCGAGCTGTGTGAGCTTCGTGCCGGACTGCGATAGCCGGTTACCGGGCGGAACGAGGATGACGGCCGCATCGATGCCACAGCGCCGGGCCTCACTCACCATCCATTCGTTCATCCAGGGCGGCAGATGCAGGACTTCATTCATCGAGCAGATCCGGCTCGCGAGCGCATGAAGGGGCCTGCCGTGCAAGGCGCGAATGTACTGAGGACCGGCGAAGGGCATGTACATCGACCAGACGAATACCGCGCCGTGGCGCTCCTCGAGTGCGTTGTAGAAGCCCGGATCGTGCCACAGTCCGGCACCGATCCACATGAGCCGGATGCGCTCCCGAGCGCTCACGGCCTCCCCCGCGCGCACGCGCTCCACCACTTCATCGCGGAATCGGCGCGCATGCTCCACGGCCCAGTCCGAGCCCCGGTGCCATTGCGGGATCATCGTATTCGGCATCTGATCGGTGATGGCGACCGGACAGGGCCGCGTGGCGCCAATCAGCTGCGCGGCCTCAGCGATGCAGGATTCTTGCTCGTTGATGCGCAGCATGAGCTGCTCAAAGCGCGCCGCATCGAAGCGCCGTCCGGTCTTCGCCTCGAGCAGCGCGATGAGTTCGCGCATCTCATCGACCATGAGCTCGATTCGCCCCTCCTCGAAGACCGCCTCCCACGCATCGTTCGCATGCACGAACCACTCAGGGTCCTTCTGCGTCCACCCCGGTGCCTCGAGCGGGAAGAACTCGCTCCCGAGCGCTTGCGCCCATTGCCCAAAGACCTGCTGGATGCAGTCGCAGGTGAGTCGCGCGACCAGGAGCGCAGGGCGCGGGAGTCCACCCCAGGGTGCACTCCCCGGGTCCGCGGCGAGCGTGCAGGCAAGGCCGAGAGAGCAGTACCGGCAGCCATTCGTCGGATACCCGAGTGCTTCGAGAGCCGAGAAGTACCTTCCCGAGAGCTGCTTCACGGAGATGTATGCGGACCACCACTGATTGGTGATCAGCGGGATGTCCATTGCGTGAAACAGCTCGTGCGGAGTATCGGCCTGCGCGATGACGAACGGCTCACCCGCCTCGACGACGCGGTGCTTGAGCTCGGTGACGTAGGCGCGCTGGTAAGCGGTCGCGGCGGCGGTGCATGCGAGGTCCTTGCGACTGCGCTGTCCGGTCGTACTCATTTGAATACTCCGAGGCGCTCGAGCTCCTCGATGCGCTCCGCTGGAAGACCTGCAATCGCAGCGGCAATCTCGCGCGAGTGCTCCCCGATGCGCGGCGCACGGAACGGGACCACGGCACTGCGCGAGAACGTCATCGGTGTGCGCACATGCGCGAAGGCACCGAGAAGGGGGTGATCGAGGAGGATGAGTGCGCTGCGCGCGGCGATCTGCGGATCGTGCTCGATGAGGTCCTCGATGTCCTGGACCTCCCCAGCGGGAATGCGAGCGGCTTGGAGCCTGGGCGCGAGCTCAGCGCCCACCTGCCCCGCCGTCCACGCAGCAACGCGCTCATCGAAGTCGGCCGGACTCGCGACGGGTTCACCTTGCGGGGGAATGCCCGCGAGATCACACAGTCGCTGCCAATCGGCCTGCGTCGGGCAGCTGATCGCGATCCACCGATCCTCGCCTGCTACCGGGT
>JBOHZR010000003.1:0-26422 GCA_050738595.1 Steroidobacteraceae bacterium | reverse complement strand
CGGGGCGGCCGGGGCGGTGGCCGGGCCGCTGCCGGAGGCCGTGGAGCCGCGGGAGCGACGGGGCGCGCGGGCGCTGCCGGCCGCAGCCGTGGTCCTGGAGCGGCGGCGGGGGCCAGGAGCAGGGGCGGCGCAGCGGGTGCAGCGGGTGCAGCGGCAGGCCCTGGCGCACCCTCGGCGGGCGCTGGCCCGTAAGCCCCCCACGGCGGGGCAGCCCTCTCCCCCAACAGCCCAAAAGCCCAAGAGCCCGAACCGCGCGCGAATCCCCCCTGCCGCCGCTCGATCGTGGGCGGCGGGGGGCGTCCGGGCTTGTACGTTGCGTGCCGTGATAATTTAGCTAAAATAGCTAAATGCCCATCAAGCGCGTCACCGCAACCGATGCGAAGAACAACTTCGGCGGGCTTCTCGAAGACGTTGCCGCCCTGGGGCGCATCGATGTCGTGAGGCACGGGCGCGTGGTCGCGGTGGTGCTCTCTCCGCGTGCGCTCGGCTCAATGGCGGCGGATACGGCTGCGGAGGTGGCGGCTGCCCAGCCAGCAAATCTCTGGGGTGCCACACACATGATTCCGCCGGAGCTCGCCCGGGAGGCCCGCGTGCTGACCCGGCCGGACGAGTTCGATGAGGACTGAGGGGGACGTCGAGGCTCCGCTTACGCCCGAAGATGTTCGCCAGATCCTGAGCATCTGCTCACCGCGAGGATTGCTCGTCGGCGGCCAAGCGCTGGCCTTCTGGGCGGACCATGTGGGGGCGAAGCGCCCCGCGGCGCTGGCCTCGCAGGTGACCGCCGACGCGGATTTCATCGGGGACTCGGTGCTGGCCCAGGCGCTCGGTGAGCGCCTCGGGTGGAAGACGTGGATCCCGCCGGTCGAGGATGCGACCCCGCAGACGGGGAAGGTGACCTATCGTCTCGAGGGCGGCCGGATCAAGCAGGTGGCCTTTCTCTCGGGCGTGGTCGGTCTGACGACCAAGGACCTCGCCCGGCGGGCGATCGAGCTCGCGGTGCCGAGCGTCGGGCGAGTTCGGGTCATCCACCCCGTCGACGTGCTCGACAGCCGCATCCAGAATCTGCACGCGCTGGCGGAGAAACGCACCGCCGCCGGCATCGCTCAGGCGGCACTCGCCGTGGATGTCGTCCGGTCGTTCATCCGCATGCAGATCGCGGAGCATGGCGAACGGACGGGGCTCAAGCTCCTCGAGCGCGTGGCTGCCATCGCCTCGGACATCGCGGCGGTGAGAGTTTTCCTGCTGTACGGCATCGACCCGCTCGATGCCGTGCCGCTCGAGGAGTTCCGGACCACCTCGGCACTGCACCAGGTGCGGTGGCCCCAGATCGTCGCCGAGGCCGGCGGCAAGCGCGAGGCGCTGCGCCGCGTCCTCACGCGCGCGAGAACTGCGTTTCCTGCTGCGTGATGAATTCCAGCAGCGCGGGCTTTCCGGCGCGCGTCTGCGCGATCCCGCGCTCGATCGCGGGTACGATCTCAGAGGCCGCCGTCACACGCTCCCCGTATCCGCCGAACGCGCGCGCCATCGCAGCGTAGTCGCCCGAGATATCCGTCGCGCGGTACTTCTGCGTGGCCTTCGGCATCACGTTGAGCTCGATCGCCATCGCGAAGTTGTTGAGCAGGATCGAGAGGATCGGCAAGCGCTCGCGCACCGCCGTCTCGAAATCCATGCCGGTGAAGCCGATGGCGGCGTCGCCCCAGACGTTGATGCAGAGCTTCTCCGGATGCACGAGCTTCGCGCCCATCGCGAGCCCGAGCCCGTAGCCGAGCTGCGTCGTCTTGCCCCAGCCGATGTAGCTCAGCGCCCGGGTGGAGCGCCAGAACGGGGACAGCTGATCGCGGGGACTGCCCGCATCGTGCGTGATGATCGTCTCGGCGACATTCACCGTGCGCTGCAGATCCCAGAGCACCCGATAGGGGCTCAGGGGAGCGGCATCCGAGGTGAGCTTCGGCAGCCATTCGCGCAGCCACTCGCTGCGCACCGACTCGATCTCGCCGATCACGGTGCTCGCATCGCGCGGCGCGGCGACCTTGCGCCGGCAGGCGTCGATGAGCGCACGCAGCGTGAGCTTCGCGTCGCCGATGAGGGCGTACTTCGTCGGATAGGTCTTGTTGAGATCGAGCGGATCGAGCGTCGCGTGCAGGATCGTCTTGCCCTGCGGCATCGCGATGCCGAATGCGGTCTCCGAGAAGCTGCACCCGATGCCGAAGATCAGGTCCGCCTTGGCGAGGAAATGCGGCACGGTGCGCGGGTAGGCTGCACCGCCCGAGCCGAGCGCGAGCCGGTGAGTCTCGTCGAAGGAGCTCTTGCCGGGCAGGCTCGTGCACACCGGGATGGCGAGGAGCTCGGCGAGCTCGGCAAGCTCCGCATACGCCTCGGACCAATGGACGCCCTGGCCCGCGTAGATCACCGGGCGCTTGGCCGCGATGAGCACCTCGGCCGCCTGCGCGACTGCCTGCGGGTCCGGACCGGACCGCGTCCGCACGACGGGCTCGTAGGCGAGCGGCTCGGGGACCTCGTCGGCGAAGGCATCGTGCGGGATCTCGACGACGACCGGCTGCGGCCGCCCATTACGCAGCTGCGTGAACGCGCGGCGAAAGATATTGGGCACCTCCGCCCCGACGGTGACGGGCTCGGTGTGCTTGGCGACGCCGGCCATCTGCACGGTGGAATTGAAATTGTGCGGCACGTGCGCGAGGCGGCGCGCATAGCCCTGCGGGAGCACGAGCACGGGCACTGACTCGCCGTACGCTTGTGCGACGCCGCCGTACGCATTCTCTGCGCCGGGTCCGTGCTGCATGCAGAAGACCCCGAGCCGCTTGCCGCGCGTCAGGCGCGAGACGGCATCGGCCATGTGCAGCCCCGTGCGCTCCTGGCGCACGATGATCGGGCGGATGTCGGCGATCGCCGCCGCCTCGAGCAGCCGGTTGCGCGGATAGCCGAAGAGGACGTCGATGCCCTCGCGCTTCAAGATCTCAACAATCGCCGCATCGGTCTTCATTCGCCAAACTCGTTTCGCCGCAGCTGTTTGAAAGCAGGAATGGTCAGGAACTCCTCGAAGTCGTCGGCCGTCGACAGTTCGCGGAAGAGGGGAACGGCCTCGCCGAAGCGGCCGTGGTCGTACGCCTCGGCGCCCACCTCGCCGCGCACGCGCTGCATCTCCTCGCCGATGAGCGTATCGAGCAGCGTCTTGGTCGCTTGCTGCCCGTCCGCGAGCGTGATGCCGTAGTGCACCCACTGCCAGACCTGCGCACGGCTGATTTCCGCGGTCGCCGCATCCTCCATGAGGTTGTAGAGCGGCACGGCGCCCCGGCCGCGCAGCCACGCCTCGATGTACTGGATGCCGACGCGGATGTTCAGACGCAGTCCCGCCTCGGTCCGCGTGCCCGCATGCACTTCGAGCAGCTCCTTCTGCGCGACCTTCACGTCCTCGCGCATCCGCTCGAGCTGGTTGGGCCCCGGCATCAGCCGGTCGAAGACTTCCTGAGCGACCGGTACCAGATCGGGGTGCGCGACCCAGGTGCCGTCGTGGCCATCGGAGGCCTCGCGCTCCTTGTCGGCCCGCACGCCCGCGAGCGCCCTCGCGTTCGCCTCGGGGTCGCGGCGGTTGGGGATCTGAGCCGCCATGCCGCCCATGGCGAAGGCGCCGCGGCGGTGGCATGTTTGAATGAGCAGGAGAGAGTATGCGCGCAGGAACGCCTTGCCCATCACGACCTGCGAGCGATCCGGCAGGACGTAGGCGGGATTGGCGCGCAGCTTCTTGATGAACGAGAACATGTAATCCCAGCGCCCGCAGTTGAGCCCCACGATGTGCTCGCGCAGCTCGTGCAGGATCTCGTCCATCTCGAATGCGCCCGGCAGCGTCTCGATCAGCACCGTCACCTTGATCGTGCCGGCCGGCAGGCCGAGCCGCTCCTCCGCGTAGAGGAATACGCTGTTCCAGAGACGCGCTTCCTGATGGCTCTCGAGCTTCGGCAGATAGAAGTAGGGTCCCGTGCCGCGCTCGAGCTGCGCTCGGGCGTTGTGGAAGAAATACAGCCCGAAATCGAAGAGACTTCCCGAGAGCGGCGCTCCGTCCACCGTGAGTCCCGTCTCGGGCAGATGCCAGCCGCGCGGCCGCACGAGGAGAACCGCCGGATTCGGTCCGAGCGCATAGCGCTTGCCGCTCGTCGCGTCCTCGAAATCGAGCGTCCCGTGCCAGCGGTCGAGCAGGTTCACCTGGCCCTCGAGATTGTTCGCCCAGGTGGGAGAGTTCGCGTCCTCGAAGTCCGCCATGAATACTTTTGCGCCCGAGTTGAGCGCGTTGATGATCATCTTCCGGTCGACAGGACCGGTGATCTCCACACGGCGATCCTGAAGGTCTGCGGGGATGGTGCCGACGCGCCAGGCCGACCGGCGGACGTCGGCGGTTTCGCGCAGGAAGTCCGGAAGCTCACCCGCGTTGTAGCGGGCCTGGCGTCCGATGCGGGCGTTGAGGAGCTGCGAGCGGCGGGGCTCGAAGCGGCGGTGCAGAGCCGCCAGGAACTCGAGCGCCTCGGGGGTGAGAATCTCCTCGTAGCGCGGTCCGAGGGGGTGGTGAACGGCGACACCGGTCGGCAGGCGCTCGATCGTTCGATGACCGACGACAGCGGCGGACATAAGGTCTCTCCCTTTCCCATTCGTCAACAATCGGACCACTATGCCCGTCGCGGCGCAGCGCGCCAAGTGATCGCCGGACTACAGCAGCTTCACTGCGCAGGAAAAGACGGCGCAGGCGCCGCGCTCGCGGCCGGCGCCAGCTCCCCGAGGATACGGCCCTCGTGGCGCCGGATGAAGAACATGGCGATCAGGGTGACGAGCCCGCAGCCGAGCATGAAGTACGCGGGCCCCGTGGGGGACCCGGTAGCCGCGACCAGGACGGTCGCGATCAGCGGCGCGGTCCCGCTGAAGAGCGAAAACGCGAGATTGAACGATACCGCGATACCGCTGAAGCGGATGCGAGTCGGGAAGAGGTCCGCGACGATCCCCGCCATCGGTCCATTGCAGAGCGAGGCGGCGAGGCCTGCGCCGATGAAGATGGGAATGAGCCGTACCGTATTGCCCGCGGCGGCATCGAAGAAGGGGAAGCAGAAGACGGCGAGGAGCAGCGACCCCAGGCCGAGAATCCAGCGCTTCGGAATGCGATCGCTCAACCACGCGGTGAGGAGCATGCCGAAGGACATCACGAGCAGCCCGATGTTCTCTGCCGCGATGCCCTCGAGATAGGTTCGATGCATCACGCGCTGCATGAACGTCGGCATCGCAAACAGCAGCCCGTTGAACCCGGCGGTCGCGACCATGGCAGCGATCGCGAACACCGTCGCCGCAGGCGCCGTGCGCATGAGCTCGAAGAACGGCTGCTTGGAGGCGGTGTGCTTGAGCTTCTTGAACTCCTCGGTCTCCGAGAGGGACAGCCGCAGCCAGAAGCTCACCAGGCCCAGGAGGCCGCCGAAGAGGAATCCGATGCGCCAGCCCCAGGCCGCGACCTCGCCAGGGCTCAGCAGCTTCACGACGCCGTAGCCGACGCCCGAGGCGAGCGCGACACCGGTGTTCACGCAGAAGAAGATGAAGCCCGACGAGAATCCTGCGCGCCGCGGCGCCGTCTCGACGACGTAGGTGATCGCTCCCGGGAGCTCCCCTCCGAGCGAGAAGCCTTGAACGAGGCGCAGGGCGATGACGCCCGCCGTCGCCCAGACGCCCCATTGCGCGTAGCTCGGCAAGAACCCGAGCGCGAGCGTCGCCGAGGACATGATGAGGATCGAGCAGATGAACACTCGGCGACGTCCATATTTGTCGCCGAAGTGGCTGAAGATGACCCCGCCCATGAGCCGCGGCACATAGCCGAGCGCGAACACCGAGTAGGAGAGCATCAGGCCGATGAGCGGGCTCTTCGCCGGGGCGAAGAAGGCATCCCCGATGTACTGCGCGAAGGTGCTGTAGATGACGAAATCGTAGAATTCGAGCGCGCCCCCCAGACTCGACAGTACGATGGTGCGCCATTCGGCCCGCCCGATGCGCGCCTGTCCGCCCGCTGAGCCCTCCTCGCTCATCGCCCCGTCCGTCATCGCGCGCCCCCGTCCCCCTAAGTGTATGTCCGCGGCATACTAGCCGAGCCACGCGCAGCGCGACATCCCGCCGCGCTGCATCGCAGCATCGCGTGGCATCTATGTCACGATGCGTGCACTTGATCTCGCCCCCTCGGCCGCCCGAGACTCGCGCGTTGACCGGGTGTGGCGCATATGGTACCCGTAGCGTCGGAACTGCCGGAAAAGCAGGCAGTTACAGCAGAGGACCGGACGAGGACATGGCGGGCCGCAGACAGTTCCTGAAGACGCTCGTAGGTAGTGGCGCCGCGCTCGCAAGTCCGGCGTGGATCGCTGCGGCGGGCTCGCTGCTGCCCCGGTTCGCGCTCGCCCGCGGACACGACGAAGGGCACGCGGCACCGCCCGCGATCGTTCCCTTGACCGACAACCTCGCGCTCATCACCGGGGCAGGCGGCAACGTGGTCGCGCTCACGGGGTCGGAGGGCGTGCTGCTGGTCGACACCGGCGCGCCGGACCGCACGCGCGAGCTCCTGAAGACCGTCGCGAGACTGCCGGCGGCCGCCGGTGCGGTCAAGCCGCGCAGCGGGGCACCGCACATCGCGGTGGCTTTCAACACTCACTGGCACTGGGACCACACGGGCGGCAACGAGGCGCTGCATCGGCTCGGCACGAAGCTCATCGCGCACGAGAACACCAAGCTCTGGCTCGGGGAGCCGATCTGGAGCGAGTGGCAGAACCGGCACTACGCGCCGCGACCCAAGGACGCGTGGCCGAGCGAGACCTTCTGGACCTCCGGGCAGATCGAGTTCGGCGGCGAGCCGATCGAGTACGGCCACCTCACGCAGGCGCACACCGACGGCGATCTGTACGTCTACTTCCGCAAGCAGAACGTGCTCGCCGCCGGGTGCGTCCTCGCAGCCGGCCGCTATCCGACCCTCGATTACTGCACCGGCGGGTGGATCGGCGGCATGGCGGATGCGACCCAGAAGCTGCTCGACATGACGGACGAGAAAACCCGCATCGTCCCCGGCATCGGACCGGTGCAGACGCGGGCGAATCTGGCTGCGGAACACGAGATGCTGGCGACGCTCCGGAACGATCTGTGGCAGGACATGCGCAAGGGATACGGCGCTCAGGACATGATCGCCCACGGCGTCACGAAGAAGTACGATGCCCGCTGGGGCAACCCGGATCTGTTTCTGCGGCAGGCCTTCCAGGGCCTGTACGCCCATGTTCGCGAAATGCGTGGAGCTGTGTAATGCGTGGAGCGGTGTGACGTGACGCGCTCGATCGTCTCATTTGCCGCGGCCGCCTCCCTCACGATCGCGGCAGGCGCGGGTGTCTCCTTCGCGCAAACGCAGGCGGACGCAGCCGGCGCGAAGTCACCGTCGAAGGCACTGCCCGTCGGGGCGGCGACGGACGCTCAGGCGAAGCCTTACTTCAAGTTCCTGAGCACTTACTGCGAGAAGTGCCACAACGCCGAAGACTGGGCAGGCGGCATCGCCTTCGGGACGCTGGCGCCCGAGGACATCCCGGACGATGCGCAAACCTGGGAGACGGCGGTCATGAAGCTCTCCGGGCGTCTGATGCCGCCGCCCGGACAGAAGCAGCCGCCACAGGGGCAGATCAATGCGTTCATGTCCTTTATGGCCCAGCACCTCGATGAGGCGGCGGCTGCGCATCCGGACCCGGGCTATGTCCCCCTGCATCGCTTGAACCGCACCGAGTACGTGCGCTCGGTCGAGCAGATCCTCGGCGTGAAGGTCGATGCCTCGACGCTGCTGCCGAAGGAGACCTTGAGCGACGGTTTCGATGACATCGCAGGGGCCCTGAAGGTCTCCCCGACCTTCCTCGATCAGTACATCTCCGCCGCGCGGACGGTCACGGCCCTTGCGATGGGCAATCCGCACCCGGCGACGGCGATCGCCATCTACAAGGCGGGCAAGCAAGCCCAGGCTTTCCACATCGAGGGCCTGCCGCTCGGCACCCGCGGCGGCATGCAGGTGACCCATTATTTTCCGGTCGACGGCGACTACGTGTTCGACCTGAGCGTGTTCACCGGCATCGGCTATCTGACCGGGCTCGATACACCGCAGGACGTGGTGCTCACGATCGACGATCAGAGGGTATTCGAGAGATCGGTCGGCGGTGCGAAAGATTTGAAAGAGGCGGACCAGGACCCGATCGAGTCCGCGAAGGATCTGAAAGCCCGCTTCGAGCACATCCTGGTGCACGTGCCGGCGGGTCCCCACAAGGTTGGGGCGACGTTCATCGCGCGCACGCACGCGGAGTCCAACGAGGAGCTGTTCCCGTTCGATCCGCGCGGTGGCAATGACCGCATCCCGAGCATCCGCGGCTTGCAGATCACCGGGCCCTTCCATCCGGGCGGCATCTCCGAGACGCCGAGCCGCGCGAAGATCCTGATCTGCGAGCCGAAGGGTGAGAGCGACGAGCTCCCGTGCGCGCGGCGCATCCTGGCGAAGATCGCGGGCGAGGCGTATCGCCGTGCGGTGAGCGATGCGGACCTCGCGGCGCCGCTCAAGTTCTTCGTGGCGGGACGCCAGGGCAAGACTTTCGATGCGGGCATCCAGAACGCGATCGTCGCGATCCTCTGCAGCCCGAAGTTCCTGTATCGCGCGGAGTTCGATTCCCCGCTCATGAAGGCGGGCCGCACCTATCAGGTCAATGATCTCGATCTGGGCTCGCGACTGTCGTTCTTCCTCTGGAGCGAGGGCCCGGACCAGCAGTTGCTCGATCTCGCTCAATCCGGCCGTCTGCACGAACCGGCGGTGCTCGAGAGAGAAGTGCACCGCATGCTCGCCGATCCGCGCGCGGAGTCGCTCGTCACGAACTGGGCGTTCCAGTGGCTCGAAGTCGACAGCATGGACAAGATCGACCCGGACCCGTTCGAGTATCCCGACTTCGATGAGGATCTGCGCTCGGCATTCCGCGAGGAGATGAAGCTGTTCCTCGGCAGTGTCCTGTTGAAGAATCTCGACGTTCGCGATCTGCTCACCGCCGATTGGACCTACGTCGACGGCCGGCTCGCGCTGCAATACGGAATGGCCGACGTGCAGGGCGCGCAGTTCCGCCGCGTGCACCTCTCGAATCCGGCCCGCTGGGGCCTGCTCGGCAAGGGCGCGATCCTGATGGGCACCTCATACGGCAACCGCACGGCTCCGGTGCTGCGCGGCGCCTGGGTGCTCGATGATGTGACCGGCACGCCGCCGCACGCCCCACCGCCGTCCATCCCGCCGTTCAAGGAGAACGTGCCCGGCGCCAAGCCGCTCACCATTCGCCAGCGCATGCAGATGCACCGCGTGCAGCCCTCGTGCAACGCCTGCCACGGCATCCTCGATCCGATCGGCATATCGCTGCAGAACTTCGGCGCGATGGGCGCCTGGCAGACCAAGGATGAGGACACGGGGCTTCCGATCGATGCCTCCGTGACGCTCGCCGATGGAACTCAGGTCAAGGGACCTGCGGATCTGCGCAGCGCGCTCTTGAGGAAGAGCGACCGGTTCGTCGAGACGATCACCGAGAAGCTCATGACCTACGCGCTCGGGCGCACGCTCGACTATCACGACATGCCGACCGTCCGCGCCATCGTGCGCCGGGCGGACCGCGACCAGGACCGCTTCGATTCGATCGTCTTCGGGATCGTCGAGAGCCCGCAGTTCACGATGAAGCGCATTCCCGGCGCCGGCAGCCAGCCGAATTTGAAGACCGCCCAGGCCGCGAATCTCAACTGAGACGCGCGGCCGGCTCGAGGAGCGTAGCCATGTTCATCACCAAGAAGCATCTCAGCCGCCGCACGGTGTTGCGCGGCGTCGGCGCATCCGTCGCACTGCCGATCCTCGATGCCATGGTCCCGGCCGGCACGGCGCTCGCGAAGACGGCGGCCGCTCCGCAGATGAAGATGGCTTTCGTCTATTTCCCGCACGGGGCGATCATGCTGCCCGGGAACGATCAGTGGACGCCTCAGGGCGAGGGCCGCGAGTTCGAGCTCTCGCCGATTCTGAAGCCGCTCGAGCCGTTCAAGAAGCAGCTGATCGTGGTGAGCCATCTCGGCAACAAGCCGGCGGAGAGCGCCGCCGTGCACGCGATCGTGCCCGGGACGTGGCTGTCCTGCGTGCATCCGCGCGAGAGCCAGGACCCCTTCGGCGGGGTGACGATCGATCAGACGGCTGCGCAGCACATCGGGCAGGACACCCCGCTCCCCTCGCTCGAGGTCAAGACGGAAGCGATGGGCGGCGGCGGGTCATGCGATCGCGCGTACGGGTGCAGCTACTCCGGGACGATCGCGTTCCGTACGCCGACCATGCCGCTGCCGATGGAATACAACCCGCGCACGGTCTTCGAGCGGCTCTTCGGCCGGGGCGACACGCCCGAGGAGCGCAAGGCGCTCAGCGATCAGTACAGCAGCATTCTCGACATGGTCTCGAGCGATGCCGCCTCTTTGCGGACGCGGCTCGGCCCGACCGACCGTGCGGTGCTCGCCGATTACATGGACAGCGTGCGCGAGATCGAGCGGCGTGTACGGAAGATGGAGGCGCACAAGGTCTCGAACCTGAAGCTGCCTCCGACGCCGATCGGCATCCCGGATCAGTTCCCGCAGGAACAGGCGCTCATGTTCGATCTGATCGCGCTCTCCTTCCAGGCGGGGCTCACGCACATCGCGACGATGATGATGGCGGCCGAAGTGAGCAACATGACGTATCCGTTCATCGGCGTGCCCGATGCGTTTCACCCGGTGTCGCATCATCAGAACGATCCGGTGAAGATCGGGAAGCTCGTGAAGATCCAGACCTATCACTCGGGGAAGCTGGCCGCGTTCCTCAAACGTCTCGCGGCGACGCCGGACGGCGATGGGTCGATGCTCGATCACTCGATCATCGTGTACGGCAGCAACATGAGCAACAGCAACGCGCACAACCAGTATCCGCTGCCGATCTCCGTGCTCGGCGGTGGGTGCGGCAGGATCAAAGGCGGCCAGCATCTCGTCTACCCCGAGCACACGCCGCTCGCCGATCTGTGGCTCACGCTGCTCGATCGGGCGGGTGTGCCGGTGGGCAAGGTCGGCGACAGCGCCGGTGAGATCAAGGAGATCTGAGCGGATGAGCCTCGCGCGCCGTCTGTTCCCCGTCGCGTCCGTTTTCGCACTGAGTCTCGTTGCCGCGGGCGCCGTATCCGCGCAAGGCGTTCGGGGCGGCCGCGGCGCTCGAGGCGCAGGGGCGCCCCCCGCAGCGAGCGGGCCGTACATTCCGACCGGAAAGCCCGTCGCCTACGTCCGGGAGAACGTCATGCCGCCGCTCGTCGCGGCCGCCCGTGATCAGCAGGTGAGCGACGCGCTCGCGCTCATCGGGAAGGGCGCGAACGTCAATGCCCTGGCGCCCGATGGCACGAGCGCCCTCATGTGGGCGGTGCATTACGACGAGGTGCCGCTCGTCGATCGCCTGCTCGAGGCGCATGCGAACGTCCGCCGTGCCAATCAGTTTGGCGCGACGGCGATGTCGGAAGCCGCGACGTTCGGCGACACCGCAGTCATCGAGAAACTCGTCCGCGCAGGCGCCGACGTGGACTCGCCGAACGCCGATGGCCAGACCGCGCTCATGATCCTCGCGCGCACCAGCAACGTGAAGGCCGCCGAGTTTCTGATCCGTCATGGCGCGAGTGTGAACGCGCGCGAGCAGTGGCTCGGCCAGAGTGCACTCATGTGGGCCGCGGCGCGCCGCCAGCCGCAGATGGTGAAGCTCCTGCTGCGGCACCACGCGGACCCGAACGCCCGCTCTTACTCGAATATCTTCCGCCGGCAGGTGACTGCGGAGCCGCGCGTGCAGGCGCGCCCGGCGGGGGGCTTCACTGCGCTCCTGTACGCTGCGCGCCAGGGTTGTGTCGAATGCGCCAAATACCTCCTCGAGGGCGGTGCGGATGCGAATCTCACCGACCCGCGCGGGGTGACGCCGCTCATCATGGCGACGGAGAACTTCCACTTCGATCTTGCGAAGCTGCTCATCGACAAGGGCGCGAACGTCAACCAATGGGACTGGTGGGGTCGCACCCCGCTCTATGAGACGGCGGACCTCGATACGCTCCCCTACGGCGGACGGCCGGATCACGTCTCGCTCGACAACACGAGCGCGCTCGACCTGATGAAGCTGCTGCTCGATGAGGGCGCGAATCCGAATGCGCGATTACGGCTTTTCCCGCCGTACCGGTCGCTCGGGGCCGACCGCGGCGGCGACAGTGCGCTCACGACCGGCGCGACGCCGCTCTATCGCGCGGCGCGGGCGGGCGATGTCGATGCCGTGAAGCTCCTGCTCGAGCACGGGGCCGATCCGACTCTGGCGAATCGCTTGGGCGACACGCCGCTCATGGCGGCCGCGGGGCTCGGCGCCTCGAAGGTCGACACGCGTGGCAAGTACAAGACGGAAAAGGAAGCCGTCGAGGCGATCGACCTGCTCGTCGCGGCAGGCGCGAACGTCAATGCGAAGGATATGCGCGGCGACACGGCGCTGCACGGCGCCGCAGCCTGGGGCTCGGACGACATCGTGCGGTGCCTCGCGCAGCACCACGCGGATTTGCTGGCGAAGGATGCGCGCGGCAAGACGCCCTACGACTCGGCGATGGGGCGCGGGATCCGGCTCGGTCGCGGAACGCCGGATGTCTTCCCGAAGACCGCCGCGCTCATCAAGCAGTTGATCGCGAGCCCGCTCACGACGAGCACCGCCGCGCCGGCGTCCTTGGCGCCGGTACAGGCCGTACAGGCCACGAGGGTGTCCGACGACGCGACGCAGGGCGCGCCGGCAAGCGCCGTTCGGGCACCCTGAGCTCTTGACGTCTTCCGTGACCTCAAAGGCCGCCTGCTGTGCGGCCTCGAGGCCGCAGTCCTGTAATCGGAGAGCTGATGAGCACTGAATCGAGAGAATTCGCCCCCGGAGAGAGGGGGGCAAGCGTGCCGGAAACGGCGATCGCGGTGGAGGCGGGCGGCGCAACCGGCGAGCTCGCCGGCTCGACGCGGGCGGCAGAGCGCCGACTCGTGTGGGACCTGCCGCTCCGGGCGTTTCACTGGCTCTTCGCGGCGAGCATCCTGGCCTCGTGGGGCACCGCGAAGCTTGGAGGCTTCACCTGGATGCAGTGGCACATCCGCCTCGGCGAGTGGATGATGGGCCTCATCATCTTCCGCATCGTGTGGGGCCTCATCGGACCGCGTCACGCGCGCTTCACGAGCTTTCTGAAGGGTCCGAGCACCATGGCGCGCTATGCCAAGGGGCTCGCCGGGCGCGGGGAGGGCGTCGCGAGCGTCGGCCACAACCCGCTCGGCGGGCTGATGGTCATCATCATGCTGCTGCTCGTCGCTTTCCAGGTGAGCACGGGATTGTTCGCCACCGACGACATCTTCTACACCGGGCCCTTCAATCCGACGGTGAGCAACAGCACCGCGGAGTTCCTGACGAGCCTGCACCACATCAACTTCAATCTCATCTGGGCGGCCATCGCTCTGCACATCGGGGCGATCACGTACTACGCCTTCATCAAGCGGCAGAACCTCGTGCCCGCGATGCTGCACGGCTGGAAGCCGGCGGAGGCGGTACCCGCGGAGGAGGCCATCACGGGCTCCGAGCTCTGGAAGGCGCTCATCGTGATGATCGTGGCGGCCGCGATCGTGTACGGGATATTGAGCCTCGCGCCCGCCGCGTCACCGGGCGGGGCGTACGATTTCAATTGACCCGGGCGGCAAGTCTGGCGCCGGCGTTGGCGCCCCTCGCGCATGAATGAAAGACGAAGGCGCGCTCCCCTTGCGCAGAGCGCGCCTTCTCGCATCACGGATGCAGCCGCCCCTCGCGAAGGGCGGCGGAGGACTCTCTATTTATTCCTGAACTGGTCGTGGCAGTTGCCGCACGCCTTGCCCACCATGCCGATGGCGCGCACCGTCGCACTGCGATCGCCTGACATGGCGACCATCGCGAGGTTCTGCGCGGCCATGTTGAGCGCCTGCGCCTTCTGAGCGAAGTCGGACATGTTCATCCAGATGTCATCGCGCGCCTTCGTGGTAACCGTGAATTTGCGCGTGTCGAATTTGAACACGTCCGGGATCATGGACGAGGTCATCTCGACGCGCTTCGCGGCGGTCTCGGCTACCTTCGGATCGAAGTTGGAGCCGGGCCTCAACATGGCCGCAGCTGGCCCGAAGGAGTAGCTCTGGACCTCGAACAGAGACTGCCGCACCTTCACGGCCATCTGCGCCTTCTGCTCGGGAGTCTGCGGCCCTCTCTGCGCGCTTACGACGGAAATCGCGGCTAACGAGCACACCGCGGCGAGACCCAGCTTAGAAACCCGCTTCATGTCGGCACTCCAATCACGGATTGGGGAAATCGGTGCGAAGTGTAGCAGAGACGGTGCCCGGCGCCAGAAGCTTGGCGGGCCCCACACCACTACACGGCCAGCGCCTCGCCATTGGTGCGCAGGGCGAGGCGTGGGGCAGGGGCCGGGATTTCCCGGTCCCAGTAGGGCTCAGGCCCGAAGATCCCGACGAGGTAGTCCACGAAGGTGCGGACCTTCACCGGGACCAGGCGCCGGCCGGAGTAGACGGCACAGATCGCAACGTCCGCCGAACCGCTGTAGGCCGGCATGACGCGCTTCAGGACGCCGCGAGCGAGCTCACGGCTCACGTCCCAGGTCGAGCGAAAGCCGATCCCGAGTCCGCTGATCACGGCCTCCCGGACCACCTCGCTCGAGTTGGTCTGCAGGATGCTCTGCGGCTTGTAGGCGATCGAGCCCTCCGGACCCTCCAGGCGCCAGGTGATCTGCGGACCGGCCGTGAGCAGCCGGTGCTGATGGAGGTCCGACAGCTCGTGCGGTTCCCCGTGAGTTGCGAGGTACGCGGGCGAGGCGCAGAGCACGCGCCGATTCGGCGCGAGGCGCCGCGCGACGAGGCTCGAATCGGGAAGCGTGCCGATGCGAACGGCGAGATCGAAGCTGCCCGCGACCAGATCGACGTAGTCGTCGTTGAGGTCCACGAGCAGCCGCAAATCGGGATACAGGTCGAGGAAGCCCTTCAAGCGTGGTGCGACATGCAGGCGGCCGAACGCCGTCGGAAGCGATACCTTGAGCAGGCCGCGGGGGCGCTCGGAATCGACCGTGGCGAAATTCTCGGCATCCTCGACGGCGGCGAGCACGTTCATCACGCGCTCGTAGAAACTTTGGCCGATATCGGTCGGTGTGACGCGGCGGGTCGTGCGCTGCAGGAGCCGCACGCCAAGCCGGTCCTCGAGGCGCGTGACGCGCTTGGAGATCATGGCGGGCGAGGAGTGCATCTCCCGTGCAGCCGCCGAGAGGCTCCCGGCCTTGATGACGCGCGCAAAGATCTCGTAGTCCAGCAGATCGGTGCCCTTTTCCGCCGCGTCACGCATCGTGCTAATCGTGAACGCGGCGGCGGCAATCCGCACCCCCTTTGTAACGGTTGGCATGTCCGAAGCGATGACCGGCACTTCCGGGGGGGCGAACGGAGGCGCCAACGTGCGACGCCGCAAGGAGAAATGGCCTCTCACGGGCGAGGCGTCTTTGCGGCACAATCGCCGGATATCCGGCGGCCCTGAACGGGCGCGTCTGCACAGATATCGACCATACACTCTCGGTGGGGACTCATGAAGAACGCACTCGCCTTCGTCACGCTGGCATCCTTTCTCGTTCCCGCAGTGCGCGCCGAGGACACACCTCGAGTGCCCGACGGTCTGCTCGCGTGCGCGAAAATTCAGGACGCGGCCGCACGGGTCCGTTGTTACGACGCGCAAGTCGCCGCGATGAAGAAGGGTACGGGGAGCGCTACGCCAGCCGCAGCGCCGGCGGCCACATCGGCCGCTGCACCCGCGGCGCCCGCAGCGCCTGCAGCACCCGCATCGCGCGAAGCGCCAGCCGCAGTGGCCAAGACAGCTGCGGCGCCGACCGCAGCCGCGCGGCAGAACTCCGCCGCCGCGCAGTTCGGTGAGGAAGAACTGCCGCTCTCCCAGCAGCCCAAGGCGAACCGCAAAGCGCGGACGCTCGCATCGAGCGTCACGGGAGTGACCAAGGGTCCACAGGGCATCTACTACTTCTCGCTCGCGAACGGTCAAGTCTGGCGAGCGGACAGCGGGGCGACCTCGCAGGGTTTCGAGCTCGCGCTTCTGTTTCGCGTCGGCGATCCGATCCGCATCCAGCAGGGCACGCTCGGGTCCTATCACATGTGGACCCCCAAGGTCGGCGCCAAGAACTGGATGTACGTCAACCGTATCCGCTAGCGCCAGTCTCGGCGCGGCGCCGCGCGACACCCGGCGCACCAAAACGAAAAAACGGCGCCCCAACGAAAAGGGCGGCGGGCCCTCGAGCCCGCCGCCCCGATTGCAGCCCTTCCTCCGTTAGAACGAGGCCTTGAAGCCCACGAAGAAGGTGCGTCCGTACACATCGTAGAACCCGGCACTGGTCACGCCCAGGCCGTCGCTCGGCGCCGAGTACGAGAGCGGAGCGACGCACCCTGGCGCGCCCCCGTTGCACGCTGCGGCCACTTGCGCCGCGCTGGTCCAGCCCGCCGACGCGCCCGTGATCGCCGGATCCTTGTCGAGGAGATTGTCGATACCGCCCCGGATCTGCAGCCAGCTGTTCACCGTCCAGCTGCCGGTGAGATTGAACTGGTACCACGCGGGCGCTGCGATCGAGCTCGTCGGCGTGTAGTTGAGGATCACGCCCTGGCCCGACTTGGCGACCGCTTCGTTGTTCTTGATGATCGCCTGGGTTGAGGCATACCCGGCGGAATTGGCCGACGGATAGAACAGCCACTGCAGATTCACGCTGAAGGAGGGCAGGACGTAACCGAAGGCGGCTGTCAGGCGATAGCCGAACGCACCGCCGTTGGTTCCCGCGAGCGTGGGACCGAACGAATCCTTCCAGTCGGTATTGACGTCGTAGGACGCGGGGGAGGCTTTGGTCCGGTAGTACTGCAGCAGCGAATCCTGGGAGTTGAAGGTGATGCCGCCCGGCACGTGCAGTCCCAGATCGGACAGCTGCGCGATCCAGTTGACCGCGAAGTCGACACCCGCCTCGCCGATCGTCGCGAGGTTCGAATAGGACTCGTTCAACGTTGCCGGACCACCGGTTGCCTGATTGCGCGGCATGGCTTGGCAGGCAGGCGATGCCGCCTGCGCCGCCGCCTGCGCCGCGTTGGTCACGCTCACCGCGCCATAGCACTGGAAGTAGGCGTAGTCCGCGGAATACAGCTCGATGGCGTTGGTGATGTGGATCTGCCACCAATCGACCGAGCCCGAGAGTCCGGAGATCCAGGGGCTCTGCCCGAGATTGTTGAAGACGAATCCCGCCGTCCACGTGTCCGCGGTCTCGGAGGTCAGATTCGGATTGCCTTCCTGGTTGAGCCAGGCAAAGCCTCCGCCGCCCGCATCCCCGGACTGGTTGCCGTTCGCGCCATAGTAATACGCGGACGCGTTGGCCCCCATCACCGCTTGACAGATGAGGTAGGTGCTCTGGGCGCCCGCGGCCGTCTGTCCGGAAGCGAGTGACGTCGGGCCAGCGCCGGAGGCGCTCACGTCGGGCGCTGCACCGCCTGCACCGAATGGCGCGCGCGAGCGCAGCGAGCAGGGATCGCCGAAGATCGGTCCGCCGGCGAAGTATTCCTGCAACGGCAGGTACAGCTCACCGAGGTTCGGTGCACGCGTTGCGCGGTTGAAGCCACCTCTGAGGCGGAACCAGTCGGTGATCGCAGCGTCCATGTTCACCTTGAACGTGAGGGCGTGGGGGGCCACGTCATAGGAGGAGTAGCGGCCGCCGACGTCGAGGTTCACGGACTTGACGAACTTGTCGTTCAGGATCGGAATGAAAAGCTCCGCGTAGCCATCGCGCGCGATGATCTGATTGTCGTTGGACCCTTGCGGGTACAGACCGATGGACTGGTCGAGGAACGAATTGGTCGATTGCAGGCCTGCCGCGAGGTACTGTCCCGCGACGCGCCGGTACTGGAAGCCGACGCTGGAGCTGACTTCGCCTGCCGGCAGCTTGAAGAGCGAGCCGCCGAAGTTGGCCTCGACGATATCCATCTGCACGTCCGTTTGGGCCGGCAGCACCTGGTTGACGGCATTCAAGCAATCGCTCGACGGCGTTGCGCCGGCGAAGATCGCGCCGTAGTAGCCGCCCGAACACGTTTGAGGTACCGACGTCCCGAAGTTCGTGGAGGCACCCTGGGCATTGCCCTGGAAAAGGTCGCCGTTGCCGTAATCGGGAGCGGCGATGACCGCGCGCCAGCGCTCGAGCGACTCATCGCCGTACCCGTTGTCGAGGTCGAGCGACTGTCCGCGCGAGTAGTAGAGCTCGCCCGTCCAGTCGGCGACATGCAGCGGGAACTTGAAGCCGGTCTCGATCTGCCACGAGTCCGTCGAATCGACCGTCGCGCGTTGCGGCGACTGCGCGATCCCTGGCGTGTAGTTCAGAACCCAGCTCGTGGTCGCACCCGGACCCCCGCACGTGGGTGCCGGCGCGCCGTTATGCGTGACGCTGTACGAGTTGTTGCAGGTGACGATTCCACCCTGCTCTGCTTGGGGAAAGAAGGCGCTGCTTCCAGGCGGACCGCCGAACACGCTGCGGCTCAAGAGCACCATGGCGAGCTGCCAGGGCACCGGATGCTGTGCACCCGCGGTGCCCGAAGCCTGGTATCCGGGGTTGGAATACGCGTTGCTCGCCGGGTTGGCCTGGAACGCCTGATAGATCTGCTGGAGATTCGCCGCGCTCGTCGTGGAAGTGACCATCGCCGGATTGATCGGGCTGTCCGTCGCCGGATTGAACGGCACGCTCGCTTCCCAGCCGAAGGTGGCCGTCTCCGGAACGTCGAGGAGCGTTGAGGTCTTGTTCGAGGAGAAGCGGGCGGTGGTGTAGAACTGCACGTCGTTCGCGAAGTCGTAGTGGCCGTTCGCGAAGAACGAGTAGCGCGTCTGGGGCAGGCTCAAGAGCGCCACCGGGTTGCTCCACTTCGTGATCGTATCGAGGGGGGGGGGCTGTCCCCCATTCAAGGTCGAGTTGGAGTATCCGGAGTCGTAGCCGTTGTCGGGACCGAAGCCGTTGGTGCCGTCGAGGGGGCCTGTGTAGCCGCTGCCCTGCGCAACACCGAACCCGTTGACGAACAACGACCCCGTCCCGTCGTTGTTGAAGCCGACGCTTCCGAAAGCGCATCCCGAGAAACCGCACACGTAGGGCGCGCCGGCGTTCGGGCCGCCAGGCATCACCGGTGAGGTGCGGTTGGGAAACAGCGTATTCAGCGCCTGCTGGCTCGGAGTGGCGAAGCCGTAGAACAACGCGTTGGTGCCGTTGAGGAAGGCCGCGCCGAAAGCGTTGCCGCCAGCCGCTGGGTCGGTCCACGCGTTCGTGTAGAAGTCCCGGTTCTTCTCGTAGGCCGCGGCACGGTTGTACCACTCGAGGCCCATCGTGACGTTGCCCTTGCCGTCAGCGAAGTTGGTTCCCATGATCGCGGACACGTCGGCCTGGTTGCCGTCGTCCATCTGCGCTTCGCTGTCCTGGGCGTCGATCTGCGCGCCCTGGAAGTTCTTCTTCAGGATGAAGTTCGTGACGCCGCCCAAGGCATCCGCGCCGTACACGGCCGATGCGCCGCCGGAGACGATCTCGACGCGATCGATCATCGCGGCCGGGATGCTGTCGATGTCCGTATCCATCAACTCATTGACCGGCGTCGTGCGATGGCCGTCGATCAGCACGAGGCTGCGGTTCGGTCCGAGGCCGCGCAGCGAGATGGTGGAGATGCCTACCGTGTTGGTGGCCGAGGGCTGCACGTCCTCGTTCTCGGTCGTCGGTGTCTGTGCCGGGTTGTACTGCGGCATCTGGTTGAGGTAGGACTCGAGATTCAGTCCCGCCCGGGATTCGATCTGCGAGGAATCGACCGTGACGAGCGGGCTCATCGACTGAAGGTCCCTGCGGCGGATGCGCGTGCCCGTGACCGTCACCTCCTGGAGATTGACCGGCGCGGTCGCTGTCGCGGCCGCTCCACCCCCAGTGGTTTGCTCATCGACGAGCGCGTTCTTACTCGCGGTCGAATCGTCGGCGGCCAGTGCCGGTCCGACGGAGGCCATCACGGCGGCAGCGCCGAGAATGAGCGCCACTGCAGCGCGGACGGAGTAGGAGACCGATTCAGACGATTTGATAGACATTATGCCCCCTGGCGAACGAGACTCGCGTCGATTGCCCGTTGCAACCGCGCGTCATATTGAGAACTGGACCTATACCTTAACTTGAAACCGATTCCCCGCTCGACTCCTCGAGCCGTCTCACGGGGCAGAGCACTGCCGGTACGTCGTGTAGCCGCTCTCTCGAGCAGCTGTCCGTACGTGCTCCGTTGCGATCCCCCGCAATTCGAGCGATCCTGCCAGCCGGGCCCGGCCGATGTTCCATCGAGAGAGAAGAACGGCTCCATTGGCAGGGAAAGCATCGGCTCGCGTCAATTGTTGCGTGGACGCATCACGAGCCGGCGAGCCGCCGGCGCTCAGCATGCGACCTTCCGGCGGCGCAGCGTGGCCGGCATGGGCTCCTCGGCGGCCGCGGACACACGCGCGTGGACGTTGCGGTACTCGCTCGGGCTCATGCCGAACTGGTCATGGAAGACCTTGCCGAAGTGCGTGAGGCTCGAGAACCCGAGATCGAACGCGACGTCGCTGATCGTGCGCGCGAGGTGCGCGCGATCGGCGAGAATTCGGGCGCACTCCTCGATCCGGCGCCGCAGGATGTACCGGCACAGCGTCTCGCCACCTCGGGAGAAGAGCAGGTGGAGATTGCGCGGCGTGGTTCTGAATACGGCGGCGATCTTCACGGGCCCGAGGTCGGCCTCACCGAGGTGATCCTCGACGTAGCGCACGAGCCGCACGCGCCGGCACTCGGTGAGCGACGCCGCATCGGCCCGTGCCTGCGGGACCGCCGAATAGGCGCCGCCGGCGAGGCTCGCGAGCGCATTGCCCACGCCGTGGTTCATCGGCGCGGCATCGGAGCTCGTCAAGGCCCAGAGCCGCTGCAGGAAATCCGTGAACAGACCCACGAGCGGATCACCCCGGCGCATCGGCAGCGCGACGACGCCCTCGGGGTTTGCGAGGTGGCGGTGCATCAGCCGGTCGGGGATGCCGACGACGAGCACCGTGTTCGGCTCCTCGAAGGTCATCTGGTACGGACGCCGGTTGTCGAACAGGGTGAATTCGCCCGGCTCGAGGCGAGCCTCACGGCCGTCCTGGCGGTGGGCGCTGCGGCCCTCGAGCTGTGCATGGAGAAAGAACATCGCCTGCTGCGTGCGCGCGACGTGCTCGGGGGTGTGGCGGACGATGGACGGCGAGGAGTGCACCTCGCTCAGGAGCACTTCACCGACCGTGGCTTTCGAGAGGCTCGGCCGGAAGGCGTCGAGATCGAGCGGATCGGCGACGATCGGCGTGAAGGTGCTGCACGTGAGATCGTTCCAGAACTCGAGCCGACGTCGCGGCGCAAGGCCGGACGTGCAGAACGTCTCGAGTCGAGCCATTCCTGAGACTCCCCTACTCTTATGTCGCGTGAGCGGCCGACGAAGCCCGCCGGCCGCTCGACGAGAAGCTTAAGCAGGGTGATGGAGTCTAATCAAGCTGCGCAATGGGCCCCGCGATGGAAATTGTGCTTTGCGCGCTCAGAAGTTCAGGCGGAAACCGCCGCGCGGAAGTCGGTGCCCGGAGGCGCGTTGGCGAGCGGGCAGCCGTTCTCGCCCGGTGTCGTGCCGACGTCGATCCCGTAGAGCGCGCGGTTGGAATAGCGCGACTCGCAGCAGCTCAGCGCTAACCGAATCGCTTGCGCAGCCGCGGCACCACCTGCTCCGCGTAGAGCGTGAGAAAGCGTGCCTGGTCGGGACCCGGCGCATGAAAGACGAGGTGGCGGAAGCCCATCTCGAGGTAGGGCGCGATGCGCTCGAGCTGCTCCTCGGGGTCGCTCGAGACGATCCAGCGCGAGGCGATGCGCTCGAGGGGCAGCGCATCTGCGCGGCGCTCCATCTCGAGCGGATCGTGCACGTCGCGGTCGGGACCGGTGAGCGCGAGCGCGCTCCACCAGCGCGTATCCTCCATCGCGCGGCTGCGGTCCGTGTCGAAGGACACCTTCATCTCGATCATCCGTTCGATCGCATCGGTGGGCCGGTGCGACTCGGCGAGGCCTGCGGCGAGCGCGGGCAGGAGCGTTTCGCGATAGAGCTCGAGCGGCTTGCCGCTCGTCGAGATGAATCCGGCGGCGCGAGCGCCGGCGAGCTTCGCGATGACGGGCCCCGCGGCGGCGACATAGAGCGGCACCGCCTCGGCCGGCTTGTCGTAGATCGTCGCGCGCTCGGTCCGGTAATACTCGCCGCGGAACGTGACGCGCTCCTCGCGCCAGAGCCGCTCGATGAGCGCGAGGGCCTCGCGCAGCCGCCGCGTGCGCTCACGCGGCTCGGGCCACGCGAGCGCGGTCGCGGGAGTCTCGTTGAGCGCCTCGCCTGTCCCGACGCCGAGGATGACACGCGCGGGGAAGAGCGAGCCGAGGGTCGCGAACGCCTGGGCGACGACGGCGGGGTGGTAGCGGAATGTCGGCGTGAGCACGCTCGTTCCGATGAGAACACGCGAGGTGCGGGCGCCGAGCGCGCCGAGCCATGCGAGCGAGAACGGCGCGTGGCCGCCCGTGTGGCGCCAGGGCTGGAAATGGTCGCTCACGAACACCGAGTCGTATCCCAGACGCTCGGCGAGCTCACCGAGCTCGAGGAGCTCGCGCGGCCCGAACTGCTCGGCAGAAGCCTTGTAGCCGATGCGCAGCACGGCCGCTGCCCGCTTCAGCTCATGCCTTGCACCGCGAGCGGCTCGATCTCGTAGCGAATGCGCACCTCGCCGGGCTGGCGATAGGGATAGCGGTTCTGCCCGAGATACTTCATCGCGAGCGAATCGATGTGCTCATCCGCCCCGTTCTCGGTCGCGACGGCCACCCGGCCGCGGACTTGAACGTACCGGTACGGGTTGTCCGGATCGACGATCATCAGTGCGACGCGCGAGCCTTCCTTCATGTTCCGCGCCTTCACGCGCCCCTTGGCGGTGTTGACGCGCAGCCGCTCACCCTCGAAGTCGAACCAAACGGGCGTCACCTGCGGCGTGCCGTCCGGCATGATCGTCGCGAGCGCGGCGAGCGCCTTCTTCTGCGTCAGGAGATCGCGGTACTGATCGAGCGTGGCGGGCATGGCAGAGTCCCTCGATTCGGCGCGAACGCGAATGGTAGCGCCGCAAGGCGATGGGTGCTATTGGAACCATTTCGTCGCCGGCCGGGCGAAGAATTCCGGCAAGCCGATGCCCCCCATGCCGATCAGCCGGATTTGCGCGTGCGGATGCCACGACGAAATCGATCTCCTCGTCTCCGTCACGCCAGTACGTGACGCTCCATTCGGGTCCCTGCAGTCCGTTCAACAGGTGCGCACCGACGGCATTCTCGACGAGGCGACCCCACCAGCGAGCTCGGACAGGCCCGGCGTTGGCAATTCGCGACAGGACCGTGCGCTCTGCGATAATGCGGGCCCCGATGGTGCCGTCGCTCACTTTCAGCGCGCTTGCCGGATTCCCGGAGATCGAGGCGGGCGCCGATCTCGCGAGCTGCATCACCGAGGCGCTGCGCGCCGCAGGGCAGGTCCTGCGCGAACGCGACGTGCTCGTCGTCGCGCAGAAGATCGTCTCGAAGGCCGAAGGGCGCACCGTCGATCTCGACACGGTCGTGCCCTCGAGCGAGGCGCAGCGGCTCGCTCGAGCGACGCACAAGGACCCGCGCATCGTCGAGGTCGTCCTCGGGGAATCGGAGCAGATCGTGCGCGCGGTGCCGAACGTCCTCATCGTGCGGCATCGGCTCGGGTTCGTGATGGCGAACGGGGGCGTCGATCGCTCGAACGTCCCGCCCGAGCGTGCGGGGGCGGCCGCGCGCGAGCGGGTTCTGCTTCTGCCTCGCGACCCGGACGGATCGGCGGCTGCGCTGCGCGATCAGCTGATGAGGCGATTCGGTGCACGAGTGGGAGTGATCGTGAGCGACAGCTTCGGGCGCCCGTGGCGGCGCGGCGTGCTCAACATCGCGCTCGGCAGCGCCGGTATTCCGGCGCTCATCGACCGCCGCGGCGAGCGCGATCGGGAGGGCCGCGTGCTCGAAATGACCGAAGTGGCGTACGCCGATGCGATTGCGGCGGGCGCGGCGCTCGTCATGGGCGAGGCGGCGGAGGGCACGCCGGTGGTGCTCGTCCGCGGGCTCGAATGGAGCGCAGCCGAGTCGAACGCAGCTGCGCTGCGGCGGCCCAAGTCCGAAGACCTGTTTCGCTGAGCTCCGCGGTGCGCATCGAGGCCCTCGTGCCGCTCAAAGACTTGTCGCGCGGCAAGAGCCGCCTCGCCGCGGCGCTCGCCGAGCCTGAGCGCGTGCGCTTGATCCGCGCCATGCTCGAGCGCGTGATCGCGGCCGCCGCCTCCGCGCCGGACCTGGCGAGGGTGAGCGTGCTCACGATCGATCCGCGGCTCGTACCGGCAGCCGCATATCACCTGCCCGATTCGGGCGAGGAGCTGAACGCCGCGCTCGCGTGCGCCGCGCTCGCGCGGCGCGCTGCGGGCGCGGACGTGCTGCTGATCCTCGCGGCGGATCTGCCCTTCGTCACACGCGAGGAGATCGATGCGGTCATCGGTGAGAGCCGCAGCGGAGCGGTCGTCGCGGCGCCGGACTGGAAGGACGCCGGCACGAACGCGCTCGCGTTCCCGCTCGCGCAGGCGCTCCCGATGCGGTTCGGACCCGCAAGTCTCGCCGCGCACGAGGCGCAGGCGCATGCAGCGGGCCTTCTCTGGAGGACGGTGCGCCGGCCGGGACTCGCGTTCGATCTGGACGAGCCGGCGCAGCTCGAGGCGCTCGCTCGCGAGGAGCGCTACGCTTTCCTGCGTTGAGCAGTATCATCAGCCCGAATGACTCCCGCGCGGATTGCACCGCCCCGCCTGCGCCGATTGCTCCCCTCGCCGCTCATGAAGGCTTCGGCGCTGCTGCACCTCGGCGCGGCGGCGTCGCTCGCCGCGGCGCCACGTGCTTGGCCGTGGATCGCGGGGGCCGTGATCGCCGATCATCTCGTTCTCGCCGGGAGCGGGCTCGCACCGCGAAGCAGCTGGCTCGGGCCGAATCTCAGACGCTTACCGGCGGGAGCGGCCGCGCGCGGCTCGATCGCGGTCACGATCGACGATGGACCCGATCCGCAGGTGACGCCGCGCGTGCTCGAGCGGCTGGCCGAGCATGGCGCGCGCGCGACGTTCTTTTGCATCGGTGAGCGGGTCGAGCGATTTCCTGAGCTTGCGCACGAGATCGCGCGCCGCGGGCATGCCGTCGAGAATCACAGCCAGCGGCACCTGCGCGGATTCCCGCTCCTGCCTTCGCGCTCGATCGTGGCCGAAATCGCCGAGGCGCAGGCGACGATCGCGCGCGTGTGCGGGTCGCCGCCGGGGTTCTTTCGCGCGCCCGCCGGCTTGCGCAGCCCGCTGCTCGAGCCGCAGCTCGTGCGGCTGGGCCTGAAGCTTGCGAGCTGGACTCGTCGCGGCTTCGATTCGGTGAGCCGGAGCCCCGAAGCGGTGCTCGCACGCCTCACGCGGGGCCTTTCGGCCGGGGACATTCTGCTGCTGCACGACGGCGGCGGGGCCCGCACCGCCTTCGGCCAGCCGGTGATTCTCGAGGTTCTGCCGCGGCTGCTCGATGCGGCGGCCGAGGCGGGCCTCACACCCGTTACGTTGCGCGCCGCCTGTAATCGGATAGAGTGCAGGGTGACCGCCGAGGAACCGGAGCTCTCCGTCAAATGACCGTGATTTGGTACGCCCTGTGGTACATCGTGGCCCTTGGCTTTCTGGTCATCGTGCACGAGTTCGGGCACTTCTGGGTCGCCCAGCACCTCGGATTCAAGGTCCTGCGCTTCTCGATCGGCTTCGGCACGCCGCTCGTGCGCAAGACCGTGGGGCGCGATCGCACCGAGATCGTGATCGCACCCATCCCGATGGGCGGCTACGTGAAGATGCTGGATGAACGCGAGGGTCCGGTGCCGCCTGAGGATCTGCCGCGCTCCGTCACGCGCCGGCCGCCCTGGCAGCGCATTCTCGTTCTATTCGCCGGCCCGGGAGCCAACGTCCTCTTCGCCATTCTCGTGCTCTGGGGAATGCTGTGGGTGAATGGCACGACGAGCGTGCGGGCGGTCGTGAGCGAGGTGACCGCCTCATCCCCCGCGGCGCGCGCCGGGCTTGCGAGCGGAGATGAGATCACGGCGATCGACGACAAGCCCGTCGCCGATCAAGGGGACGTCCTCTTCGATC
>JBOHZR010000002.1:0-12001 GCA_050738595.1 Steroidobacteraceae bacterium | reverse complement strand
ATATAATAACAGTATGGAGGACGTCCCCACGATCGAGCGTGATACATCAAGACAACGGAAGGCAAGGGGATATAAACAATGTCTTAGATCACTCCGGGTATGAGCGCCCGCACACGCTTGGCGTAAGCGTCGTAGGCAGCGCCGAACTGCTCACGCATGAATCCCTCCTCGACGACGATGCGGTGAACGATCGCAACGAGCAGGAGCGCCGTGCCCAGCACGCTGCGCCATTGTCCGATGGCCAGCGCCGTTCCGATAAAGGCGAGTGTCAGGCCCGAGTAGATCGGGTGCCGGACCAAACCATACGGACCGCCAGTGATCAGCTCGTGATCGGCCTTGATGGTTGCGAACATCCCACTCCAGTTGCGTCCGAGGTAGACGCGCGCCCATACGGTGAACAGCAGGCCGATGAGCGTCAACACCGCGCCGAGGGCTCCCCAGAACTGCCACTGCGAGAAGGGAAGGAAGCGCTCCATCAATGGCCAGGGCATCGGAACGAGTTGTCCCCAGAACAACAGCAGGAAGGCGCACCACAGGAAGACCATATTCAGCAAGCGCGACAGCGCTGGTTGGCGACGAACCGTGGCCTTCACGTTGAGCGCGAACACCCACCAGGCAATGACCCAGGCCAGCCAGAGCGTGGGGAAGAAGACTTGATAGAAGTGAACCCACTTCATGAACGACTCCGGCCCGCCGCGTCCGGGATCAGTGCAGCTGGCACGCGCTCAACACCCGGCTAACCCCCCCCCCATCGCGGCGCTCTCACGTCCTCGGCTCGGACGGCAGGATGTCGGCCGTCTGGGAATCGAAGTCGAAGACGACCCGCGCTTCGCCTCGCCGCAGCCGCGCGAGGAGCTCCTCGACCTTGCTGTCGAATGAGCGCTCGCGCTCGCCGTAATCCGTGCCCTCGCGCAGCACGACGCTCTCGGCAAGGCCGCGAAGCGCCTCCGCCGAGAGGGTCGTCAGCGGTACCTCGATGCGCGCGGATTCTTTGGGTTCGTCTCCATCGGCTACGCGCCCAAAGCGATCGAAGGGCACTGCGGTAGAGGGCTGCGGGCGACCTGGCCCGGACCTAGGCCGGCGGCCGCGGCTTCGCCGCAGGGTCGCGCTTCACGTCGTGGTCCATGAACTCGAGCCAGAACCCTTGAGGGTCGGGCACGAAGAAGGAGCGCGTCGTCGGCCCGATGAACACCGGCGCGTTCGAGCGGCTCAACGTATGAAGCCGAGCGGCGTGCACGCGATGGATCATCACATCGTCGTCCTTGCTCATGAACAGGAAATGAGCAGTGCCCGGGTCTTGAATATAGGCGCGCTTGAACTGCCGATCGTGATGCTGATACTCGATGAGCTCCATCACGACCGGAGAGCCGGGCACGAGCGCCATTGCCAACCGAAAGCGGCTGCGAATCCCCGTCAGCCTCGCATACGCCGCGTCGCCGAGCCACCTCGGGCTCACCCAGAACTGAAAATCCGGTCCGACCAAGCGCTTGTACACCCGGCACGTCGTCTCGAGATCGTTCACGACCACGGCGACTCGCGCACCGAGGACTCTCGAGTTCGCCGGCGCGCTCGTTGCGGGCGCCGGTGTCACCTGCATCAGCTCGACCGGATAGCCATCCGGGTCGCGCACGAAAACCGCCCGGATCCGTCCGGTGATTCCCGGCCACTCAGCGAGCTCGACCGGCTCGCCGCCGGCGGTGATGACAGGGGCGTGCTCGGATTTGAGAACCTTGAGGGTTGCGTCGAGATCGCGTACGAAGAGCTTCAGATAGCTCGCGCCCGGGTAGGTCAGAGGCGGATTGTACTTGCTCGCCGGCACGCCTTTGATCGAGATCGCCTCGATCGTCATCAGCGGACCGCCCGGCTTGGTCGACGTCCCGGGGATCGGCAGCAGCACCACGCTGCTCACCGAGTCATAAGCGTTCGCCTTGCCCTCGCCGAGCTCGGCGAACTCCGCGAGCGGATGGCTCACCATGAACGGATGCGGCGCCTCGCGGGAGCCGACGACGCCGAGCCCGATGAGGTCGTGATAGAAGTGGATGATGTCCTGCGTATCACCGATCTCCCGCCCGAGATGACCCGCACGGAGGACATCGCCGGGTGGTACGGCTCCCGTCGGCGGTGATTCGAGCGTCGCGCACGGGCCTTCCCCGACGGTGCGCGCGGATTGCGCCATGGCCGCGGGAGCGGCGAGCTGCATGAGAACGATGACCGCGACAACACCGCAGGCGGCGAGCGTGAACTTGCGCAGCATGTGGGCTCCCCCTGAATTCTGCCCGCGTGAATCCTGACATTTCCGGGCGAGGTTTGTCGACCACACGTAAGATCGAGGTGGCATCAGCCGCCGTTCGAGCGCCCGCGCGCGGCGGCGCGCCGGGCGGGCGAGCGGCGTTGCCGCGTCGAGATGAGGCGAAACGGGCGGAGATTGGGGGAGATGTTCTCGATGAAGCCGTATCCCTGGACTTTGGCGCTCGCGTTGCTCGCCGCGACGCTCGTCGCCTCAGCCGGGCGCGGCGCGCCGACAGTGAAGGCGACTGCGGCCGTGCGGCCCGCCGCCGCGCCCGAGGCCGGCCACGATGCATCGGCGGCCGAGTACACCGCCGATGGCCGACTGAAGTTTCCGGAGCACTATCGCGAATGGATTTACTTGAGCTCCGGGCTCGACATGCGCTACACGGAGGAGGGCGGCAATCCGGCGCATTCCATGTTTGACAACGTCTTCGTCGATCCGCGCGCATACCGGGAGTTTTTGCGTACCGGGCGGTGGGCCGACGGTACGGTCCTCGTTCTCGAGAATCGCGGCGCGGCGCAGAAGGGCTCGATCAACCGCCACGGACGGTACCAGACAGGCGAGGTGATGGGCCTCGAAGCCCATGTCAAAGATACGAGGCGTTTCCGGGGCGGCTGGGCCTTCGTCGCTTTCCGGGGCCGCGGGCCGGCAGATGTGATTGCCCAAACAGCGGACTGCTACAGCTGTCATCGCGAGCACGGCGCGGTCGATTCGACCTTCGTGCAGTTCTACCCGACGCTGCTCGAGATCGCCACGCGCAAAGGAACGCTCGCGGCGGGGCACTGAGCTTGGCGGAGGACTGAGCGTCGGTAGAGCGCCATCGTAGCGTCACGGTCCATCGAGCAGCCGCTGCATCGTCCGTTCTGCCAGCCCGACGAGCGGGGGATCATGCGCTTCCAGTATCACGACGGAGAGAAGCAGCGCCCAGCCGCGAGCCCGTCGCCACGTGTGCGATGAAACGGACTTGCACTGCGCCATGACCGCTTCACGGCTGTCGCGTTCCGGGAAAAGCATCCAGACGGCGGCGAGATCCGTTGCTCGATCGCCTTGCGCGACGTCGCCCCAGTCGATCACACCCGCGATACGTCCCTACGACACCAGCACATTGTGCGGATGGAGATCGCCATGTATCCAGGTGGGGGAGACGTCGACGGGGCGTTCGAGGGCATCCGACCAGAGCTGAAGCAGGCGATCGTCGATCCTGTGCCCGCGCTCTGCGAGGGTCGTCATACACCTCTCAAACGTGGCGTGCCGCGTAGCCAGCGGCATACCACGCGAGGCATTGCGGGGTGCATCCGCCGGCGGTGGCGCGTGCAGGGCATCGAGAAACGCCGCAAACACGGCCGTTTGATCGCGATCCGGTGCTGAGCGATCGGCCGTATCACCTGAGATCCAAGGCGTCACGCTCCACAGCCAGGGGTACGGCTCCTGTGGGAGCCCAACGCGCATCGGCACCGGTACAGGCAGTGGAAGGAGGGCGTGCAGCAAGGGCAACCAGCGCTGCTCGTTCTGCAGCGACGCGGCCGCGACCGCGCGGCGCGGCAGCCGAACGGCCATGGCTTCGCCGAGCCGAAATATCGCGTTGTCCCAGCCCGAGGGTGCCTCGGTGATCGGCAACCGCGACAGGTCCGGGTGCTGCGCGCGAAGCAGGTCGCGCACGAGGCTGATGGAGAGATCGATCTGCGCTTGCGGTTTGCCCATGACCTCAGTCGGGCTGAGCGAGCACGGAGCGCGCGTGACGAAGCAGCATCACCTGCGCACCATCTGCGCTCTTGCAATTCGACACGAGCACTCGATAGTAACGGCGTGCCAGATCACGCCGGCCGAGCTGCTCGGCCGCGCGCGCCGCGCCAAGCAGGCCGTTGAACCGGTTCGGATCGCTCACGAGCGAGCGCTCGTATTGCTCGAGCGCGCCGGAGGCGTCCCCGCTCATCAGAAGCATCTCCGCGAGCATCTCGCGTGCGGGTAACTCAACCTCTCCCTTGCCGACCTTCGCTTGCCGGTCCGCGATGGGGCGCAATAAGCTCGTGGCACCGCGCACGTTGCCCCGCGAGAACTCGGCCCACGCGTGGATCTCCTGAGGGAGCGCCATCAGCGGAGCGTCCCATCGCAGCTCATGTTTTGAGAGCTCGGCATCCATCGTGCGCTCGGCCGCCTCGCCCGCGCGGGCGTCGTGCCGGTGACCCGCGGCCTGCGCGTGGGCGAGCAACGTAAGTCCCAGGCTGTACCAGGTGGCACCCGCGAGCGGCTGGAGCCGCGCGGCCGTCGCCCAATCATGGCTCTCGATCGCCAGAATGGACGGCAGCCGCGCCTCGACGCTCGTGTAATAGTCGGCATATCGGGGGTTCACGTCGGATGGTTTGGCGCCCCGTGCCTCGGCGACGATGGCGCGGGCCTCCTCCGTGCGCCCCGTCTGCAGATAGGCATAATCCAGAAATTCCAGCGGATGGAGCCAGTTCTCCGCGTCGGTGTGCAAGCCGTTGCGCTCGGCTGCCGCTTTCGATGCGAGATTCGAGCGGATATCGTCCCGCCATAAACCGAGGCGCGCGAAGATATGCGCGGGCATGTGAAGCGCATGCGGTGCGCTCGGCGCGATCAACGCGTAGCGGCGCGCTGCGAGGAGCCCCTCCTGCGCCATCTGCGGGTGATCGCACGCGTGGATGATGTAGTGCGCGATGCCGGGATGATCGGGGTGTTCGCGAAAGAGCGGCTCGAGAATCGCGAAAGCCTTCTTCGGGTTGACGAGCGCCGCATCCGTGGGGGGATCGGCAGCAAGCAGCGAGAGCGCGTAGAACACCTGAGTTTCGAGATCGGCCGGATAGGCTGCGGCGAGCGTGCCCATCGCGTCCGAATAGCGCTTCGCGTGCACGGAGTAGTCCGCGCTGGTGTAGCCCTGGGGTAGTCCGTCATAGAAGAGATGCAGTGCGTGGACGTACCCGGCCTCGCGCGCGTCCTTCTCACGGGCCACGTCCGCCGTGTGGAGCTCTTGCCTGCCCGCGGCGAGATCAGCCGCAGTGGGCCTGTCGAGGAACTGATGGAAATGCGTCATCGCCTCGCCCCAGTACGCCATCGCGCACTCGGGGTCCGAGGCAGCCACCTGCACGAAGGTTCGCTCCGCCCGGTCGTGCCAGAACGAATGCAGGAGCGCGACGCCGCGGTCGAATTCGGCCTTCACCCGCGGCTTGCAGGAGTTGGCGAAGGCGACCGTTCCGAGCTTCGGGCGAGCGGGCGCTCAATGCGAACCAGAAGTTTCTCATCGCGGGGCTTGCCCGAAGCTTCCTCTCTCATCGAGTCGGCGCGCAGAGCATAGACTCATCGCGGAGTCACCGCGAGGCCGTTCGGGCATATATAGTGTGCGCGAGCGTATCGAAGGGGCAGTTCCAATGTCACCGACAAAGAGATTCAAAGGGCTGTACGTCACGATCTCGATAGCTGTGCTGCTGGCGGCCGCCCAGCACCCAGCTGCTGCAGAACACGCCGTAGACCTGATCGGCCGCCCCGTCGATCTCGATCTGTCTCGCGGTGTCCAGCCGCCCTACCGAGACACCTCGAAGCTACCTGCGACGTTTGCCGGGGCCGCCAAGACTCAACCCGTCAACCCGCAGTGGGGCGCGCATCACTACCGACCGAAAAGCCGGCGCGACTTGACCGGCATCTGGATCAATCAGGGCGGCATCGGTTGGACACCCGGCATTGCGCCCGGGCGCGGTCAGAACCCGCCGCTCAACCCAGCCTACGCGAAGATCTTCGAGGGGCACTTGGCCGATGCTGAGCGGGGCAGGCCGACGGGCGATCCCACGGCCGCGTGCCTGCCGCCGGGCATGCCGCGCGTCATGACGATGACGTATCCGATGGAGATCACGATGGGTCCGGATCGAATCATGATCTACGCGGAATGGGACGAACAGGTCAGACGCATTTTCACCGATGGGCGCCCGCTCTCAACAGACCCTGATCCAACCTACAACGGAGAATCGGTCGGCCACTGGGAGGGCAATTTCTTCCTCGCGACGACATTCGGGCTTCGGGCAGAGACGAACCTGGAAGCTTCCGGATTGCCGAAGAGCGACAAGATGATCGCATACGAGAGGATATGGCTCGCCGATGACGATACGGTGCGCGATGAGATCACGCTCGTGGACCCGGTCGCGTTCACGAAGCCGTGGACGGTCACGAAGACCTACAAACGCGCGCCGCCCGATTTCACACTCATGCCATACGTGTGTCTGGAGAACAATCGGAATCCGATTGCTCCGGACGGATCGATTCGCGTCATCCTGCAGTCCGGCGGAAAATCCCACATCGATTAGCGTCGCATCTCATTCCGCCGCGTCGAGGGCTGAGCAGGAATCGAACGAGGTCCGCAAAGGCACTGCCAGGCCGCAACCGATTGCGGGAGGTTGTCGCGGAACTCAATCGAACGAAGCTCGATGAGTTCCAGTCGCGGCTCGATCGCGCCGATCACATCGCGTGCGGACCGGCGCGGCGGGCCGGAATCGCGCTCGGGACCCTCGGTGCTTCCGATGAGACTCAGCCACCGGCCGTCGCGTGTGAGCAGGGAGGCCACGCGTTCCGCGAAGCGTGCGCGGTCCGCGGGCTCGTCGAAGACGTGGAAGCAGCCGCGATCGAACACGAAATCGAATGGACCGTCGGAAAGTGCGTCGCGGAAAAAATCCGCCGTGGCGAAGCGGCAATCGAGTACCGTCGCGCCCGCCGCGCCGGCGGCCTTCGCGCGAGCTTTCTCGATTGCAGCCGATGAGACATCGATCCCGAGCACCGCAAAGCCCTGCCTCGCAAGCCAGAGCGCGTTCGTGCCCGTGCCGCAGCCGACATCGAGCGCTCGCCCCCGTGCGGCGGAGCCGCGCAAGAACTCGACGAGATGCTCATCCGGCTCTCCGGTGTCCCACGGCGTCTCGCCAGACTCATATCGCTCGTTCCAATCAGGCCGCGGCATTGGCATAGGTATTACTCGAAGGTCACGTTCATATCGGGAGCATGCAGTGGTAGCGTTCAGCGGTAGCGGGCGGCAAGCAAGCCTGCCTGCTCGGCCCGGCCTGTCGCGCGCAGCCGCTCGAGATAGGCAGGCAGGTGGCCCTTGGCGTGATAGGGCCCCCCTTCTCGCAGCACGTTCACGAGCGGATCGCGACCCCGGGCGGCCGTCGGCAACGCTGCGGCATACCACTTCGACAGCAGCATCAGCCCGCGCCCGGTCACGTCCGGCCGAGCGGAGGCGACGTTGCGCTGCTCGAAGGGATCGCTCTTCAGGTCGAACAGCATGACCTGGTCGAACAAATGATAACCGCCGTGCAGGGTGTCGATGAGCATCCAGTCATCGAAGCGCACGCCGCGCTGGCACGTCCAGGCCCCGTGCGACACCACCAGAGAGTCGCGGCCCGCATCGGCGCCCGCTTTGAGACTCGCTGCGAAGGAGCGGCCGTCCCAGCTCTGGGGCACGTTTTGCCCGAGGAGCTCGAGCACAGTCGCGGTCACGTCGATCTGGTAATGCAGTGCTCGACGCCGGCCTTCGCCGAGGCCGGGCCATCGAAGGATCAGCGGGACATGGGAGGTATGCTCGTCGGCTGTTTGATGATCACAGTAGACGTTGAGCTCGCCGAGCGTTTCGCCGTGGTCCGCCGAGACCATGATGGCCGTCTCGCTCTCGAGGTGGATCTCGGCCAGCAGCTGCATCAGCCGTCCGACGTACTCATCGGCGTAGAGGACGCCCGTGTCATAGCCATCGAACATCTGTCGCACCGCCGCCATGTCCGTGATCTCCTGCGGCTGGCGCGGGTAGTGGATGCGGTCGTATTCGTTGGGCGAGAAGCCGCGCCCTTCCTGCGCGCTGTGGGGGCCGCAGCCCTCCCAGTGGCGAGCGCGAACGTCCTCGGTAAGCCAGGCGGGCAGGGGCGCATCGGCGAACGGCTCGCCGTAGTCGAGGCTCGTGCGGTAGGGGGTATGCGGGTCCCACAGGTGCACGTGGAGGAACCAGTTGTCCTGCCGGCCGTGCCGCTGCAGCCAGTCGGCCGCGACGGCGAAGACTTCATCGGCTCGCTCCATGCCGTATTTGCCGACGTTGTAGGTCTCATCGAACCCGGCGTGCCAGTGAAAGGCGGAGTGCCGGTGTGCGAACGAGCTCACGGTCACGGTTTTGAGACCCGCCTGCTTGAGGCGGTTTGGAAAGGAGTCGAGGTGCAGGCGGGAGAAGAATCCGCGGTCGGCACCATCGATCACCGGATCGGCATCCGTCCCGCCGTGATTCACGACGCCGTTATGGATGCCGAACTGCCCGGTGAGCCATGCCGTGCGGCTCGGCAGGCAGGGGGTGTCGGAAGCGTAGACGCTCTCGAAGAGAATCGCCTCTGCGGCGATCCGATCGACGTTCGGGCTCGTTCGGCGATGATAGCCGTAGCAGCCGAGATGATCGGACCGCAGGGTGTCGATGTCGATGTAAAGCAGTCTCATGCGCAGGCTCCTTCGCGCGGGACTGGATGGCCGGGAGACGCACCGGCAGGCAGTTTAAACCGCGGCCCGTTGGGTGCAGTCTAACTGGTCGGATGGGCGCGGCTGCAGCACAAAGTGAGCGGGTCGAGTGGGAGGCGGGGCTCGTACAGCGCGCCAGAGGCGGGGACGTGCGTGCATTCGAGCGGCTTTATCGGGACCACATCGGCCGGGTGTACGGGCTGTGCCTGCGGCTCATGCGTGATCCGGCGGCCGCCGAGGATTGCGCTCAGGAGGCCTTCTTCAATGCCTGGCGTGCGCTCGGGCGCTTCGAGACGCGGAGCAGTTTCGGTACGTGGCTGCACCGCATCGCGGTGAACGTCGTGCTGACGCGCCGCCGCCGGTCGTCCGAGCAGAACGAGCTGCCGACGCCTGCGCTCGAGGAGGGGGAATCCGGCGGCGAATGGACGCTCGATACACCGGTCGAGGTCCGTGAGATCGAGGCAGCCATCGGCGGTTTGCCGGACGGTGCGCGCGATGTACTCGTGCTGTGCGGCCTGTACGGCTACTCGCATGGCGAGGCGGGCCAGATGCTCGGCGTCGCGGAGGGCACCTGCAAGGCACAGCTGCATCGCGCCCGTGCGCTCCTGCGCGCCAAGCTGCATCCGGAGGTTTGACTGATGAGCGACTCTGCCCCGATCAAGGTCACGCGGCTCAGCGAGCTGCCGCGCGACATTCCGCCGCCGCGGGACGGATGGCCGGCGCTCGAGGCGCGGCTGCGGTGGTCGGGCGCTCGGCGGTCAACGGCGCGGCGATCGGCTGTGTGGTTCGCCGGGATCGCGGCGGCCGTCGCGGCAGTGGTCGCGGGTATCCTCGTGGACCGGCTGTTTTTGCAGACGGGACATCCGGACGTTCAGCGGCAGCTCGCCGCCCGTCACTCATCTGGTGGGACGATCCCGCTTGCGCCGGAGGCCGCTCCGCCGCGTGTGGCGCGCGCGGAGCTCCCGGCGACATTCATCACCGATCCGCGCTACGTCGCCGAGCGCGCAGCGCTGCTCGCGTCCCTCGATGAGCGCTTGAAGAGCCTTCCGCCGCAGACCCGCCAGCAGGTGCTCGCGAGCCTTGCGACGATTCATCGATCGATGCAGCAGATTCAGCAGGCGCTGGGGCGCGAGCCGGCCAACGCGCTGCTGCAGGGATTGCTGATCGATACCTATCAGGACGAGATGCGAGTGCTGACGGCCGTCCAGGAAGCGGGCTCCGCCGGCGGAGAGAGTTGAACATGCGCAGATTACCCTTGGCTCTTTCGGCGATCGCGGCACTGTTCGCGCTCGGTGCTGCACAGGCCCGGACCGTTCAGCAGCAGGTCGCAGCCAGTCCACACGGGGAGGTCGACGTGAGCAACGTCGCGGGGCAGATCGAGATCACCGGGTGGGACAAGCCACAGGTTGCCGTCAGCGCCGATCTGGGAAATGACTCGCAGCACCTCGAGGTGAGGAGCGACACCGGCCGGACGAGCATCCAGATCAGGCGCGATTTCGTGCACTGGTCCAGCCTCGGCGGGGCACGGCTCGAGGTGCACGTGCCACGCGGCAGCGAGATCAACGTCTCGGGCGTGAGCGCCGAGATCCGCTCGCGCGGCGTCATCGGCGCTCAGCATCTGCAGTCAGTGAGCGGCGGGATCGATGCGGAGCTCGGCTCGGGCAACAACGAAGTGAAATCCGTGAGCGGCACGATCCGCCTCCAAGGCGGCGGCGGCAGGGGTGGCGGGTCGGGGTCAGGGTCGGGGTCGGGTTTCGGGTCGCTGCACGTCACGAGCGTGAGCGGCGAGGTGAGCGTCAAGAACGTGGCCGGCGATCTCGAGGCGAGGACGATCAGCGGCAGACTCGATGCGCAGCTCGCCTCGACCCGCTCCGTGCGGCTGCATACCACCTCCGGGGAGATCGAGCTGACCGCGCGCCTCGACCGCGGCGGTACGATCGAGGCGGGGACGGTGAGCGGCAGCGCGCGGATCGCGGCGACCGCCGCAGCGGGATTTCAGTATGAGGCGCAGACCTTCAGCGGCGACCTCGACGATTGCTTCGGTCAGCGGGCGGAGCGCACGGGCGAGTATGGACCGGGCCGGCGCCTCGATGGCACCCGCGGAGCGGGCGACGCGCGCGTGCGAATCACGAGCCTGAGCGGCGATATCTCACTGTGCGATCATTAGCTCTCAGCAGCTCTCAGCGCCGCCGGTCGATCGAGAACAGAACGGAAACGAGCGGCACGTTTCCGGTTCCGTTGAGAGAGCGTCCGATCTCGCCTTGGTAGACCCCGCGCGCGCAGAGCTTCCGTCCGGGAGCGTACGGTTTGACGATGGCGACGGGACCGCCTTCCTGCTGGGCCTGCTCCTGTTTCTGCCAGTACTCCGCCGGCTCGATCGCCTGCACCTCGGGCCCGTGCTCGAGCTTCAGTGTCCATCCCCAGCCGCCCGAGGAGAGCGACTGTCCGTGCTCGATCGTCCCGACGATGAACACCTCCGATTGCTTCGGCAGGCTCGCTGGGATGCCGGAGGTGAGATAGTTCAGCTTCTCGTTGAAAGGACCGCTTTTGAGATCGGGCGGTCGATTCCAGCGCATCGCAATCTCGAGATCGCGGCAGGATCGCGCCTGCGCGAGTTTGTCGAAGACCCGCCGGTCGTCCGGGCCCGCCGACTGCGACATGTAGCGGATCCTCTTGAGCTCTCGGGCGGTTGGCAGCTGGGTGGAAGGCGCCGACGCGCTGCCGAGATGGAGCTTGCCGCATCCGGCGAGGACGGTCGCGACCAGAATGAGAGCCGCGAAGGGCCGCGACGATTTGATGATCATGCTATCTGCACCACGGAACGAACAGGACGTGAGTGACCCCGTTGGCTTGAGTCAGCGCGCAGCGTTGTGTCGCGCCAGCCACGTCGGCGATGTGCGGCAAGCGCGCGCGGGACGTCCGACGGTGTTTGAAAGTGCAGTCCTGCCCTTGAGGGGGTTCGGGTAACTGTATATAATAACAGTATGGCGGACGTCCCCACGATCGAGCGTACATACCGGTTGCGAGTGTATCCGACACGCCGGCAGCGCGCGTTACTCGGACGGCTCTTCGGGGCGGCACGGTATGTGTGGAACTGGGGCCTCGCGCGTCGAAGGGATGCTTACCAGCTCGACGGAACCCGGCTGAACTGGGTAGCGCTCTCGCGCGAGCTCACGGGGTTGCGCCGGGCGCAGGGAACGCAGTGGCTTGGCGAGCTGCCGCGTGAGCCGT
>JBOHZR010000001.1:0-8237 GCA_050738595.1 Steroidobacteraceae bacterium | reverse complement strand
TCCCATTGTTCCAGTTGGGTCCGCTCTCCCGCTGGCAATTTGATCGCCAAGCCCTCGTTCGGCATGAACGAGATCATAGCAATGCCCGGAAATACTGTAAAGCTATTTGAGGGACACTACACTAGGTCTTCAGTACTCAATCCGATGCGAGGAGGCGGCTTCGCCCTAACCAAAGCTGCGGGCGGACTTTCGAACTCGAACGCGGGCCTGTGATCTTGCGTGTGCGGTGCGCGAACGTCGGCTTCCCGCAGTAAGTCAGATCGCCCGATTGCGGTCATTCCCTGAAGCCGCTGACGGCATGCAGCAGGCGATCCCCGCTGTACGGCAACGGGCTTGCCGGACGACAGAGACCTTGCCAAGCGGCCCTCTTGTGTATTAATGTATCGATACACACAGAATGAACGCCAACCGATTCACGATCCTGCCGGGTGCGTCTGAGCCGATTTATCGGCAGATCGGCGCCCAGCTGCGCCGCCTGATCGCAAGCGGTCAGTTGCCTCCGGGCGAGGAGCTCCCTTCCGTGCGCGACGTGGCCGTTCAGCACGCCATAAACCCGATGACGGTCTCACGCGCCTACTGCCAGCTCGAGGCGGAGGGTCTGCTCACGCGCCTGAGAGGCAGAGGCATGGTTGTCGCTCAGGGCGCGCGCACCGTGCTCCCCGCTGAGCAGCGGCTCGCCCGCCTGCAATCCTCGCTTGCTGAGGTCGCCCGCCAGGCTCGCGAACTCAGCCTTCCTGCACACGTCGTCGTGAAGCGTCTTAAATCGCTCCTGGAGGACTCAGAGTGAACGCCCTCGTGCACACCGAGCTGTCATCCAACGATCCCGTCTGCTGCGAGCGGATTACCAAGCGCTATGCCAACAAAGCGTTACCCCACGATCTCAGCACCGAACTGGTGCTCAATCGGGTGAGCCTCGCCGTCGCGTCCGGCACCGTGCTCGGGCTGGTCGGCCGCAACGGCGCCGGCAAAACGACGCTTATTCGCACTCTGCTCGGCCTCGAGAAACCGACCGGGGGACGAGCATTCGTCTTCGGCGAGCCCTCGCTCTCCTTGAGCGATGCGGCGAAGCAGCGCATCGGCTACGTCGCCCAGCAACCGGACACGTTCGCGTGGATGCGTGTCGGGGACATGCTCGAATTCGTTGGGCGTCAATACCCGCGCTGGGACTGCGAGTTCGTCGAACTCTCGCTCGCACGCTGGCAGATCTCCGCGGAGCGGCGGCTCGAAAGCCTCTCACCTGGCGAGCGGCAGCGCGTCGCGCTTATTCGGGGCCTTGCGGTTAACCCGGACCTCCTGGTGCTCGATGAGCCGGCCTCGGCGCTCGACCCCGTCGCACGCCGCGATCTCCTCCGGGAGATCGTCGCGCGCGCCGCCGAACGCGGAACGACTATATTTTTCTCGACGCATATCGTCTCGGATCTCGAACGTGTCGCCTCGCGCGTCGTGTTCCTGCACGACCATCGTATCGTTGTCGATGCCGCGCTCGATGACCTCGCCGAAACGCATGCGCGCCTCACGGTGCCCGCTCAGTCTCTGGTGCTTTCAGCAAGCCAGGTTCCGGGCGAAGTCTCGAGGCGCCGACAGCCCGACGGCTCGGTCACGCTGGTGATTGCCCGTGACCGTGGGGCGGATTGGCCCGAGATCGTCGCTGCACCGGGGACACGCCTCGATGCACTCAATCTCGAGGATCTGTTCATCGAGGTCGCGCGGTGATGCGACGGGTCCGAGAAGACCTCTCCGCACTGTTCGGCTCGATAGGCCGCCCGGGTATCTCAACGTTCGTGTGCTGGGGTTGGGCCGCGCTCGCCTATCCACTCGCGACCAAAGGCAGCTACGCGGGTGCGGTTGGCGCCGCGATCGTACTCTTCCTGTCGATGCTCTTTCTCGCCTTCTTGCTCGGCTCGGGGGCGCTCGCCTTCGTCGAGGATGCGACCCGCTCGTGCCTGCCCGGATCGCAGCGACTCGCGCGCCGCGCAAATCTCCTCGCAACGGCATCGCTCCTCCCACCACTCGCGCTGACCGTCGCTGCGCTCGCGGGAAACCCGGTATGGCCGGCCTGGGTCCCGCCGGTGCTCGTGCTCGCCACCGCCCTCGGGGGAATGCTGGCGCCCCGCCGACCCACTTTCGCCGTGGGAGTGTTGCTGCTCGTCGTGCTCACTGCTTGTTGGACGGCGAGTGGGCGGGGCGATCATGAACCTGGCAAGCAGTGGTTCTTCGCGCTCCTCGCCGCCGCTATCGTGCTCCTTACTGCCGCTGTGCCGCTGCTGGCGGCCGTCGAGTGGCGCCGGGTGATTCGACGGGGCTCACGACCGCGGAGCCTTGCCGAGCGACTTCGAACCATCTGCATGCGCATCGACCAGCCGTGGGCGCTCACGCACGGACCCAGGGTGGCTTCGAGCCGGCACGGCTCTTGGGAGCGCCAGGCTCCCGTGCAAGTCGTTCGAACCTGCCTTGGCGGTATGTTCGTGCAACTCTCGCGACAGTTGATCATCGGCGCCATGCTCCTGGCCCTCTTCATCGTGGCCGCGATCGGCTTTCCGTGGCTCGGCGCGAGTGGCCTGCGCTGGGTCGTCGGCGCTTTGGCACTCACCGCAGCAGGGCTCGTGTCGGCCGGATTCCTCACGCAGATCTCGAAACTGACGCGCGAGCAGCTCGCCGAGCTCGCCCTCATGCCTGGGCTCGGCGCTCCGGCCGCTCAGCGCAGGGCGCTGTGCAGCGCCGTCATTTCAGCCCCGCTCCTGTGGCTCGGCATCGTACTGCTGTCCGGTTCCGCGGGCCTCCTGTTCAAGGGAGAGCCGCTTTCGAGTGTCGCCATGCTCGCGCTGTGCATCTTCATCATCTGGCTGGCCTATGCCATCTTCGCTCTGCAGAAGCTGGCCACTTTCCCGCCGAGGCGTCAGAGTTTCATCGGCGAGTTTATGCTGTTCTACATTTGGGTCTACGCGAGCTATCTAGTCTACGCTGCGCATTTCTTCTCTAGAATCCTTCACTTGTTTTGGTGGGCATGGATCATCCCGGTCCTGATCAGCGCCGGGATCGCGGCCGCGATCGGCATCTCCGTACGCCGACTCGCCACGGCACCGCATCCGTTTCTTTCCTGAGCTCCAGTTCCGCGGTGTGCGCGCTGCCGGCCCGAAACCGGGCATGGGGTTTTCCGGTCCGATTATCCCTTAAGCGAATGTAGCCGCGACGAAACATCCCCCAGAGTGGTGGGGCGAGCGCCCCAGCCGCGAGCGACTTGGGGAGACCTATCACCCCGCGGTAGAACCGCTAGCGTTTCCTTCGGGTAATCGCGTCATAGATCAGTGAGACCACAATCACGAGTAGCACCATTCTGATGATTGCGGAAACCCACGTTTCATGCATCTCTAATGAAGTCGACTGACTCGCCGACGATGGAACGTCCGCTTCCAGAACTGGAACTCGCAAACGGCTGCCGCAATGATGAGCAGCGGACCGATAAGGGACGTTCCTGTCAAGCTTATCCCGCTAAGAAACAGAACGATCACCGCTAAAATCAGCGCAGCACTCACGAGGTGATATTTCATCGTCGATCTCGCAATCATTTTAGCGTCGCCTCCGATCTTAGACCTGATTGTCGGCAATGACGAGCACCAGGTATTGGACCCGCGATGGCCTTGAACTTTTAGGTTCGTCGACTGCGAGCGGTCCTCTGTTCACTCGCCAGCGGGGCCTCCCCGACCGTGTGGGCAGCACACTGTTGCGTCTTGCCTGCCCTTGATCTGGTTCGAACAAATGAGTTCGCTAAGATCGCTACCGACAACCCCACGCAGAACCACGAGAAGACATCACCGATGCGCGTGTAGAGCGTGGGTCCAGGTCCGAGGGGAAGACGTGCAACGATCGCGGTCAATCCGGCGGGTGCTACCTCGCGCGCCGCAAGCAAGCGTCCCTCGGCGTCGCTGGCGGTGAGCCAACCGTCGTTGGCCGCACGCACGATGGCAAACCCATTCTCCACGCCGCGCATGACGGCCATGCGCGCATGCAGCCAGCCGTCCTTTCCAAAATCTCCAGCAGGAACGGCCATCAGTCGGATTCCGCGCTCGGCATCACGACGAACGGTGCGCGGAAAGTCCATGTCTTTGCAGATCTCAACAGCGCGGCCGTCGCCTAGCCAACCCGACGCGCGACCCGGTGTGAATTGCGCTTCGAGGATCGGTACGAGATGCCTCTTGGCGTACGTCGCGAAGGTTCCGTCGGGCGCTATCGAGTAGGCGACATCCTCCGGCGGTGAGCGCTCGTAGACGCCGGCGATGACCCGGATCCTGCCGCCTGCGGCGGCAGTGACGAGCGGTTCGAGGACGGTCGAGCGCGACCGCGCATCCGGGACGAGGATTCCGCCTTCGGGCAGGACGGCAATGCTCGCCCCCTGCGCAGCCGCCGCGCGGACCGCACGTGCATAGGTGTCCGATATCGCAATCGCCCCTGCCACCCGGTCCTGGTGCGCAGTGGAGCCGGTCCCGTGTTCGTCGACGATCGCAGCCACAGTGGAGGTAGCAGTGTCCGGTTCGGTGAGCCGGACCACGCCGAACACGACATTGAGCGCGCAGGCTGCAAACCCGAAACCAATCGGGATGAAGCTCTGCCGGCGTGCGCGCAGTGCCATCGCTAAGGCGTTGGCGAATAGGCAGAGGAGAAATGTGACGCTCTCGAGGCCTAGAAGCGAGACGCACTGGATGAGAGCCGGTGCCGAGACCTGGCTGTAAGCGAACGAACCGTAACTCCCATGTGGCGATGCCAGGCTGATCAGATACTCGAATGCGGCCCAGAGACTCGGAAATGCGAGAAGTGTCGCGATAGGCCCCATCCGCCGCTCCACCGCGCGTGCACAGGCGACCGCCGTCGAAAAGAGCACGACCTGCGGAACGATGACCTCGAGGAGCAGCACCGGGGGCAGTGAGCTGTAGCACTGAAAGGCATAGATGTTGCCAGCGAAGCATGCTGCGGCACCTGCGAGAACAAGCTGCCAGTACGGACCCTTACCGTATGCAAGCCACAGGAGCGGCGTGGGGGCGACCCATGCGAGAGGCCACCAATCATTAAGGCCCTGCGAGAGGTAGAACATGACCCCACTCGCGAGCGTCAGGAGTGCGACGATCATTTCCGGCTCCGCTCGCCCGAGAAGGAGTCGATCAAGTGGCGAATCGCTCCCCTGTAGAGAGCTCGGAACTGCTTCTCGTTCGAAAAGCGGCGGGCGCGATACATGGAGACGAATCCCTGCGCGAGTGCCGACAGCGCAACAGCGACCTCGAGCGCAGGCTTCGCACCGAGCCTGCCATCCGCCTTGGCCTGATCGATGCGAATGAGTGCCATCGCGATGACCGAAGACCGGCCGGCAACGAAATCGTCCGGATAACGCCGCGCGTCGGGAGCGGGCAGGAAGAAAGCAGCGTCGAAGCGATGGGGTTGAGTCAGCGCGAAGTCGACGTAGCCCTCGGCGAGCTGCTCAAGCCATCGGATCGGATCCTGAGCTGTCAGCGAGCGTGCGATCTGCTCCCAGGCTACGAGTCCGTCCTCCATCAGCTCGTTGAGCAGAGCATCCTTATCTGCGAAATGCCGATATAGCGCCATCGGTGACATGCCTGCCCGCGCAGCCACCTTGCGGATGGTGAGGCCTGAAAGCCCCTCCCGGTCGAGGACAGACTTCGCCGCGGCAAATATACGATCCCTTGGCATATAATACATAGTACGCTGAGATGCGTACTATGTACACTTATCAGACCGCGGTGCGGCCGACTCCCGCAGTCGGCCACTTGCCGACTTTCGTAGTAGGTTTACAAGTATCCCGTAAGCGATCGCTCGCTCGTCCTACCCGGCCATCCTAGAAAGTCCCGCTCGTCCTGCGACCCGTCCCGCTCGTCACGCTTCCGTTGCAATGCCCAGAGAGCGTCCTAAGCTACGGCCGGGTGTCTCCAACCAGGCTCCGAGGTCAATGTATGCGTCGGTTTGCCCTAGCGGGATTAGCGTTGGCTGTCACTGGCGCGCCGGCCATTGGCGCTGACAATAACGGGTGGCTGTATTACGGAGGGGACGCTGCGGGGACCCGGTACTCCTCACTCGCGCAAATCAATCACCGCAACGTCAGCGGGCTGAAGGTCGCGTGGGTTTACCGCGGCAACGACGTATCCAATGAAGAGCACACGTCGAAGAAGACGGGTTTTGAAGCCACACCGATCGTGCTCGGCAACACGATGTACTTGTGCAGCGGATACGACCGGGTGATCGCCCTCGATCCTGTCACGGGCCGAGAGAAATGGGAGTACAACCCCCAAATTCCGCTGAATTTGGACTACGGCGACGGCTTCATCTGTCGCGGTGTCGCGAGCTGGCCGGCCGGCTCGGCGCACCCCGAACGTATTTTTATCGCCACCCAGGATGCCCGTCTCATGTCGCTCGATGCCCAGACCGGGAAACCGGCCAAGGACTTCGGTCAGGATGGGCAGGTTCATCTTAGCGATGGCGTGGCCAATTACTCGCCCGGCGTGTATCACATGACGTCACCGCCGACCGTTGCCGGAAATGTCGTGATCGCGGGATCGGCGATCAACGACAACATGAAGGCAGTGATGCCGAGCGGTGTCGTTCGCGCCTACGACGTGCGCACCGGCACCCTGCTCTGGACGTGGGACCCCGTGCCGCGGGGTCCGGGGATTCGCACCGGCGCCGCCAACGCGTGGGCGCCCATGTCCGTCGATGCGAAGCGGGGTCTGGTGTTCGTCCCCACCGGGAGCGCCAGCCCCGATTACTATGGCGGGCTTCGCCCAGGCGATGACCATTATGCCGATTCAGTGGTGGCGTTGTATTCCGCAACGGGGAAGGTCGCCTGGGCGTTTCAGCTCGTCCACCACAACCTCTGGGACTACGACACGACGGTCCAGCCGACTCTGCTCACCATCCATCGCGACGGCCGAAACATACCGGCCGTCGTAGCCGGCAACAAAACGGGGTTCCTGTTCTTCCTCGATCGGCGCAACGGCGACCCCATCTTCCCGGTGCACGAAAAGGCCGTGCCCCAGAGCGACGTGCCCGGGGAGCAGACCTCCTCGACCCAGCCGTTCCCGCCCCCGGGCCTTCGCCTTGCCTCGACTGAGCCTTTGCGGCAGGTCTGGGGCTCTACCCCCGCGGATCGCGCAGCCTGCAGCAAGGAGATTTCCGGGCTGCGTAATGAGGGCATATTCACGCCGCCCAGCCTGCGTGGCTCGCTCCTGATCCCGGGCGATGTCGGCGGAATGGCCTGGGGCGGTGCCGCCGTAGATCCTGAGTCGGGGCTCCTCTATGTGAACGTGAACGACTACCCGCGCGTAGTCGTATTGATCCCGAGAGGCCGCTATTGGAGCGAATCAGGATATTGGTACACGGGTCGGGGATGGGAGGGTGGACCTCAGTTGGGCGCCCCGTATGGGATGGAACGACGTTTTCTCGAGGCCCCGGATGAAACTCCGTGCACCCCCCCTCCGTGGGGTACCCTGACAGCCGTAGACTACGACACCGGAAAAGTCGCCTGGTCCGTTCCGCTCGGCTCGTGGCCGCGGCCGCGGTCTCATCCGCAGGCCGCCAAGTACGGGGCGTTCAACCTCGGCGGACCCATGGCAACCTCTGGCGGGCTCGTGTTCGAGGGCTCAACGCTCGACGAGCAGTTTCGTGCGTTCGATGCGCGTACGGGTAAGCTTCTATGGAGTGCGTCACTGCCCTTTGCTTCCCCTGCCACGCCGATGACCTATCTCGGCACCGACGGGCGTCAATACGTCGTGATCGCTGCCGGAGGGCATGCGAAGCTGCTGGATTCGCGCGGCGAGACGCTGGTTGCCTTTGCCCTGCCGCGCGCTGACAAATCCTCTCCATGATGCCGGTTTCCTTGCCGAAGGTGTCTTCGACGGACGATGCCCGCTGGCTGCGCGGGATGTGGCGCCTGTATATCGTCATCGGCTTCCTCTTCGGCGTCTACATGGCGATCAACGATATGCTGCAGGGAGAGATCTACAGCCCGCAGTTCAAGCTCTGGAAGCCGTTCGTTCGAAACGAAAGCAGCATCCTGATCCTCCTGGTCCTGATCCCGCTCGTCGTTCGCCTCGAGAATCGTTTCCGGGTGGATGCGCGGCCACGGGCGCCCGTCATCCTTGTGCACTTCGCTGGCGCGCTCTTGTTCTCAGTGATTCACGTTGCCGTCGCGTACCCTTTGCGCATCGCCGTGTACCACCTCGCGGGCGAGCCCTATG